>NZ_CP067136.1:1770000-2070000 GCF_028553785.1 Paracoccus fistulariae
GATTGGCGACGATCGTAGCAAGACGGCCCAGAACGACGCCCTCGGCGTCGATCAGGATCCACTTCTTCTCGATCTCCGCCGGTTTCGCGGTATAGGTTTTCATCTGTCGTCCCTTCAGGGTCGTGTTTGAATTCGAGATGGCGGTATATCGAAGATCGTCGCGCATAAATCAAGTCCGCAGAAGGCGAATTATTCGTTTCAAAGCAATGCTTTACAAAATAGGTATCTGAATACCTTGGCGTAGATGCCTGAAAACCTACCTTTTCGGCGGAATCGAATAGGTCATGGAACAGCGCGCCACCGGATCGTCGCTGCCCTCGGAATAGATCAGCGCATCCGCCACGGCCAAAGCCCGGCCCAGTTTCAGCAACCGGCATTTCGCCAGCAGATCCTTGCCCGCCACCGGCTTGCGCAGGAAATCGATCGAGGCGTTGGTCGTCACCGCAAGGGCCACCTTGCCGATCCGCGACAGCACCACACAATAGATAGAGACATCGGCCAGCGCGAACATGGATGGCCCGCTGATCGTGCCACCGGGGCGCAGATGGCTGTCATTCACCAACAGGCGGGCCGTAACGCCCTCTTCCCCGACATGATCGACCCGGAACTGCCCGTTTACCTGCGGAAACTCGGTCGCCAGAAACGCGTTCATCGCCTCGGCATCCATCACCACGTCCATACTTCCCCCATCCGCTTTTGCGGCCTAGGCTTTCCGTAATCAGAGGAGGAATCAAGATGGAAGCGTTGGTTTTGCGTCAGAATCAGGGCCATGTCGCGCGATTGGTCCTGAACAGCCCGGCCAATTACAACGCCCTGTCGCAGGAAATGATCGCGGCCCTGTCCGCCGCCTTTACGCAGATTGCGGGGGACGACACGGTCCGCGCGGTCATTCTTGCGGCGCATGGAAAGGCCTTTTGCGCGGGCCACGATCTGCGGCAGATGCAGGCAGCGCGTTCGGCGGATGATGGCGGGCGCGCGGCCTATGCGGATCTGTTCAGCAGTTGCGCCCGGATGATGCAGATGATTCCCGCCCTACCCCAGCCCGTCATTGCCGAAGTTCAGGGCATCGCCACCGCTGCGGGCTGTCAGCTGGTCGCCTCTTGCGATCTGGCCGTTGCGGCCGAAGGTCTGCGCTTTGGCGTCAATGGGGTGAATATCGGGCTGTTCTGTTCCACCCCCATGGTCGCGCTGAGCCGGGCGATCCCCGCCAAGGCCGCCTTCGAGATGCTGACCACCGGCGATTTTATCCTGTCGGATCGGGCATTGCAGTTGGGTCTGCTGAACCGTGTTCTGCCCGCCGATCAGCTGTCGGATGGAACGATGGAGATGGCGCAGCAGATCGCGTCAAAACTGCCCGAGGCGGTGCGCATGGGCAAACGCGCCTTTTATGAACAGCTTCGGCAGGGGCTGGACGCGGCCTATCAGACCGGCGGTGACGCGATCTGCGCGAATATGATGCTGCCCGACACGGATGAGGGGATCACGGCATTTCTGGAAAAACGGCCACCCCGCTGGGCCGGTCACTGATCCTTCAGCGCCAGCACCAATGCGGTGAAATGCTCGCCCCGCTTTTCGAAATTGGGATATTGGTCAAAGCTGGCGGCGGCGGGCGCCAGCAGCACGGTGTCGCCCTGCTGCGCCTCGGCATGGGCGCGGGCAACGGCAGCCTCCATCGTGTCGACCACCTCATGCGGCGTCTGACCGACTTCCAGCGCGAAGTCGCGGGCTGAGTGGCCGATCAGATAGGCCTTGGTCACGCGCTGCAGATACGGGACCAGATCGGCTATCCCGCCCTCTTTGCCCAAACCGCCTGCGATCCAATGGATCCTGTCAAAGGCCTGCAGCGCCTTGGCCGCCGAATCCACATTCGTTGCCTTGGAGTCGTTGACATAGCGAACACCGCCGATCTCGGCGACGGTCTGGCTGCGATGCGGCAGGCCGGAAAAGCTGGCAAAAGCGGCCTCGATCTCGCGCGGGGCAAGGCCCAATGCACGGCAGGCGGCATAAGCGGCACAGGCGTTCTGATGATTATGCGCGCCTGGCAGGCCGGTAATCTTGCGCAGATCGATCGAGCCCGCCTGCCGCCCCTTGCGATATTCGGCCAGAAAACCCTTGCGCGCAAAGACCGACCAGGCCGCGCGGTCCAGCTTTTTGCCCGAGGACACGCGGATCACCCGATCATCCGCCGGACCCATCGCCAGTTGATCTGCCAGATAAAGCCCCTCGACCTCATCGACGCCGATCACGGCGCGATCCGGCCCGCCTTCGGCGAACAGCCGACGCTTGGCCGCGAAATAGCCGCCCAGACCGGCGTGGCGATCCAGATGATCGGGGGTCAGATTGGTAAAGACCGCGACATCCGGGGTCAGCGCGCGGGCCAGATCGGTCTGATAGCTGGACAATTCCAGCACCACGACCTCGCCATCAATGGCGGGTTCCAGCGACAGAACACCCGTTCCGATATTGCCACCCATCTGCGTCGGACGACCGGCTTCGGTCAGGATATGGTGAATCAGCGCCGTCGTCGTCGATTTGCCATTCGATCCGGTGACAGCAATCACCCGAGGCATGCGGTCGAACCCGTCCCAATCCGCGCTGGCATAGCTGCGAAAGAACAGCCCGATATCGTTATCCACCGGGATCGACAGCTCATAGGCCTTGGCGATGACCGGATGCGGCCGGGGGTAAAGATGCGGGATTCCGGGGCTGACGATCAGCGCGGCAACGCCATGCCAGGCATCGTCGCGCGTCAGATCGACGATCCGCAGGCCGTCGGCCTCGGCAGCCTCGCGCGTGTCCTGCCCGTCATCCCAGGCGATGACATTCGCCCCGCCCGCCGCCAGCGCAGCCGCCGTCGCCTTGCCCGAGCGGCCAAGACCCAGCACGGCGATGGTCTGATTTTCGACGCCTTGAACCGGGATCATTGAGTTGCTCCAATGAGAAGGGCTACAGGCTGTAGAAAAGCAATTGATACAAAGAACAGGAAAAGAACGAATACAAAAAAGAAAAGAATGAAGTGCCAAACAATTTTCAGATCGGGTAACCAGAACGACATCAAGAACCATAGCTGTATGATCGCCAACACTGACGGGATACACAGCGATAGCAGCAGCACAGAATAAATGATCTTATCCCTAGAGCTGTCACTTGGCAGAGTCTGGATAAACGCAAACAAGGTCGCTGACAGTGCAGCAATCGCAAGCAGCCTAAGAAGGCGCGCGATGAAGTCGTCAAAACGCTTGGCGCGCTGTTCCAGAGTGTTGTAAAAATTTTTCGACACGCATCACCTCAGCTTCAGCGTCGCCAGCCCGATCAGCGCCAGGATCAGCGCGATGATCCAGAAGCGGATGACGATCTGCGCCTCGCCCCATCCCTTCTTCTCGAAATGGTGGTGGATCGGCGCCATCAGGAAGACACGCTTGCCGGTGCGCTTGAAATACAGCACCTGAATGATGACCGACAGCGCCTCGACCACGAAAAGGCCGCCGACGATGGCCAGCACGATCTCGTGCTTTGTCACCACGGCGATGGCGCCAAGCGCCCCGCCCAGGGCCAGCGATCCGGTATCGCCCATGAAGACTGCGGCGGGCGGCGCGTTATACCACAGAAAGCCCAAGCCCCCACCGACCAGAGCGGCGACGAAGATCAGGATTTCGCCCGTGCCGGGAACATGGTGAACGCCCAGATATTCGGTAAAGTCCACCCGCCCCACGGTATAGGCAATCACGCCCAGCGTGGATGCCGCTATCATCACCGGCATGATGGCCAGCCCGTCCAGCCCATCGGTCAGGTTGACCGCATTGGCCGCGCCCACGATCACCAGCATGCCGAAGGGGATGAAGAAGAGGCCCAGATTGACCAGCACGTCCTTGAACACCGGCAAGGCCAACTGACCGCTGAGCCCCGCAGGATGCAGATACATCGCCCAGCCCGAGGCCAGCAGCGCCAGCGCAAGGCCAAGCCCCATCCGCACCCGGCCCGAGACACCTTTGGTGTTGTTCTTGCTGACCTTGGCGTAATCGTCGGCAAAGCCGATGGCGGCATAGCCCGCCGTCACCAGCAGCACGATCCAGACATAGCCATTGTCCAGCCGCGCCCAGAGCAGCGTGGATACGAACAGCGCCGACAGGATCAGGATACCGCCCATGGTCGGGGTGCCCGCCTTGGCGAAATGCGTCTCTGGCCCGTCATCGCGGATTGGCTGACCCTTTTTCTGGACCCGCCGCAGATAGCCGATCAGCGGCTTGCCGAACATGAAGCCAAAGATCAGAGCGGTGAAAAATGCCGCACCCGCCCGGAAGGTGATATAGCGGAACAGGTTGAAGAGGTCGCCCCCTTCGGAAAGGCTGCTGAGCCAATACAGCATTCGTCATCCCCTCGTTTCAAGGCGTGGGCGTCTGCACCGATTTTCGCAGAGCGTCAACCACGGCCGAAACCTTCGAGGATTTCGACCCTTTCACCAGCACGATATCGCCGGCAGTTAATAGTTCCCGAACCTGTGCGGCCAGTTCGGCGGCGGTCTCGGTCCAGAGGCCGCGCTTGTCCTTGGGCAGCGCCTCGTGCAGGTGGCGCATGCGCGGCCCGGCACTGTGGACCAGATCGATCGCGGCCATCGCCGGATCGGTGGCAACATCGCGATGCATCTGCGCCTCTTGCGGGCCAAGCTCCAGCATGTCGCCCAGAATCGCGACGCGACGGTTGCCCGGCAAGGCGGCCAGCGTGGCAAGACCGGCGGAAAGCGAGGTCGGATTGGCGTTGAAGGCATCGTCGATCAGGCGGATATCGCCCAGATCCTCGACCGCGCCGCGCCCTTTGGGCGGCTGCCAGTCGGCAATGCCCCGCGCGGCTTGTTGCAGATCGGCCCCCGCTGCCGACAGCGCGGCCAGCACGCCCACCGCATTCACCGCGAAATGGGTGCCGGTGGTGTTCAGCGTGAAATCGACCGTCTCGCCAGTGATGCGCGCGCGGCAGGTCAGAGCCTCGCCTTCGGGTTTTGCATGGACCAGACGCGCCATGCCGTGCTGGCCAAAGCCCAGAACGACCGCCCCGGCCGCATCCGCACAGTCGCGCAGGATCGGGGTGACGGGCAATTCCTCGGGCAGGACGGCGGTGCCGACAGGCTCCAGCCCCTGAAAGATCGCCCCTTTCTCGCGCGCAATGCCATCCAGCGACTCGAAGGCCTCAAGATGGGCGGCGGCCACGGTGGTGATCATCGCGACATGCGGACGGGCCAGACGCGACAGCGGCGCGATCTCTCCCGGATTGCTCATGCCAATCTCGATAATGGCGAAATCGGTGTCCTGCGGCATGCGGGCCAAAGTCAGCGGCACGCCCCAATGGTTGTTATAGCTGGCCTCGGCCGCGTGGATCTGCCCCTGCCCCGCCAGCGCGATCCGCGCCATTTCCTTGGTCGAGGTCTTGCCCACCGATCCGGTGATGGCGATGACCTTGCCCGCCATCCGCTGCCGACCGGCGCGGCCCAGTGCTTCCAGCGCGGGAAGGACGTCGGACACGATCAGCAAGGGCGCGTCCGGGCTTACGCCTTCGGGAATGCGGCTGACCATGGCGGCGGCAGCGCCTTTTTCCAGCGCCTGCGCCACAAAATCATGGCCATCGCGACTGTCCTTCAGCGCAACGAACAGATCGCCCGGCTGTATCGTGCGGGTGTCGATAGAGATTCCGGTGATGTGCCAGTCCCCGACAGCCTGCCCCTGCGTGGCCGCCGCCGCATCGCTTGCGGTCCACAGGCTCATATCTTGCCATCCAGCGCCGCAACCGCGACCGAGGCCTGTTCGGAATCGTCAAAGGGATAGACATCCTGCCCGACGATCTGGCCGGTTTCGTGCCCCTTGCCCGCGATCAGCAGCGCATCGCCGGGCTGCAGCGCATCGACACCGCGCAGGATCGCCTCGGCCCGGTCCGGCACCTCAATCGCGTCCGGGCCTGCGCCCTCCATGACGGCGGCGCGGATGGTGGCGGGATCCTCGGTCCGGGGGTTGTCATCGGTCACGATCACCACATCCGCATATTCACGCGCGGCCTGCCCCATCAGCAGACGTTTGCCCTTGTCGCGATCGCCGCCCGCGCCCAGGACAACGACGATCCGGCCCATGACATGCGGGCGCAGGGATTGCAGCGCCGCGATCACCGCCCCGGGTTTATGCGCATAATCGACAAAGACGGCGGCGCCGTTTTCGCGCTGTGCCACCAGTTGCATCCGCCCGCGCACCGTTTCCAGTTCCGGCAAGGTCCGAATGACCTGTTCCGCAACGCCGCCCGTATCCAGTGCCAGCCCCATGGCCAGCAGCACGTTTTCCGCCTGAAAGCCGCCGATCAGGCCCAGCCGGATCAGATAGGGCTGCCCCATGACCGAAAAGCGCAGGTCCTGCCCGGTCGAATCATAGCGCTGATCCAGAATCCGCAGCATCGCATGTTCGTGCCGACCGACCGTGGTGATTGCCAGCCCGCGATCATTGGCGATATCGGCCATCTGGCGGCCTCGGTCGCTGTCGATATTGATAACGGCCGAGGAACCCTCTTCCAGGATATGATTGAACAGCAGTGCCTTGGCCGCGAAATATTCGCCGAAATCGGCGTGATAATCCAGGTGGTCCTGGCTGAAATTGGTGAAAGCCGCCGCCTCGACCTGTACTCCGTCCAGACGGCGCTGGTCCAGACCGTGGCTGGATGCCTCCATCGCGGCATAGTCGACGCCCTCGGCGCTGGCTTCGGCCAGAATGCGGTGCAGCGTCAGCGGATCGGGGGTGGTATGTTGCAGCTTGGCCTGAAAATCGCCTTGCACGCCCATGGTGCCGACGCTGATCGCCTTATGGCCCAGCATCTGCCAGATCTGGCGGGTGAAATTCGCCACGCTGGTCTTGCCCGAGGTGCCGGTGATCGCGACCACATGCTGCGGCTGGCGTTCGAACCACAGCGCCGCCGCACCGGCCAGCGCGGCACGCGGATCTTCGGCGATGACCAAAGCGCCATCCCATCCGGCCAGCGCCTCGGCCGCCTTTTCGGCGCCTGCGCGGTCGGTCAGAACCGCCCCGGCATCCATGCGCAGTGCATAGGGAATGAAATCCGCGCCATGCAGAGCCGATCCGGGCAAGGCCGCGAACAGATGTCCCGGTTTCACCGTGCGACTGTCAAGCGACAGCCCCGTGATCGTCGGATCGCGACCGTCTTTTGCCCGCAGACCAAGCTGCGACAGTGTCTTTGTGCCCGGAGTCACTCTGTCCACCCGTTACTGATTTGCGACGAGCTTTATCCCATCGCCCTGCTTGGGTTCAACACGCGGCTGAAAACGGGCATCGAAACTTGGCAGTTTTTCGTCCAGCTTCGGCTCCAGCCCGATCAGCGGGGCCAGACGGCGCACCAGTTGCCCGGCCACCGGCACGGCGGTCATGCCGGCGGTGCGGCTTTCGCCGCCGCCCGCGCGGCGGACGCTGGGCTCATCCAGCGTCACGATCAGCACATATTCGGGATCGCTGGCCGGAAAGACCGAGGCGAAGGTCGCCACGTTGCGATCCTTGTAATAGCCGCCATTCGGGCGCGGCTTGTCGGCGGTGCCGGTCTTGCCCGCGATTTCGAAGCCCTCGACCTCGGCCTGCCGGGCGGTGCCGCGGACCACGACCTGACGCAGCATGCTGATCGCCAGTTCGGATGCGCGCGGCGACAGAACCTGTTCGCCCTCGGGGCGGGTGCGGCGGTGGATCAGCGTCGGGCGCACGCGGCGGCCATCATTGGCAATGGTCGCATAGGCCGAGGCCAGATGCAGCGGGCTGGCCGCGATTCCGTGGCCGAAAGACACCGTTGCCGCCGTCACCGCAGGCCAGCGATTCGGGACCAGCGGCTTGCCGGTCGGCGCCTCGACCATTTCGATCGGGGTCGGATCGAACAGGCCCAGCTTTTGCAGGAAATCCTTCTGCCGCTCGACACCCAGCATCTGGGCAATCCGCACCGTGCCCACATTCGACGATTTCACAAGAATATCGGTGACCGACATCTGCGCGCCGTAATTGTGGAAATCATTGATGCGATATTTGCCGATCCGCATGGGCGTGGTGGTGTTGATGCCCGAATTCGGATTGACGATCTGCAAATCCAGCGCCTGCGCCACCGGGAACAGCTTGAAGGTCGAGCCAAGCTCGTACTGCCCCTGCACCGCGCGATTGAACAGCGGACTGTCCGAGGGATCGCCGGTCAGCAAGGGCCGTGGCCGGTCATTGGGGTCGAAATCGGGCAGGCTGGCCATGGCCAGGATCTCGCCCGTCTTGACCTCCATCAGGATGGCAGCGGCGCCCTTGGCGCTCATGATCTCCATGCCCGAGGCCAGAACCTCTTCCATCGCGGATTGCACGGTCAGGTCGATGGACAGTTGCAGCGGCGCGCCGTTATTGGCCGGATCGCGCAGCCAGCCGTCAAAGGCCTTTTCGACGCCCGCAACGCCCAGAACCTCGGCGCTGCTGACACCTTCATTGCCGAAACCGGAACCGCCAAGGATATGGCTGGCGACATGACCGTTGGGATAGACGCGCATTTCGCGCGGGCCGAACAGCAGGCCCGGTTCGCCCAGATCATGGACGGCCTGCATCTGTTCGGGGCTCATCTTGCGCTTGATCCACATGAACTTGCGGGTGCCGGTGAAATCGCGGGTCAGGCGCTCGACATCCAGATCCGGAAAGATCCGTGCCAGACCCTGCGCGGCCCCGACCGGATCAACCATCTGCTGCGGATGGGCGTAAAGCGAATGCGTCAGCAAATTCGTCGCCAGCACGCGACCAGAGCGGTCGGTGATATCCGCCCGCTGCGAGATGATCTGCGAGGACAGCACCTGTGCCGTCGGCTCGGTCGGCTCGCTGGAGGCAAGCGCCCCCATGCGCACCCCCACCGTGCCAAAGGCCAGAATGAAACAGCCCGCCATCAGGAACAGACGCCCCTCGGCGCGGCGGCGGGCCTTGTCCTGGATCGCCTCATGCCGCAGCCGCCGGTTTTCGGCTTCGATCTCATCGGGATTTTCCCCGCGCTCTCGGGCGCGCAGGATCCGGGCAAGGGGGCGTAGCGGAGTGCGGATCATGGCATTACTCCTGAGATGCGGCGGTTTCGCCGTCTTCTGCTGGTTCAGGCGGCTTGGGATAATCAATATTTCCCAGATCAATCACCTGCCCCGATTCCTGAGGTAAAAGCTGCAGCCGGTCGAAATTCAGTTCCACCAGCTCGCGCAGCCGGTCGGGGCGGTTCAGATAGGCCCATTCGGCGCGCAACACGCCAAGATCTTCGCGCAGACCGGCGATTTCACGCTGCAATTGCGACATTTCCCCGATGGCCGCCTGCGTGCGGTAATTTTCGCGATAGGCCCAGAAAGCCAGCCCCATCACCAGCAGCACACAGGCCAGATAGGTCAGCGAACGCATCAGCCGCCCCCCTTCGCGCCGGGAAGGCGTGGCATGGCCAGCGCGCCATCCTCGACCGAGCCGACGGGGGCATCGGTGCGGATCGCGACCCGCAGCAGGGCCGAACGCGCGCGCGGATTGCCCTCCATCTCATCCGGGTCCGGGCCGATGGCCCGGCGGAAGGGCATGGTAAAGGCTGCGGGCGCGCTTTCCTGCACCGGCGCATAGCGATTGCCGCCGCCCGCGCTGTTCGAACGCGCCTGCATGAAGCGCTTGACGATGCGGTCTTCCAGCGAATGAAAGCTGACCACGGCCAGCTTGCCGCCGGGCTTCAAGGCCCGCTCGGCCGCTGAAAGGCCATCGACCAATTGCCGGAATTCGTCATTCACCCAGATGCGGATGGCCTGAAAGCTGCGGGTCGCCGGATGGCTTTGACCGGGCTTCGGGCGCGGCAGACAGGCCGACACGACCTCGGCCAGTTCCGAGGTCCGCGTCAAAGGCCGCGCCGCGACGATGGCGCGGGCAATACGGCGCGAGGCGCGTTCTTCCCCGTAATGATACAGCACATCGGCAATCACCGCTTCATCCGCACTGTTCAGCAGATCGGCGGCCGAGGGGCCATCCTGCTGCATGCGCATATCCAGCGGCCCGTCGCGCAGGAAGGAAAAGCCGCGCTCGGCGTGATCCAGCTGCATCGAGCTGACGCCCAGATCCAGCACCACGCCATCCAGCACCTGCCCGGCCAGTTGGTCCAGATCGGAAAACGTCCCCTCGACCAGCTTCAGGCGGTCGCCGTAGCGACCGGCCCAATCTGCGGCCATCTGGAAGACCAGCGGATCGCGATCCACGCCGATCACCTGCCCGGCGCCAGCGTCCAGCAGACCGCGGGCATAGCCGCCCGCACCGAAAGTGCCGTCCAGCCAGATGCCGGAAACGGGTTCGACCGCCCTCAGAAGCGGTTTCAAAAGGACGGGAATATGCGGATCGGCCATGGCCTAGCCCTCGCCCGCGTGATCCGTCGCCGCGCGGTCCAGGAAGGCGCGCGGGTCGAAATCCGGGCCATGCTTGTCGGCGAAATCCTCCAGCGCCTCGACATCTTTCGGGCGGCTGTCGGGATTATAGACCTGAATATAGTCACCGCGCGATTCGAAGGTCGTCTCGACCCCTTCGGCAAAGCCCAGCTTCTCGCGCAGCTTCAGCGGCAGGACCAGACGGCCCTCGCGGTCGATTTCCAGATCGGTGGACTGGCCGTTCATCAGCAGTTCCAGCCAGCGCCGTTCCTGAGAGCCGCGCGTCAGCCGGTCGATCTGTTCGTCGATCTCTTCGATTGCGTCGATGGTGTAAAGTTCGATCCAGTTCCACCAGTCTGGGCCGTAGACAGCGACAAGCTGCGTGCGTCCGGTGGCGGTGTTGGGAAATGAGGGATCCCCGGCATCAAAGACGCGACGCAACCGGGCCGGGATCGACATGCGTCCCTTGCCATCGACCTTGACGGTCTCGGTGCCTCTAAACTTTCGCGCCACAGTCCGGCCCGCCCCTCACTGTCCACCACCTCTTTCGCCCGCCCGAAAGAGAAAGGGCGGATCGGGCTGCTGCCACTGCCCGATCCGCCGCCCTCGTTCCCATCGTCTGGGCCCCTTTTCGGGGTTATCCGCCCTGCACGCGCCACCTGGGGGAGGTGCTGCTCGCACGTGCGGGCGGTCTGTTTGGAAAACGGGTGCCTGTATGAGACCTGCGTCGCCATTCGGGGTCTTTGTCGCCCCTTTACTGCCCGTCTTCGTGAGTCATTTGTGACATGGGAATATGTGGGAAGCAATGGAATTCTTCGGTCATTATGGGCGATATCAGATGTATAAAACAAACCGCTTGGGACAAAAAATGCCCATTCCCATGCTCAAATCGCTATTTTTGGTGATTTTTCTGGGATCAGCCACAAGATATAGAAAACGCGCACCGGTGCCAGAAAATCCCATAGCCAGCAGAAATCGGCCAGATCATTGCCGCGACATGCAGGTTTGCGCCGGGCGATCACGGGAATCCCGCCCCGAATCACGCGGAATCACGGAAGGGAGAGACCCCGACAGCACCTCTCCTATAAAATCCCACAGGATCTTCGATCGCGTTCCCGGACATTCCCAAAGGGCGGATCGCGCCCCGAGATGCGGTGGAATCAGGCGATGCCGCCCTTGATCAGCCGATCGGCCAGCCGGGCATAGGAATCGGCAACCGCGCCCTCACCCAGGGCGGCGGGACTGCCCGAATCGCCTGCCAGGCGCACGTCCAATTGCAGGGGCAGTTCGCCCAGGAAGGGCAGGCCCAGTTGCTGGGCCTCGGCCGCGACGCCGCCATGACCGAACAGATGCGCCTCATGCCCGCAATTGGTGCAGGTATAAGAGGACATGTTCTCGACCAGCCCCAGAACCGGGGTTTTCAGCTTCCTGAACATGTCGATGGCGCGCCGCGCGTCGATCAGCGCAACATCCTGCGGCGTCGAGACGATGATTGCCCCCGTGACCGGCGCTTTCTGGCACAGGCTCAGCTGCACATCCCCGGTTCCGGGCGGCAAGTCGATCAGCAGCACGTCAAGCTCGCCCCAGTTCACCTGCTGCAAAAGCTGCTGCAGCGCGCCCATCAGCATTGGGCCGCGCCAGACGACGGCCTCGCCCTCTTTCAGCATCAGGCCGATGGACATGATGGTGACGCCATGCGCGTGCATCGGCTCGATCCGCTGACCGTCAGGGCTGGCCGGTCGGCCCGAGACACCCATCATGCGCGGCTGAGAGGGCCCATAGATGTCGGCATCCAGCAGCCCCACCTTGCGCCCCGCCCTGGCCAGCGCCACCGCGAGGTTCGACGTTACAGTGGATTTCCCGACCCCGCCCTTGCCGGAACCGATGGCAATGATGCTTTTCACGCCGGGTATCGGCTGAGGCCCTGATTGCGCGGTCGGATGACGTCCGATCTGCAGCGATGGCGCCGCCCCGCCGGGACCGGAAGAGCGGACCGGCTCGCCGCGCGGCTGGCCTTGACCCGCGGCGGCCTGCGCGGTCGTCACGATCTGGACAGAATCGACACCCGGCAGCGCGGTCAGCCGCCTGCGCGCCTCTGCCTCGACCGGCGCCAGGGCGCGGGCGGCCGCAGAATCAGCCACTTCCAGCACGAATCTGATCGTCCCACCATCGACATTGAACGCCCTGACGATATCGGCCTCGGCCAGGGTTTTTCCGTCTGGCATCGGGATGTCAGCGATTTCCTTTAGGGCAACTTCGCGGTTAACGGACATGTCATCGCCTGTGTTTGTTCATTCGGTTTTCTATTTGGTCGGGCCGTCTATGAAGGACAAGACCATGTTCGGCAATGACAGGCCTTTCGGCCAAACACCTCTAGACGCTACGTCTTTGCCGTTGCAGCGTGAACGCTAACAGTTCCGTGACAGTCAAAATGAACTCAATTTTCATCAATAACAACCAATAGGTTTAGCGGGCTACCTATGCAAATGCCGCATAGCAGCATTTGAAAAGCATAGGATTGTGCAGCCGCAGAAAAACGATCATCTTCATCTCATCCGAAGCGCAGAGCCAATCCGGGCCAAGCGCAAGATGATGAGATGTGAAAGGAATATCCGATGGCTTACGTCGCACATGCAAATATCGCCCACGCCGAACACAGCCTGCGTGGCCGCTTTATGACTGCGATCCAGCGGATGCAGGAAAACCGCGCCCGCCGCGCCGTGTACCGCCAGACCGTGCGGGAACTGAGCGCCCTGACAACGCGTGAACTGGACGATCTTGGCATCAGCCGGTCGATGATCCGCAGCCTTGCTCAGGAAGCTGCTTACGGCGCTTCGAAGTAAGAATTCGAACTTCCTCGCCCCACTCCTCCTCCCGGGTTTCTCGCTTAAAGCGGCAGCCTCCACTCCTCCTCCCAGGAGGCTGCCGCGAAAAGAACATAGCCACCCTGTTCGTGGCACCTGAATACGGCCCGCTCTCTCCTCCCTTTAAGCTGGCCGTCAGCGGTGACGCCTCTCCTCCTCCCTGGTGGCACCGCACCCCATAGCCGCCTCATTCTGCGGCACATCGATGCGACGGCCTTTCCTCCTCCCTGGCCGGTCGTACGCGGCAATGGCCATCTCCTCCCTCGGCCCTTGTCGCACCCCATACGCGGCCCACTCCTCCTCCCGGGTCAGCGTTTAGCGGCGGCGCCCTCCTCCTCCCTGGCGCTGCCGCACCCCTCATAGCCGCCCCATTTGCGGCAAACCGATGCGACAGGCCCTCTCCTCCCATCAAGGCCTGCGCTGGCGGTGTCGGCCTCTCCTCCTCCCTGGCTTGCACCGCAACCCATACGCGGCCCATCCCTCCTCCCGGGTCAGCGTTTTGCGGCGGCGCCCCTCCTCCTCCCTGGGCGTCGCCGCTTTTTCATTTCCGCCGTCCAGAAATCGCTTTCAGGCCCTGCTGCTGCGGGCTATGGCGGGGCCATGCTTAGCTATCAGCACGCCTATCACGCCGGAAACCTGGCCGATCTTCACAAGCATGCGCTGCTTGCCTCGGCGCTGGATTACCTGACGCGCAAGGACAAACCCCTGTCCTATCTTGAGACGCATTCCGGGCGCGGCCTTTATCATCTGGACGGGGCAGAGGCGGAAAAGACGCAAGAGGCGCGCGCGGGTATCCTGCGGGCAGAGGCGGATGGCTGGCTGCCCCGCGATCACCCGCTTCTGACCGCGCTGGATCAAGTGCGCAAAACCCATGGCGATCGCGCCTATCCCGGATCGCCCCTGATCGCGGAACACTTCCTGCGCCCGATGGATTCGGCCCATCTGGCCGAACTGCACCCCGCCGAATTCGCGGCGCTGCGGCAGGTCGCCGGATTTGCCCGGCTTTACCATCAGGACGGCTTCCAGATGGCCAAGGCCGTTTGCCCGCCCCTGCCACGACGCGGGCTGTTGCTGATAGACCCCAGCTACGAGGTCAAAACCGACTATGCCGATATTCCCAGACAGATCGACCAGATCGCGCGCAAATGGAATGTCGGCGTCATTGCGCTGTGGTATCCCATGCTGAGCGATAACCGTCACCCGCCGATGCTGGACCGGCTGATGGACAGCCATCCGCAGGCCCTGCGTTCCGAGGTGCGCTTTCCTCCGGTCCGGGCCGGACATGCGATGGTCGGTTCCGGCATGTGGGTGCTGAACCCGCCTTTCGGGCTAAGCGACCGCGCGGCCGAGATCGAAGCGATCTTTCGCCGCCATTTCCCGGCCTAGGGGATTCCCCTGCCCCGGCCCCTGTGGCATGATCCGACACCAACAAGAATAACTGGCTGAGCCATGTCGCAGCGACTTTCCATCAGCGCCACGATCTTTCTGGTCCTTACCGTGGCGCTTAGCCTTTATTTCGCCTTCGCCGCCGTGCAGGGCCCCTCGGGGATCCTGCGCCGGATCCAGATCGAATCCGAAAAGGTCGAGCTGATGGAAGAACGTGACAGTCTGGCCGCCGAGGTCGAGCAGATGCAGAACCTGACCCGCCGCCTGTCTGACGAATATCTGGATATCGATCTGCTGGACGAGCGTGCCCGCGAGGTACTGGGCTACATCCGCACGGATGAGATCATCCTGCCCTGACCGCCCGGGGCCCGTCCTGCCAGCTCATCTGCACATACCGGCGGCAGAGGCCCTATTTGCACGGGGTTTTCCAGCAGAAATCAGGTGATCGGACGCAAGGGAAGTTCCCGCATTGCACCTCCCAAAGTGATGGGTTACGGATAGTTTAACGCTGAACTATTCTGCCGCGCACTCAGGAGGACAAGCCGCATGGCCAGGAAACCCGCCGCCACGAAGCAAAAGGCGACTTCCGCTTCCAACACATCCAAAGACGAACTTCTTCAATATTACCGTGACATGCTGCTGATCCGCCGTTTCGAGGAAAAGGCCGGCCAGCTTTATGGCATGGGTCTGATCGGCGGCTTCTGCCACCTCTATATCGGTCAGGAAGCGGTCGTCGTGGGTCTGGAAGCCGCCGCAAAAGAAGGTGACAAACGCATCACCTCTTATCGCGATCACGGACATATGCTGGCCTGCGGCATGGAAGCGCGCGGCGTCATGGCCGAACTGACCGGCCGCGAAGGCGGTTATTCCAAGGGCAAGGGCGGCAGCATGCACATGTTCAGCCGCGAAAAGCATTTCTATGGCGGCCACGGCATCGTCGCGGCACAGGTTCCGCTGGGTGCCGGTCTGGCTTTCGCGGATAAATATCTGGGCAATGACAATGTCACCTTCGTCTATTTCGGCGATGGCGCGGCCAACCAGGGTCAGGTCTACGAGACCTATAACATGGCCGAATTGTGGGACCTGCCCGTCGTTTTCGTGATCGAGAACAACCAATACGCCATGGGCACTTCGGTCAAGCGCTCGACCAAATCGACCAGCCTGTTTGGTCGCGGCGAAGCCTTCGGCATCCCGGGCGAACAGGTTGACGGAATGGACGTTCTGGCCGTCAAGGCCGCTGGCGAAAAGGCCGTCGCCCACTGCCGCGCAGGCAAGGGTCCCTATATCCTTGAGGTCATGACCTACCGCTATCGCGGTCACTCGATGTCGGACCCTGCCAAGTATCGGACGCGCGAAGAGGTCCAGAAAATGCGCGACGAGCGCGATTCGATCGAACATGTCCGCGAATTGCTGCTGCAGGGCAAGCATGCGACCGAAGAGGACCTGAAGGCGATCGACAAAGAGATCAAGGAAGTCGTGAACGATTCGGCTGAATTCGCCAAGGAAAGCCCCGAGCCCGCCCTGGAAGAACTCTGGACCGATATTTACGCCAAAGAAATGCCGCAGGGTTCTGCGGAAGAAAACGCCTGAGGGAGGGTGATCAAGAATGGCTACTGAAATCCTTATGCCCGCCCTGTCGCCGACCATGGAAGAAGGCACATTGGCGAAATGGCTGAAGAAAGAAGGCGATGAGGTAAAGGCCGGCGACATTATCGCCGAGATCGAAACCGACAAGGCCACGATGGAATTCGAAGCTGTCGATGAGGGAATCATCGGCAAGATCCTGATCGAAGAGGGCACGCAGGGCGTCGCCGTCAACACGCCCATCGCGGTGATGATCGAAGAGGGCGAAAGCGCCGACGACATCCAGACCTCTGCCGCCGCCGCGCCTGAACCCAAGGCCGAAAGCGCGGGTGGTGACGACAAGGCCCCCGCCAAGGCTGAATCGGCCGTTGCCGCCGTCAAGACACCGCAACCCGATCGTTCGCCCGACTGGCCCGAAGGCACGGCAATGAAGACGATGACCGTGCGCGAAGCCCTGCGCGAGGCCATGGAAGAGGAAATGACCCGCGACGAAATGGTCTTCCTGATGGGTGAGGAAGTCGGCGAATATCAGGGTGCCTACAAGATTTCCCAGGGCCTTCTGGACAAGTTCGGTCCGCGCCGCGTCGTCGATACGCCGATCAGCGAAATCGGCTTTACCGGCATCGGCACCGGCGCCGCTCTGGCCGGTCTGCGCCCGATTGTCGAATTCATGACCTTCAACTTCGCCATGCAGGCGATTGACCATATAATCAACTCTGCCGCCAAGACGCTGTACATGTCGGGCGGTCAGATGGGCTGCCCCATCGTGTTCCGTGGTCCGAACGGCGCGGCGGCGCGCGTGGGCGCGCAGCACAGCCAGGACTATGCCGCCTGGTACGCCGCCATTCCAGGCCTGAAAGTCGTCATGCCCTATTCGGCTGCCGATGCGAAAGGCCTGCTGAAAACCGCGATCCGCGATGCGAACCCGGTGATCTTCCTGGAAAACGAGATCCTTTATGGCCGCAGCTTCGAAGTGCCGGACATGGATGACTTCACCATCCCCTTCGGCAAGGCCCGGATCGCGCGCGAAGGCAAGGATGTGACCATTGTCAGCTTCGGCATCGGCATGGCCCATTCGCTGGAAGCCGCCGAAAAGCTGGCGGAAGAGGGGATCGAGGCGGAAGTGATCGACCTGCGCACCCTGCGTCCGATCGATTACGACACCGTCATCTCCTCGGTCCAGAAGACCAACCGTGCCATCACGGTCGAGGAAGGCTTCCCGGTCGGCTCGATCGGCAATCACATCTCGGCCTATATCATGGAAAATGCCTTCGATTATCTCGATGCGCCCGTGATCAACTGCACCGGCAAGGACGTTCCCATGCCCTATGCAGCCAATCTTGAAAAACACGCCCTCATCACCGTGCCCGAAATCGTCGATGCGGTGAAAAAGGTCACCTACAAATAAGGAGCACGCGAGATGCCAACAGAAATCCTGATGCCTGCGCTGTCTCCGACGATGGAGGAAGGCACTCTGGCCAAATGGCTGGTGAAAGAGGGCGACACCGTCAATAGCGGCGACATCCTGGCCGAGATCGAGACCGACAAGGCCACGATGGAATTCGAGGCCGTCGACGAAGGCACCATCGGCAAGATCCTGATCGAGGAAGGCGCACAGGGGGTCAAGGTCAACACCCCCATTGCCGTCCTTCTGGAAGAAGGCGAAAGCGCCGACGACATCCAGGAATCCTCGGGCAAGGCCGAAGCGCCGAAAGCCACCGAGGACGCGCCGAAAGAGGCCGCAGCCGAGAAACCGGCAGCCGCCGCGCCCGCCCCGGCTGCGCCGAAAGCTGCCGATGGCAACCGGATCTTCGCCTCGCCCCTGGCGCGCCGCATCGCGGCCGACAAGGGGCTGGACCTCTCGGCCATCAAGGGCAGCGGCCCGCATGGCCGGATCGTGAAAGCCGATGTCGAGGATGCCAAGCCCGGCGCGAAACCCGCAGCCGCCGCCGATGCGCCCAAGGCCGCCGCACCTGCAGCCGCCGCCGCGCCTGCCGGTCCCTCGGCCGAGACGGTTCTCAAGATGTATGCCGATCGCGACACCGAAGAGGTCGCTCTGGACGGCATGCGCCGCACCATCGCCGCCCGTCTGGGCGAGGCCAAGCAGACCATCCCGCATTTCTACCTGCGCCGCTCGGCCAAGCTGGATGAGCTGATGAAGTTCCGCGCCACGCTGAACAAGCAGCTGGAAGGTCGCGGCGTGAAGCTGTCGGTGAATGACTTCATCATCAAGGCCAGCGCCCTGGCCCTGCAAGAGGTCCCCGATGCCAATGCCGTCTGGGCAGGCGACCGCATCCTGAAGCTGAAGCCTTCGGATGTGGCCGTAGCCGTGGCCATCGATGGCGGTCTCTTCACCCCGGTCCTGAAGGATGCGCAGCAAAAGACGCTGTCCACCCTCTCGGCCGAGATGAAGGACCTGGCCAATCGCGCCAAGAACAAGAAGCTGGCCCCGCATGAATATCAGGGCGGCAGCTTCGCGATCTCGAATCTCGGCATGTTCGGGATCGAGAATTTCGACGCGGTCATCAACCCGCCCCACGGCGCCATCCTTGCGGTCGGCGCAGGCATCCAGACGCCGGTGGCCGAAAATGGCGAAGTGGTCATCCGCAATGTCATGTCGATGACGCTGTCAGTCGATCACCGGGTGATCGACGGGGCGCTCGGCGCACAGCTTCTGGAAAAGATCGTGGTGCATCTGGAAAACCCGATGGGCATGCTGGCCTGACCGGCCCCTCGATCACGCTATAGAAAAGGGGCCCACACGGGCCCCTTTTTCACCCCAGACCCATGACCGCCGCACTCATTCAAAGATAAAATCCGGCACCAAGAGAAGCGCGCGCAGCGCAATAAGTCCGCAACAGGACGGTGCTCATTAAACCAAACAGCGCGCCCCGTCGCGTCCGGGAAAATACTGATCGCAGACGTCCCTCAGCTCCGAACTGCCCAGCGCGCACCGATACATTAAAAGATGGTGTATTCATGCCAGATAGCAGTGGCTTTCGATTGAGTCCGGGGGCGGCCTCTGAACCAGAATGGATGCTAAGCCGTCCAGAACCACCAAGACATGCCCTCAAATAAGCCACGCCACCCGTCGCCAGCACCCAGGCGACAGGCATGACAGGCAGAATTCGCATCGTCATGTCACCGTCCTGAAATCGCCGGATTCATATCGCCAGACGGCAAAGACATAACGCACCCTCGCCCGACAAACCGGTATCCGCTTTCTTCTTTGGAAAAATATCCTCGGGGGTCCGGGGGCAGACAGCCCCCGGCGGTCGCGGGACGCAAAACTACTCCGCGGGCGCCCTGCGCGGCCTGTTCAGACCGACCCGGCGCCCGATCCAGCCAAAGACCCGCGACTGCGCGCCATGAATCATGGAAAACAGCGATGGCACGAAGAGCAGCGACAGGATCGTTGACAACAAAAGCCCGCCGATCACCGCAATGGCCATGGGCGCGCGGAACTCTCCGCCCTCCCCCGTCGCCAGGGCCGAGGGGACCATGCCCGCGCTCATCGCAATCGTGGTCATGATGATCGGGCGGGCGCGCTTGTGGACCGCGTCCAGAATCGCTTCGCGCTTGGGCGTGCCGCGCTCCATGGCCGACAGCGCGAATTCCACCAGCATGATCGAATTCTTGGTGACGATCCCCATCAGCATCAGAAAACCAATCACCACCGCCATGCTGATCGAATTGCCGGTCACGAACAGCGCCAGAATCGCGCCTCCGATGGCCAGCGGCAGCGACAGCAGGATGGTGATCGGCGTGACGAAATTATGGAACAACAGCACCAGCACCACATAGACCAGCATGATCCCCGATCCCATGGCCAGACCGAAGGCGGCAAAGACCTCGCCCATGATCTCGGCATCGCCCGAAGGCTTGATCTCGGTATTCTCCGGCATGTCGATACGCTCGCCAAGCGCGGCCACCTGCGCGCTGGCAGGCCCCAGCAACGCACCCTCGGCAAGGTTGGCGGTCACCTCGGTTTCAAAACGGCGGTTATAGCGCTCGATCGTGGTCGCGCCCGAGGACATCGACACCTCGGCGACCGAGGCCAGCGGGATCTGTCCCACCGAACTGGGCACACGCAGGTTTTCGATGGTCGGCATATCCGCGCGGTCACGCTCGCTCAGCCGCACGACGATGGGCACCTGCTCATCGCCCGCATTGAATTTGGCAAGGTTGCTTTCCGTATCGCCCAGCGTGGCGATCCGAAGCGTCGTGGCAATGGCGCTGGCGGGCACGCCAAGCTGCGTGGCCAGTTCCAGCCGGGGTGTGATCTGGATCTCGGGACGTTGCAGGCTGGAGGACGACTGAACCCCTTCCAGCGTCTCCAGCTTGCTCATTTCCGCCACCAGCAGATCGCCCGCCCGCGCAGCCCCCTCTTCGGTGTCGCTCAGCACGCTGATGGTCAGGTCATTCGCGCCCTCGGCATTCTGGAAATTGATCCGCACATCCGGGAAGGAGGACAGATTGGCCTTCACCTCATCCTCGATCTCGAACTGAGAGCGGTCACGCTCTTCTTTCTTGCCATAGTTGATCATCAGCCGGGCATGGGTCACGTCGCCGCCATCGCTATAGGCGAAAACCGACTTCGTCTCGGGCGTCTGCTGGATCCGGGCGGTCAGCAGACGGGTGGCGCTGTCCGTATCCTCGATGGTCGAGCCGGGCGGCAATTCCAGCGAGATCTGGCTGCGGCCGACATCCTGTTCCGGAATGAATTCGCTGGGCAGCAGGGTCGCGGAAAAGATCGAAAGCGCAAAAATCGCAGCGCCTGCAATCAGCGTCAGACCGCGATGGCGCATGGTCCAGCGCAGGATCTTCATCAGCCCGCGCATGAAGGGACCGTCGCGGCTTTCTTCGACATGCACATTGCCGCGCATGAAATAGGCCGCCATCATCGGCGTGATGATCCGCGCCACCAGCAGCGAAAACAGGACCGAGACCGCGACGGTCAGGCCGAATTGCTTGAAATACTGCCCCGGAATCCCGCCCATGAAGCTGACCGGCGCAAAGACCGCCACGATCGACAGGCTGATCGCAATCACCGTCAGGCCGATCTCATTCGCGGCTTCCTCACTGGCCTCATAGGGGGGCGTGCCCATGCTGATATGCCGGACGATGTTTTCGATCTCGACAATCGCATCATCGACCAGGATCCCGGTGACCAGCGTGATCCCCAGCAGACTGATCCCGTTCAGCGTAAAGCCCAGCCATTGCATCACGAAAAAGGTGGGGATGATCGACAGCGGCAGCGCCACAGCGGCAACCAGCGTCGCCCGCCAGTTGCGCAGGAAGATAAAGACCACGATGACCGCCAGCGCCGCGCCCTCATACAGCGTCTCCATGGCGCTGTGATAGCTGGCCTCGGTGTAGGTGGTGGCATCGTCGATCAGGGTGATCTGCGTATTGGGATAGCGCGCGCGGATCCGTTCCAGCCGTTCCTTGACGCCGTCGCCCGTTGCCAGATCGGATTCGCCCGTGGCGCGGAAAACGCCAAAGGCCACGACCGGCTGCCCGTCCAGCAGGGCAAAGCTGCGTTCCTCTGCCGGGCCGTCGATCACCTGCCCCAACTGATCCAGCGCAATGGTCCCGCCTTGCGGCAGCGCAATCGGCGTCACGGCCAGCCGGTTCACGCTATCGGCCGAGCCCAGCGTCCGGATCGAGAATTCGACCCCCGCCAGATCGCCCCGCCCGCCTGCCATGTCGATATTCTTGGCCCGCAACTGGTCCGAGACCGCCGCCGCCGTCAGCCCATGCGCCAGCAGCCGTTCGGCATCAAGCTCGACCTTGATCTCACGAGAGGCACCGCCGATCCGGCTGATCTTGCCCACGCCATCCACCGTCGCCAGATCCCGCCCGATCACGTCATCGACGAATTTCGACAACAGCTCGATAGATTGCGTCGGGTCGGCGACGGCATAGGTCAGGATCGGATAGCCGGTGACGTCCAGCCGCTGCACGATCGGCTCACTGATGCTTTCGGGCAGGTCGCTGCGGACATTGGCCACGGCATCCTTCACATCGTTCACCGCCCGGTCGCTGTCGACTTCAAGCTCGAATTCAATGACCACGCTGGCCAGACTGTCCGAGGCGGTGGATGAGATATTCCGGACCCCGGTGACCGAGGCGACGCTGTCCTCGACGGGCTGGATCACCTGCGTGGTCAATTCAGAAGGCGCGGCGCCGGGCTGGGCAATCGAGATCTGCACGATGGGCAGGTCGATATTGGGCATCGCCGTGACCGGCAGGCGCATGAAGCTGACAATCCCGATGATCACCAGCACCAGGAAGATCGCGATGGGCGGGACGGGGTGGCGGATTGACCAGGTCGAGAAATTCATCGCGGATCCGCCTCGCCTTCGGCGGCAGGGCCGGTATCCGTCGCCACCGCTTCGGCCCGGCGCACCAGATCGCCGGTGCGGAAAAAGGCGCCGGCACGGGCGACGATCTCTTCGCCCTCGGACAAACCGTCGACGATTTCGCGCCGTCCGTCCCAGATCAGCCCGGCATCGACAGGCCGCGTTTCGATGATGCCATCCGCGACGACCTGAACCCGGTCGCCCGCGCCATCCGACAGCACGGCGGCCACCGGGACGGTCACCGCATCGCGCACCGCGGTCGTCACCCAGCCATAGCCGAACAGACCGGCGCGCAGCCCCTGCTGCTGGTCCAGCTCGATCCGCACCACACCCAGCCGGGTGACCGGATCGACGGCGGCGGGGATCAGACGCACCTTGCCGGTGATCTGACCCAGCCCGGCGACCCGGATCGTCGCAGGTGCGCCGATCCGCAGCTGCGGCAGGGCGGTTTCGATCACCTCGCCCTCGAATTCGACGCGGCTGTCTTCGATGATGGTAAACAGCGGATCGGGCGCGCCCCCGGACAGCGCCCCCAGTTCCGCATTGCGGGCAGACACGAAGCCCGCCACGGGCGCCACGATTTCGGCGCGTTCCAGGTTCATCCTGGCGATCCGGCGCGCCGCCACGGCCTGCCCCAGCGCCGCCTGCGCCACCGACAGCCCCCCTTCGGCCGAGGCCGCCTGTGCGCGGGCATTCGCCTCGGCCGCGATGGCGTCATCCAGCGCCGATTGCGAGGCGGTGCCGCCACGCCGCAGCCGCTGTGCGCGTTCCAGCGCCGAGACCGCCTGCGTCAGCAGCGCCTGCGCGCTGTCGATGGTGCTGCGGGCCTGATCCACCCCGGCCTCGGCACGGGTATATTCGGCTTCGGCCTGTTCCAGTTGCGCGGTCAGCGTATCCCGTGCCAGCCGCGCCAGCACCTGCCCCTGTTCGACGCTGTCGCCCGCCTCGACCAGAATTTCGGTGATCTCATAGCCCGCGACACGCGGATGGACCTGCACTTCGCGCCAGGCCACCAGACTGCCCGAGGTCGGCACACGCGCCTGAACCTCGGCCGTCCGCGCGGGCACGATCGTCACCGCAGGCGCGGTCTGATCCGCCATATCCGCGGGTTCCTCTGCCCGGATGGGCGCGCCCAGACCGACAAGCAAGACTGTGGAGAGCAGACGCAGGATCACGGGGCACACCTTTTCAGACCAGTAGGAGGAACATAAGGATGGCAGGCCCGACTGACAATGTTAATCAACGTAACATTAATATATCTTGAATGCGCCTTGTGCAGGGCACGGTCGGGCGGTCAGAATTTCGCCGAGACGCCCGGCAGGTTCAGTTCCGCGATCAGGTCGCGCAATTCCTGCCGCGCGGCAATATTGGACATCGACAGCTGCTCGGTCCCGACATCTTTCAGGTCCAGCAATGTCAGCCCGCGCGGGAACAATTCGCGAAAGATCACCCGCTCGGAAAAGCCCGGCGCGACGCGAAAACCGATCCGTTTTGACAGGGAATCCAGCGCCGATCCCACCTTGCGCTTGTTGTGCATCGCCTGCGTGCCCAGACGATTGCGCAGCACCAGCCAGTCAATCGGTCCCGCCCCCGCCTGTCCGCGCATCTGCCGGGCCGACCAGACCATCTCGGCATAGATCGAGGGGCCAAGCACCTTCCCCTCGGGCGACATTCTTGCCAGCAGGTCGAAGTCGATAAAGCTGTCATTCATCGGCGTGATCAGCGTATCGGCCAGCGTATGTGCCATCTGGCTCAGCCTGGTATGCGATCCGGGGCAATCCAGCAGGATGAAATCGCATTCGCTTTCCAGCGCGGTCAGGGCCGGGGTCAGGGGATCTCCGCCCTCACCCAACTGGCCGATCACGGGTGTCGGAAGCGACAGCCCCGCCCGCTGCATGAAGGCGGCGCGATTTTCCAGATAGCGCCCGAAACTGCGCTGGCGCACGTCCAGATCCAGCCCGCCGACCCGATGGCCCATCCGCGCCAGCGCGGTTGCCACATGCATCGAGGTGGTCGATTTGCCCGATCCACCCTTCTCGTTCCCCACAACGATGATATGCGCCACCGACGTCCCTCGAATCCGTATGTCCGGCGGACCCTAGCCGCAAGAGAAAGGGATGAAAAGCCGGGCAGATACCAGATAAGCCATTCTAACCTTCGGGATCTTCGCGCAAAAGCATGACCAGCGCGACCATGGTCAGTGCAATCCCCACCAGAACGATACTGCCGGGCAGCCCATTGCCCAGCACGGCCTCCAGCGCGATCACCCAGACCGGCGTCAGATAGGTATAGGCCATGACCTTGGACGAGGGCAGTCGCAGGGTCGAATATTGCACCAGCAGCGTGGTGACCGCGCTGGCAAAGACACCGACATAGAAGATCGTGATCCAGACAATCGCAGGCAGCGCCCCCCAGGCGGTCGAGCTTACCGCCTGCCACCCCCAGACCAGCGTCAGCAAACCGCCCGCGATCAGCGTGCCGAGGCTGGAGATCACGGGGCCTTCGCCCCGGCTCAGCTTGCGCACCAGCGGGGTATAGATGGCGTGAAAGACGCAGCCGATCAGATAGATCGCCTCTCCCCGGCCCAGCTGCAGCCGGGTCAGGGCCTGGATATCACCGCGAAAGATCACCCAAAGCGCGCCGATCGCCCCCAGCAGCAAGGCCGCGATGATATGCCGGTCAGGCCGCTGCCCCAGCAAAAGCCAGCCGAACCCCGCCGCCATCAGCGGCGTCAGGGTAAAGACGGCACTGGCCGAAATCGGGGCGGCGGTCTTCAACCCCTCGAACATCAGCACGAAATAGGCGGCAAAGGCAGTGCCCAGCAGCAGATAGCGCCAGGGCTGCTGCAACAGCGCGGCGGGCCGCCCCGTGCCGCGCAGCATGACGACTCCCGCCAGAATGCCCGCTGCAATCACAAAGCGCGCCACCGTGATCGCGGCCGGGTCGATCAGATTCGCCGCTCGCGCACCCAGTGAAAAAGAGCCCGCGACGAGGGCAGAGAACAGAAACATCGCAAAATGGCCGCGCAGGGCCTCTTGCCGCAAGGATCTTGACGCCCGAACGCTTTCCACACCCGCCCCCAACTGCATTTTCCGGGCCAAAATTGCCGATTAGCGCGATATGTACAATCCCGGTCGTATGTTGACATTTTGTTCACTTCATCGCTGTATGTCGCCTGACGGACTTCAAGGGGCGGATCATGCGCGGCAAGCTGACATCGGTAGAACTTTGTGCCGGTGCCGGCGGTCAGGCCCTGGGGATCGAACAGGCGGGCTTTGCCCATCAGGCCTGCGTGGAAATCGACGACTGGTGCCGCCAGACGCTGATGCTGAACCGCCCGCACTGGAATGTGCTGCAGAGCGATCAGGCCGATCTGACGCAATTTGACGCGCGCCCCTATGCCGGTGTCGATCTGGTTGCAGGCGGCGTGCCCTGCCCGCCATTTTCGAAAGCCGGCAAGCAGCTTGGCGCCGCGGATGAGCGTGATCTGTTCCCCGATGCCCTGCGCGTCGTGGATGAGGTGCGGCCCAAGGCTGTGATGCTGGAAAACGTCCGTGGCTTTCTGGACGCGGTCTTTCACGACTATCGCCAGAAGCTGAAGGCCCAGCTGAAGGCAATGGGCTACAGCTTTGCGGAATGGCATCTGTACAACGCCTCGGATTTCGGGGTGTCGCAGCTGCGTCCGCGCGTAGTGATCGTGGCCGTGCATGACAATTACGCCGACAAGTTCGAATGGCCCAAGGGCGGCAACCTGCGCCCGCCGACGGTCGGGGAAAAGCTGCGCGATCTGATGGGTGCCAATGGATGGCGCGGCACCGATGCCTGGGCCGAGCAGGCCGATGAAATCGCGCCCACCATCGTCGGCGGCTCGAAAAAGCATGGCGGCCCGGATCTGGGGCCGACGCGCGCCCGGCAGGCCTGGGCCGCGCTTGGGGTGAATGGCAAAAGCATCGCGGAAGAGGCGCCAGAGCCCGATTTCGACGGCATGCCCCGCCTGACCGTGCGCATGGTCGCCCGGCTGCAGGGCTTTCCCGATGCCTGGCAATTCGCGGGACGCAAGACCGCCGCCTATCGTCAGGTCGGCAACGCCTTTCCGCCCCCCGTCGCACAGGCCGTCGCCAGCAATCTGCGCGCCGCCATCACCGCCCGACGGCTGTATTCCGTGGCCTGATGTCCTGCTGGCTGACCGAAGCCCGCCGCCGCTTTCACGCCGAATGTCTGGCCGGGCCAATCACCGAAACACGCGGCGTCCCCTCGATCGCGGATGTCTCGAACAGCGTCAGCCGAGAGATTGCGTCTGCGCTTGTGGCCCGGATCGGGGCCACGCAAAGCCATGCGGCGAAACCGGCAGGACAGACCGCCGGCAGCATGTTCGAAACGGCGACGCAGAATTTCATCGCCGCCTGTTTCGAAAAGCTGTCCCATCTTCGTCCGGGCGAATTTTCCGTCGCCAAGGGCCAGACCATCGCGCAATTCGACCAGTACAGCCATCTTGACGAATTGCGCGCCCTGGCGATGCAGAACCGCGAATTGCGCACCTTGCTGGGCAGCGATTATCTGATCAAGCCCGACGTGGTGGTCCTGCGCCAGCCGGTATCCGACGCGGCGCTGAACCGCGATCTTGCGCTGATCGACGATTCCGTCGCCCGCTACACCGCATTGCGGCAGAAGAACGGTGCCCGCGCCAGCCTGCATGCCTCGATCAGTTGCAAGCTGACCATCCGTTCCGATCGCGTGCAGAACACCCGGTCCGAGGCGCTGAATCTGGTCCGCAACCGCAAGGGCCGCCTGCCCCATATCGTCGCTGTCACGGCAGAGCCGCTGCCGTCACGCATCGCGGCCATCGCGCTTGGCACCGGCGATATGGATTGCATCTATCACTTCGCGCTGCCGGAACTGCTGGACAGTTTGCAAGGTCAGGGACGCGAGCGGCTTGACCTGGTGGAAACCATGATCGACGGCCAAAGACTGCGCGATATTGCGGATCTGCCGCTGGATCTGGTGATTTGATCGAAAGGGACCGAAACGCGACCATCGCGGGTCAGCGGTTTTCGTGATATCCCTATCGCCGGTTCGACGCAGGGCAGTTTACCGTGCGGCAACCGCAACACGCAACTCTGACAGCACGGCCTGAATCCTGGGCGTGCGGTGCAGATCGACATGGGTGACCAGCCACAGGTCGCTGATCCAACCTGATGGCCAGTCCAAGGCCACAAGCCCCTTGCAGCGCGCGGGCGGCAGCACGCCGATCGCCAGACCGGCGCGGATGATTGCTTCGGCGGCGGCGACGTCAGAGGTTGTCATCACCACATTCGCGGGATCGACATGGTCCCGCAGCCAGCGTGAATGGGGCGCGTTCTGTCCGGTCGGTCCCGGCGACACGAAGCGATGATGCGCCGGATCGTGGCTGTCGCCATGGTCGCGCAGATATGCGGCGGAGGCCACCAGCCCGTGCCGCATCCGGGCCAGCGGCTGAACCACGTAATCCGGCTCGGTCGGGCGGGCGCCTGCGCGGATGGCGATATGCGCTTCGCCCGCGGACAGGCGAAACAGCCGGGCATCCGCAAGATAGGTGATCCGCAGGCCCGGATTTTTCCGCATTGCCGCCGTCAACGCGGGCAGGATCACCTCGTCAAAGCCGGCGACGGCCGTCACCACAAGATCGCCCTCGACCCGCCCTGCGACACCGCTGATCTGCGCCTGCATCCGGGCGAAGTCCTCATCCGCCTTGCCCGCGACCTGCAACAGCAGCCGCCCGGCATCGGTCAGGGCATATCCCCGTCCGTGCCGCTGAAACAGCTTCGCGCCCAACTGCCGCTCCAGCGCGTCGACCCGCCGGATCACGGTCGCATGGTGAAGGCCCAGAACCTCGCCCGCCGCGCTGACCGTCCCCAAGCGGGCCACGGCAAGCGCCGCCCTGATATCATCCCAGTTTTCCACCTGTATGTGCATTTTTGCACAGTTCCTGCGCGCTGATGTGCCTTTTTATTTCTGAACCTCGGGTCTAAATCAAGCGCAACGCATAAGCCTATCAAGGAACCCATATATGAAAATCCTGCATCTGGATGCGGCCATCACCGGCGAAAACTCTGTCTCGCGCAAGCTGACGGCTGACATCACCGCGAAATTGCAAGCGCGTAACCCCGCAGCCTCGGTGACCTATCGCGACCTGAATGAGGGCGTGCCGGCCATCGACGGCGCCTGGTTCGAGGCCGTGCGCCTGGCCCCCGCCAGCCCCTCGGCCGAACAGCAGAAGCTGATCGGGATTTCGGATGCCTATCTGAAAGAGGTGCAGGATGCGGATGTGCTGGTCATCGGATCACCGGTCTATAATTTCGGCATCACGGCACAGCTGAAGAACTGGCTTGATCAGATCGCACGGGCCGGGGTCAGCTTCCGCTATACCGAGTCCGGTCCCGAGGGTCTGCTGACCGGCAAGCGCGCCATCATCGCCTACACCGCTGCGGGTACACCCCTGGGATCCGATCTGGATTTCGCCTCGGGCTATTTGCGTCACATGCTGGGATTCATGGGGATCACCGAGGTCGAATTCGTGGCCGCCGACCGGCTGGCGATGGACCGCGACGCGGGGATGGCCCGGGCGCAACAGGCACTGGACCAGATCGCTGCCTGAGCAGCGGTGAAAACGTGTTGGGGGGATGGCGCTTGGCGATCATTCCCTCTCGACTTTCTTCGGGCGCGGGATAACGTGACGGCGTTTAACCCTTTCGGATTCCCACAAACATGTTCAAGCGTTTTTCCGCACTCGCACTCGCCGCTGCGCTGGTTGCGACCGCCCCCTCTTATGCCTCTGCCCAGACCTCATTCGGCGCCAACAGGAAAATGGCCGCGGCCCAGAATGAAAGCCAGTGGGTGGCGAATACGCAGCAGCAGATACAAAAGCGGCTGCGCAATCTGGACTCGACGCTGAATTCCGTCGGCATCAGCCGCAACATGACCGCCGCCTTCGCGATCATCGTTGAGCGCAGCGGTAAGGTCATCGACGCCAGGATCATCGAAAGCTCTGGCACGCCCGCCGTCGATACGGCCATTATCCGGGCGCTGTCGCGGCTGGAGCAGGTCGAGCCATTTACGCCCGACATGGAGCAATCTGTCCTGGTGGTGCCGATGGGCATGGGCGTGGGCACCAAATAGCGCCGCGCAAGGTGTCAGGGCTGCCGACCCGTCTGCAGGCCCCGAACCACGAGGATACGGGGCTTTGTTGACTCTGGCCCCGATTTTGCCTATGTGATCCCGGATTCCCGGAAGGATAAGCCTTCCGGTCCCCGTCAGACGCGGGGATCGCCCCCCGTCAGCGCGTTGCGCCCACGGGGGCTAAACCGCATTGGACCGCAGGAGGCCCGGCTATGTTCGAGAACCTTTCCGACCGTTTGGGCGGCGTATTCGACCGGCTGACCAAGCAGGGCGCCCTGACCGAGGATGACGTCACCGCCGCCATGCGCGAGGTCCGCGTCGCGCTGCTTGAGGCCGATGTCTCGCTGCCCGTCGCGCGCAGCTTTGTCAAATCGGTCACATCGAAAGCCACCGGCGCCGCTGTCACCAAATCGATCACCCCCGGCCAGCAGGTCGTCAAGATCGTCCATGACGAGCTGATCAAGGTCCTGCAGGGCGATGACGCTCCCGACGCGCTGCGCATCGATAACCCGCCCGCGCCGATCCTGATGGTCGGCCTGCAGGGCTCGGGCAAGACGACCACCACGGCCAAGCTGGCATTGCGGCTGAAGGATCGCGAAAAGAAGCGCGTGCTGATGGCCAGCCTTGACACAAACCGCCCCGCCGCGATGGAGCAGCTGGCCATTCTTGGCCAGCAGATCGGTGTCGACACCCTGCCTATCGTCCTGGGTCAGACCGCGACGCAGATCGCCCAGCGTGCCAGGCAGCAGGCCAGCCTTGGCGGCTATGACGTCTATATGCTGGACACCGCCGGCCGTCTGCATATCGATCAGGTGCTGATGGATGAGGTTCAGGCGGTTCGCGACATCGCCCAGCCGCGAGAGACGCTGCTGGTGGTGGATGGCCTGACCGGTCAGGACGCGGTCAATGTGGCCAGCGAATTCGACGAGAAGGTCGGCGTGACCGGCGTTGTCCTGACCCGGATGGATGGCGACGGGCGTGGCGGCGCGGCGCTGTCGATGCGCGCGGTCACCGGCAAGCCGATCCGTTTCGTCGGTCTGGGCGAGAAAATGGACGCGCTGGAGGTGTTCGACGCCCAGCGTGTCGCCGGCCGCATCCTTGGCATGGGCGATATCGTCGCTTTGGTCGAGAAGGCGCAGGAGGTGCTGGAGGTCGAGCAGGCCGAGCGCATGATGAAGCGCTTCAAGAAGGGTCTGTTCAACATGAACGACCTCAAGGGCCAGCTGGAACAGATGCAGAAGATGGGCGGCATGGGATCGATCATGCAGATGATGCCCGGCATGCAGAAAATGGCCAAACAGGCCGAAGCGGCGGGCATGGACGATTCCGTCATTCGCCGTCAGATCGCGCTGATCAATTCGATGACGAAAAAGGAGCGCGCCAATCCCGACATGCTGCAGGCCAGCCGCAAGAAGCGGATCGCCGCCGGTGCCGGGATGGAGGTGTCAGAGCTGAACCGCCTGCTGAAGATGCAGAAGCAGATGGCCGATACCATGAAAAAGCTGGGCAAAATGGGCAAGGGCGGCATGCTGAAACAGGCCATGCGCGCCATGACCGGCAAGGGCGGCGGGCTGCCGGACATGGAAAACATGGATCCGGCGAAGATGGCCGAAGCCACCAAGATGCTGCAGGACCCGAAGGGTCTGGGCGGCGATCTGTCCAAGGCCGGCCTGCCCGGCGGCCTCAGCGGCATGTTCGGCAAGAAATAAGGCGCCCGAAGCCATGTCCCCCACCACGGCCACATTGCAGATCACAGTGCCGGTTCTTGAAACCGAGCACCTGATCCTGCGCGAACCGCGCCTGTCGGATTGGGAGGCAATGAACGCCTTTGGTCGGTCGGAACGCGCGGCCTATATCGGCGGCCCTTACGAAGACTGGCAGAACTGGGAGGCGCTGACCCGTGGCATCGGTCACTGGTTCCTGCGCGGCTATGGCATGTGGTCCGTCGAGGAAAAGGCCGCGGGTCGGCTGGCGGGTCGGGTCGGCATCATCAACCACCATGACTGGCCGGAACCCGAACTGGGCTGGCACGTCTACGAGGATTTCGAAGGCAAGGGCCTTGCCTACGAGGCCGCCATCGCCGCGCGCAACCATGCACAGGGACCGATGGGGCTGGCCCCCCTGATCTCGCAGATCGATCCCGGCAACGCCCGCTCTCGCAAACTGGCCGAACGGATGGACGCCACGTTAGAGCGCGAAAGCGTCCTTCGCGGCCAACACTGCCTGGTCTATCGCCACCCGAAGGAGGCGGCATGACCCTGTTTTGCGCCCCACGACACCCTGCCGCACGGAGCCTGCCATGACCGATCCCGTCGCCCGCGCCGCCGCATTGCTGAAAGAGCATCGCGAATCCATAGACCGGCTGGACGCAATCCTGGTCTATACGCTTGCCGAACGGTTCAAGCGCACCCAATCGGTCGGCCTTCTCAAGGCCGAACACGCTCTGCCGCCCTCGGATCCGTCGCGCGAAGCGCAGCAGATCGAGCGGCTGGAACGCCTCGCGCGCGAGGCCGACCTTGACCCCGAATTCGCGCGCAAATTCCTGAATTTCGTGATCGCAGAAGTCATTCGGCACCACGAACAACACCAATCGTAAGGGCGCGGATGCGCCCATAACACCGCCATTTCAAAGGAGAAAACGCAATGGCTATGAAAATCCGTCTGGCCCGTGGTGGTTCGAAAAAGCGTCCGCATTACGCGATCGTCGCCACCGATTCGCGCATGCCGCGCGATGGCCGCTTTCTGGAAAAGCTGGGCACCTATAACCCGCTGCTGCCCAAGGACAGCGAAGAGCGCGTGAAGATGGACATGGAGCGCGTTCAGTACTGGCTGGGCCAGGGCGCACAGCCGACCGACCGCGTGGCTCGCTTCCTGGAAGCCGCAGGCGTCAAGGACAAGACCGAGCGCAAGAACATGAAGAAAGCCGTTCCCGGCAAGAAAGCCAAAGAGCGCGCCGAGCAGAAGGCCGCCAAGGCAGCCGCTCCGGCCGAAGAATAATCGGCATCCGGGCCCGGGCAGATGCGTCCGGGCCCGTCTGACATCGGCTGATGTTCCGCCTGTTCCGTCGCGCGATTTTCCTGATGCTGATCTTTTTCGGCGGCATGGTCTACGAACGCATGCAACAACAGGACAAATGCGAGACGTCCGGCGGCATCTGGCAGCGCGCCGGATTTTGCCAAGGGGGTTAGAGAATGACCGACAGGATTTGTGTGGGCGCGATCGCCGGAGCCTTTGGCGTCAAGGGCGAACTTCGCCTGAAAAGCTTTACCGCCGAGGCCGCCGATATCGCGAATTACGGCCCCCTGACCACCGAGGATGGCAGCAGATCCTTTGCCGTCACCCTGACCCGCCCGATCAGCGGCGGGCTTGGCGCCCGTCTGTCGGGCGTCAAGACGCGCGAAGATGCCGAGGCGCTGAAAGGTGTCACGCTGTGGGCGCCCCGCGACGCGCTGCCCTCATTGCCAGATGACGAATTCTACCATGCGGATCTGATCGGGCTTGAGGTGGTGGATACCGGCGGCAAGACCCTGGGCCGCGTCCGCGCGATCTTTGACCATGGCGCGGGCGATATTCTGGAGGTCGTCGGCGGCAAGGATCTTCTGCTGCTGCCCTTTACCCGCGCCGTCGTGCCGACCGTGGATCTGACCGCAGGCCGCATCGTCGCCGACCCGCCCGGCAGCGACGAATGAGCGACAGACCGAAATCACATGGCCGATTGACCGTCACCACCAGCCTGCGCCCGCGCGAATTGATGCGTGAACCTCAGGTCAAAGGCGCGTGGCAGGCCAATGTCGTGACCCTGTTCCCCGAAGCCTTTCCGGGCATTCTGGGCCTGTCGCTGACCGGCCGCGCCCTTCATGAGGGGCTGTGGAACCTGCGCACCATCCCCCTGCGCGATTTCGGCATCGGCAGGCACCGCAATGTCGATGACACCCCGGCCGGCGGCGGGGCAGGCATGGTCATCCGCGCCGATGTCATGGATGCCGCCCTGCGCGAGGCGCGGCAAGGCCCGCCCACGCCGGTGATCTACATGTCGCCGCGCGGGCGTCCGCTGACACAGGCCCGCGCCCGCGATCTGGCCGAAGGGCCGGGCGTCACGCTGATCTGCGGGCGTTTCGAAGGGGTCGATCAGCGCGTTCTGGACGCCCATGAGATCGAGGAAATCAGCATCGGCGACTATGTCCTCACCGGAGGAGAGATTGCCGCACAGGTCTTGATCGACACAACGGTTCGGCTTATACCGCGCGTGCTGGGGAATCAGGACTCTCTGGCCGAGGAATCCTTTTCCATCGGCAACAGGGGCCTTCTGGAAGCCCCCCAGTTCACGAAGCCCGCCCGGTGGGAAGGCCGCGAGATCCCGGAAGTTCTGCTGTCGGGAAATCACGCGGCCATTCATGCTTGGAGGGCCAGTGAGGCCGAAAGGCTGACCAAGGAACGCCGCCCCGACCTGTGGCGGGCATACGAAGATCGTGTGGACCCGGCAAAGGACCGACAGCTCTCGGGCGCATCAGACCAATCGCGGACACACCGCGAGCATGACAAGGAACCCAAGCGATGAACCTGATCGCAGAACTTGAAGCCGAGCAGATCGCCGAGCTCGGTAAGGAAATCCCCGATTTCAAAGCAGGCGACACGGTGCGCGTCGGTTACAAGGTGACCGAAGGCACCCGCACCCGTGTGCAGAACTACGAAGGCGTCTGCATCTCGCGCAAGGGCGGCAATGGCATCGGCGCCAGCTTCACCGTCCGCAAGATCAGCTTTGGCGAAGGCGTCGAGCGCGTTTTCCCGCTGTATTCGACCAATATCGACGCGATCACCGTGGTCCGTCGTGGTAAGGTCCGCCGCGCGAAGCTGTATTACCTGCGCGACCGTCGCGGTAAGTCGGCCCGTATCGCCGAAAAGACCAACTACCGTCCCAAAACCGACGCGAAAGCCTAAGGAGGTCGCGAGATGAAAAAAGATACCCATCCCGACTACCACATGATCGAAGTCAAGATGACTGACGGGACTGTCTACCAGACCCGCTCGACCTGGGGTGCCGAAGGCGAAACCATGTCGCTGGACATCGACCCGACCACCCACCCGGCATGGACCGGCGGTTCGGCCCGTCTGATGGATACCGGCGGCCGCGTGTCGAAGTTCAAGAACAAATATGCCGGTCTGGGCTTCTGATCGCCCTTTCCGTCGCAGTTCTGAAACGCCGTCCTCCGGGGCGGCGTTTTTTCATGCCGCGGCTCAGGTCAGGATCGCCAGCAGCCGCCTGCCCGCGCCGAAGCTGTGCAACAGGCACCACAGGCCCAGGCACAGCGCCACCACGAAGGCGAATTTCGGATCCCCCTCCAGCCCCAGTCGCGTGGCGGCGATCATCGCCAGGATATGCGCGAAATAGGTAAAGGCCGCCAGACTGGCCAGCCCCCTGCCGCCCGGCATCCCTCTGACCGACAGGGCCGCCAGAACGATCAGGGGCGCGCAGATCAGCAGCGACAGCATGGTGTCCACGCCATAGGTGCCTCTGGCGATACGATACCAGATCAGGCTTTCGGCCATCACCGCAAGCAATGACAACGCGGTCAGCATCGCGCCCCCTGCCCCGATCCGTCGAAGGCCCGACAGGGCCAGCGCATAGCCCATCGCGAAGAAGGGAAAGATCACCAGAATGCCGTTGCGATACAGGTCCAGCGGCAAAAGCACGCGTTCCGACAGCACCAGATATTGCAACCCGATACCGACGCCCGCCAGAAACAGCGCCAGCATGACGATCCGCCGCAAGGGGACCTGCCAGCGGATCAGCGCAAGCAGCAAGACACCGGCAAGGATCATCCCGGCCAGAAACCACAGGTGGAAATAGCCAAAAACCCACAGTTGCAGAAGATGCGTCGGCGACGTGATCTCGGGACCATAGAAGGGCGCATAGACCAGCATCCAGATCGCATAAAGCCCCACGATCCGCCGCAGATAGCGCCCCGCGCGCCGCCGCTGAACCGCCCGCGCAAAGAAGAAGCCAGAGATCAGCGCGAAGACCGGCACCGCGACCCGGTAAAGGCCATTGACCAGCATCTGCCGTGCTTCGGGCTGCGCAAGATCCGGAAAGCCCGTGTGAATGCCGATCACAAAGATCGCCAGGATCACGCGAAGCGCGTCAATCGCGCTGTCTCGTTCGGGAAATGCGGTCATTGATCGTCCGATTGTCTATGGCAATCGAACGGCAAAAAGGGCGGTCAGGTCCGACCGCCCCGGCAATTCCACGGACATTGGCAAGTTCAAGCCGAAGCGGCGTGATGCCGCGCCCGGTCTTTGCCGATCAGGCCGCCGCCGCGTCGGGTTCGACCAGCGTGACGATGTCCAGCATGATGGTATTCAGCTGGAAATCCTTGGGCGTATAGACCCGCGCCACGCCCATTTTCAGCAGCCGCGCCGCGTCGTCATCGGGGATGATCCCGCCAACGATGACCGGGATATGTTCCAGACCCTCTTGCCGCATCCGCGTCATCAGATCCTCGATCAGCGGCAGATGGCTGCCCGACAGGATGGACAGGCCGACCACATGCGCCTCTTCTTCCTTGGCGCGGTTGACGATCTGTTCGGGGGTCAGGCGGATCCCCTCATAGGTGATGTCCATGCCGCAATCGCGGGCGCGGAAGGCGATCTGTTCGGCGCCGTTGGAATGCCCGTCCAATCCCGGCTTGCCGACGACGAATTTCAGGCGGCGGCCCAGACGGGCGCTGACGGCATCCACCGCCTCGCGAATATCCTCAAGCCCTTCGGTGCGGTTCGAGGGCGAGGCAGACACCCCTGTCGGCCCGCGATATTCACCATGAACCTGACGCATCACGCCCGCCCATTCGCCGGTGGTGGCCCCGGCCTTGGCCGCGGCAATCGAATGGGGCATGATGTTCTCGCCCCGCTTGGCGGCTGCCGACAGCGCCGCAAGCGCATCCCGCACCGCCGCATCGTCGCGTGCGGCACGCCATTCGGTCAGTCGCGCGATCTGATCCTGCTCGACCGCCGGATCGACGACCATGATGCCGCCATCGCCCGCCGTCAGCGGCGAGGGTTCGCCCTGCTGCCAGCGGTTCACACCGACGACGACCGTTTCATTGGTCTCGATCCGGCCCAGACGCTCGGCATTCGATTCGACCAGACGCGACTTCATATAGTCGATCGAGGCGATCGCCCCGCCCATATCGTCCAGCAGCGCCAGTTCGTCGCGCGCGCCCTGTTTCAACTCCTCGACCTTGGCGGTGATGACCGGATTGCCGTCGAAAAGATCGCCATATTCCAGCAGATCCGTTTCATAGGCGACGATCTGCTGCATCCGCAGCGACCATTGCTGATCCCAGGGACGCGGCAGGCCAAGCGCCTCGTTCCAGGCGGGCAGCTGCACGGCGCGGGCGCGGGCATTTTTGGACAGCGTGACGGCCAGCATTTCCAGAAGGATCCGGTAGACGTTGTTTTCCGGCTGCTGTTCGGTCAGGCCCAGGCTGTTGACCTGCACGCCATAACGAAAGCGGCGGTATTTCTCGTCCTCAATGCCATAGCGTTCGACCGTGATCTCGTCCCACAACTCGGTAAAGGCGCGCATCTTGCACAGTTCGGTGACGAAGCGGATGCCGGCATTCACGAAAAAGCTGATCCTGCCGACCATTGCCGGGAACTGATCCTCGGGCACCTTGCCTTTCAGATCATCCAGCACCGCAATCGCCGTCGCCAGCGCATAGGCCAGTTCCTGCTGCGGCGTCGCCCCGGCCTCTTGCAGGTGATAGGAACAGACATTCATCGGGTTCCACTTGGGCAGATTTTCGCGGGTATAGGCCGCAACATCCGTGATCATCGCAAGGCTGGGCTTGGGCGGGCAGATATAGGTGCCGCGCGACAGATATTCCTTGATCAGATCGTTCTGGACCGTGCCCTGCAGCTTGCTGACATCGGCGCCCTGCTCTTCGGCGACGGCGATATACAGCGACAGCAGCCAGGGCGCGGTCGCATTGATCGTCATCGAGGTGTTCATCTGCTCCAGCGGGATCTGATCGAACAGCGCGCGCATGTCGCCCAGATGGCAGATCGGCACGCCGACCTTGCCGACCTCGCCCCGCGACAGGATATGATCGCTGTCATAACCGGTCTGGGTCGGCAGATCGAAGGCCACCGACAACCCCGTCTGCCCCTTGGACAGGTTGGTGCGGTACAGCTCGTTCGACTTTGCCGCCGTCGAGTGGCCTGCATAGGTGCGGAACAGCCAGGGCTTGTCTTTCTCGGCCATGCGGATCGCCTCGCAATAATCTTACAGTTGGGGCAGGAATACCGAAACAATGATACGCCGTCAATTCGCCGCATTGCAGAATACGCTGCGTCTGCACGAAGCTTTGGCTTTGTGACCGCCGCAGGATCGTGGTGTTGAGCAAAACATCAGCAGGCGTATGTTTTGGGCGACGATATATCGCCGATCATCCAAGATGTGCGACCCTACGTTACGGACATAAAATTACGTTGATGGCGCCGATTGGGTTGCAATGTTGCGCAAGCTTGGGTAGTGCTTCGGAAAGTTTGATTCTGCATCGCAGAAAGAAGAGGAGACCCACCATGGCTCTTGATGCCCCGACCCCGATCGCGCCTTACGACGCCCCGGTGAAAGATCTGTATGCCATTGGCGAAATGCCCCCGCTGGGTCATGTGCCCAAGCAGATGCATGCCTGGGCGATCCGCCGCGAACGCCACGGCGAACCGGATAAGGCAATGCAGCTTGAGGTCGTGGACGTGCCGCAGATCGACAGCCATGAGGTGCTGGTTCTGGTGATGGCGGCGGGCGTCAACTATAACGGGATCTGGGCGGGTCTGGGCCTGCCGATCAGCCCCTTTGACGGGCATGGCGCGGATTATCACATCGCGGGCTCTGACGCCTCGGGGATCGTCTGGGCGGTGGGCGACAAGGTCAAGCGCTGGAAGGTCGGCGACGAGGTCGTGATCCATTGCAATCAGGACGATGGCGATGATGAGGAATGCAACGGCGGCGACCCGATGTATTCCCCCACGCAGCGGATCTGGGGCTATGAAACGCCGGACGGATCCTTCGCGCAATTCACCAATGTTCAGGCCCAGCAGCTGATGCCGCGCCCGCGGCACCTGACCTGGGAGGAATCCGCCTGCTACACCCTGACGCTGGCCACCGCCTATCGGATGCTGTTCGGCCATGAACCGCATGAGCTGAAGCCGGGCATGAATGTGCTCGTCTGGGGCGCCTCGGGCGGGCTTGGATCCTATGCGATCCAGCTGATCAATGCGGCAGGCGGCAACGCCATCGGCGTCATCAGCGAAGAGGACAAGCGCGATTTCGTCATGGGCCTTGGCGCCAAGGGCGTGATCAACCGCAAGGAATTCAATTGCTGGGGCCAGTTGCCCACCGTGAACACCCCGGAATACAAGGAATGGTTCACCGAGGCGCGCAAGTTCGGCAAGGCGATCTGGGACATCACCGGCAAGGGCAATAACGTCGATATCGTCTTTGAACATCCGGGCGAAGCGACCTTCCCGGTCTCGACCCTGGTTTGCAAGAAGGGCGGCATGGTCGTGATCTGCGCGGGCACCACCGGCTTCAACTGCACCTTCGACGTGCGCTATCTGTGGATGCATCAGAAGCGCGTGCAGGGCAGCCATTTCGCCCATCTGAAGCAGGCCAGCGCCGCGAACAAGCTGATGCTGGAACGCCGTCTGGACCCCTGCATGTCCGAGGTTTTCCCTTGGGCCGAGATCCCGCAGGCGCATATGAAGATGTACAAGAACCAGCACAAGCCGGGGAACATGTCGGTTCTGGTTCAGGCGCCAAAGACCGGGCTGAGGACGTTCGAGGACGCGCTGGAAGCAAGCAAGCGGTAAGTCCGCATCGGAATGACGGAAAGGGCGGGTGCGGACCCGCCCTTTTTCATGTCAGAACAGGCCGTAAAGGATGCCGCTCATCGCGATCAGCCCCATGACGGTCACAAAGACATTGGACGCCTTGCCGCGATATTTCGCCAGCGCGGGCACCCGATGGATCGCATACATCGGCATCAGATACAGGATCGCCGCAATGACCGGGCCGCCCAGCGTCTCGATCAGGCCCAGAATGCTGGGATTCAGGATAGCCACGCCCCAGGTCGTCACGAAGATGATCGCCGCAATTCCCATATTCAGCCGCTGATCCGGCATGGCGATGCGGTCGGGCGCCACCGTGCCCCGCAGGATGCCGCGCAGCCCCTCGGCCGCGCCAAGGTAATGCCCGAAAAAGGATGAGACGATGGCCACGAAAGCCACCAGCGGGCCGAAATAGCTGATGAAGGCGCTGTCATTCACATTGGCCAGATAGGACAGGATCGGCAGGTTTTCCGCCTTGGCCTCGGCCAGCTGTTCGGGCGTCAGCGACAGCACGCAGGAAAACACGAACAGCATCACGAAACTGACCAGCATGACCGAGGTGTTCTTCAGGATCTGATCGGCCTTCAGGCTGGCATCCGCGCCGTAATCGCGCTTCATCGCACAGGCGAATTGCGAGATTGCGGGCGAATGGTTGAAGGAAAAGACCAGCACCGGAATCGTCAGCCAGATCGTCCTCAGCGCCGTGGACAGGGTCGGCACCTCTTGCACGGCGGCCAGATTCCATTGCGGCACCAGATAGAGCGACAGGAAGATCAGGATGCCGACCAGCGGATAGACCAGGAATTGCGTAACGGCCAGCATCACCCGCTGCCCGGCCAGCATGACCGCCATCATCGCCGCGATCAGCAGCCCCGACAGCAGCCAGCGCGGCGGCGGCTGCATTCCCATCTGATTGGACAGAAAGCTCTCGGCGGTGTTCGTGATGCCGACGCCATAGATCAGAACGATGGGATAGATCGCCAGAAAATACAGCAGCGTGATCGCCTTGCCCGCGCCTTCCCCGAAATATTCGACGACGACGCCGGTAATGTCGGTGTCGGGGTTCTTCGAGGAACAGACAAAGCGGGCCAGCGCGCGATGTGACAGATAGGTCATCGGCCCGATCAGGATGGCCATGATGACCAGCGGCCAGAACCCTCCGATCCCGGCATTGATGGGCAGAAACAGGATGCCCGCGCCGACGGCGGTTCCGAACAGGCTTAGCATCCATGTCCTGTCATATCTGGACCAGCCCAGATTTTCAGATCCGGGCGATGCCCCTGCCCCGGTCGTATCAGCCATAATCTCTCCCCCCTATCAAATGAACGCACAATAAAGTCGCGATGAGTGCGCCGCCGATAAAGGAGGCGTCCTGGGGGACGCAATGGCTGTTAGCGCCATCCCCGGGGAAATAGGTCAGAACATCTCGCCATGGGCGGAAAACCCCTTCTCCTCGATATCGCGCAGCGCCTTGTAACGCTTGATGCCGACGGCATGGCTGGACATGGCATTGGCGGCCCGAACCATGAATTCGCGATGTTCGGACAGGCATTGCTGCATCCAGGCATCGGGATCGACACCATCCGCGATCCACGGCCCGACCGCCAGCAGGCGCAACGCGCCTGCGTGGTTCGGGCAGACCGCCATGGCCAGACGGTCAGCGGAATATTCCTGCGCCCGCGTCGTCGCCGCACCGGGCAGGAACAGCATCCCCGGCACGATCCCTATGACGATCCGCCACAGCGAGACATGCCGCAGCTTGTGATGCGCGATCTCATGCGCAAGGACGAATTCGACGATATCGGGCGATTTTGGCAGCAGCATCGCGATCTCGGCATGGATCACGACATAGCGGCGGCGGCGATTGCATTCCAACGCATAGGCATTCACCACGCCATTGCCATTGGTCACATAAAGCCGGGGCGGGTTCGGCATATCCAGACGCTGGGCCAGATCCTGATACAGCGCATGAAGTTCGGGAAACTGCGACGGCCCGACAAGGATCGCATTCGCCCGCGCCTGGGCGGCGATGTAGAAGCGGTAGATATAGATCGCCAGCGGCGCCAGCAGCAGCAGATAGGCCGTATCGGCCATGTCGCGCAGATCCGTGGCGCCGTCTTCGCCGACCGCCTCTTCCAGCTTGCCATTCCCGTCGATCCACCAGATGCCAAAGGCCGCGGCCAGCGCCAGCAAGGTGATCAGCGCCGATAGCCAGATCATCGGCATCTCCCACCGGTGGCGAAAGCTGCTGAAGCGTGGCGGCTGGGGGGAAGAGGCGCACATGAAAAATTCCGATCATTGAAAACCTTTGCGCGGGATTATTCGGGGCTGGGGGGAAAGTCGAATCCCGCCGGGCAGCCAAGGTCGGTTTGCCCTTCGCTTTCATGCCTGCGCGCGCTATGGCTGAGCCATGACCAGCCAGACCGCCATTGCCACGACGCCGCAGCTTTCCTCGGATCAGGCCGATGCGTGGGATGCGCTGGCCGAGACCTTTGCCGCCGCGGGCGTCGATATCGTGTCCGAGGAATTGCAGCCCCCGCAGCCCGGCAAGGGCCGCGTGATGGCAGTGATCGGCAAGGCCGGTTCGGGCAAGACCTTGCTCTTGTCGGAAATCACCCGTGCCCTGCGCGAGGCGGGGGTGGATCTGGTCAGCGGCGATTACGAGGGCAAGCGGCGCAAGGATCGGCGCACCGTCGCCGTGCTGGCCCCCACCAACAAGGCGGCCTTCGTGCTGCGCATGCGCGGCGTTCCGGCAACCACGATCCACCGCATCCTTTATACCCCCGTTTATGATCCCGAATATGAACGCATCGCCGAATGGCTGACCGGCGAGGGTAATCGCCCCAGCATCGAGGGGCTGACCGATGAGGCGCTGGACCGCGCCAAGGCGTTCTACGATCAGCACAGCTCGGTCCCCGGGGCGCTGGCGGCGGCAGGGCTGCGAGGCTCGGATTTCATTCAGGGCTGGAAGCGGCGCGAGGAAGGGCTGGATATCGGCCTGATCGACGAATCCTCGATGCTGGATGAGCGCCAGTTCGAGGATCTGCGCGAGATTTTTCCCGTGCTGATCCTGTTCGGCGATCCGGCGCAGCTGGCCCCGGTCGGGCAATCGGGTGAAATGGTCTTTGACCGGCTGGCCGAGACGCAGCGGCTGGTGCTGAACCGCATCCACCGTCAGGCCGATGACAGCCCGATTCTGGATCTGGCCCACGCGCTGGCCGATGACAGCGTCACCTTTGACCGTTTCGAAAGCATGATCCGCGAGGCCGCACAGCGCGACCCGCGCGTTGTCTGGGCCGAGCGGGTCGAAAGCGATATGATGTCGCGAAGCCCGGTTCTGGTCTGGCGCAATGCCACGCGGATCCGGCTGATCCATGCCTTTCGCAGCGCCTTCGGCGCGCCGGGCGATGCGCTGTTGCCGGGTGAGCCGCTGATCTGCGACGGGCTGGAACTGCCCCTGAAACACCGCAAGAAGCGCATCGACCTTGAGGCGCGCGGCCTGATCAAGGGCGCGCAGGTTGTCTATCTTGGCCCCGGAAAGAAGCCCGGATTTTCCCGCCTGCATGTGATCGGCGCCGAGGATCCGCGCCTGTCGGCCGCCAGCATCGTCAAGATCGAGATGCCGGATGAAGAGGAACCCTTTATCCCCTTCGCCGCCCGCATGGGCGCCGCCTTTCTGCATGGCGCCGCAGTCACGATCCATAAGGCGCAGGGCAGCCAATGGCCCGACGTGCAGGTCTTTGGCCCCGATATCAGCGCCGCCGCATGGTCGAACCGAACCGAAGCGGGGATTCCGCTGTGGAAGCGCCTGACCTATGTGGCGATCACCCGCGCGCAGGACCGGCTGTTCTGGGTCACGCGGCCCCGGCTTGCCCGCCCCTCGGCCCCGCTCAGCACCGGGGATCTGGATCCGCCCGCCGCACCGCTGACACTTGGCGACGCGGACGAGCAGGGTTAGGCCCGCCGCCGTCCCGTCTTGCGTTCGATGGCCAGACGCAGCGCCTCAATCAGGGCTTCCTTGGGCAGACCGGTTTCCTGCGACAGGCGCATGATGCCGAAATGGACGCGCGCCAGTTCCTGATAATAGCTGGTGAAGGTGTAATTGATCGAGGCCCCGACCACGGCCCCAAAGATCGGCGCGGCCTGCGCGGCCAGCTTTTGACCCATCGAGACTGCCAGCCGTGGCGCGACGCGGCTGATCAGGCTTTGCAGCGTATGCCCGGTCACCGATAACCGCGCGGCCAGCAGGCCCAGATCGGCATTGTCGTCGCTGGCCATCGGCCCGGCGGCGGCAAAGATGCGCAGGCATTCCTTGCGCACCTCATCGCTTTCGGGATCAAGCCCGTGTTCCGCCGCGATATCCAGCATCGCGCGCAGCAGCAGGGTAATGGTAAATGGCATCTCGATCATCGCACCCGGAAAACCGCCCGCGCCCCCCGCCGCGCCGCTGACGCCCGAGGCCAGACGGTTGAACCAGTCGCCACGGTCGCGCATCATCCGGCGCGATCCGCTGGCCGCCTTGAACGCCCGGTTCAGCGCAATTCGGGTAATCCCGTCCAGCCGGTTGCGCACAAAGCCCGGCAGCCGCTCCAGCAGGCCCTCGGCCCCGTTACCGACAACCGACATGATCTCCATACCCAGCCCGCCCGCATTCAGATAGCGGTCGGCCAGCCGGTCGACCTGCGCCAGAACCGAAGGGTCATTGATCGGCGGCAGCACCGCCTGATTCGTCTGCAACTGTGTCATCGTATGGTTGTCCGAACCTTGATGGATACCGGCAACAGATGGGGATCACCGGAGAGCTATGCCAGACCCGCAGATGCATCCTGCGATGCAGCCCGCGTGACCTGCCCCGCCACATCAACCCAGGCCCCCGGCCGAAGTTCCAGCCCCAGAACCCGGTCCGGATTGGTCGGCGGCGGCATCTGGACATGGTCCAACCGCTCGAATCCAAAGCGCGAGTAATAGGGCGCGTCGCCCACCAGCAGCACCCGCGACCAGCCCAGATCGCTGGCCCGGCCCAGACTGTCACGCATCAGCATCCCGCCCAGCCCTTCCCCCTGAGCCGTCGGGTGCACCGCGATCGGCCCCAGCAGAAGGGCCGCGTTCCCACCCACATGAACCGGCCAATAGCGGATCGCGGCCAGCAGGATCCCCGATGGATCGCGCAGCAACAGGCACAGGCCCGCAACCGGCGGCACGCCATCGCGCAGGCGGTAAGAGGACAGCGCGGTCCGGCCCGGCGCAAAGCACAGGTCATAAAGCGCCTCGACCTCATATTCGTCGGCATGGGTTTCGGGACGGATCTCGTACATGATGCCTCGCATGATGTCGTTGCCCCATAACATGCTGCAACCCGTTGCGGAATATTGCAGAAGATGAAAAGCGATGGCATTTTGGCGCCCGCAACAGGCGAAAGGCCGACAGATGTATTATCGACCCGAAACAGGTCACGGCCTGCCCCATAACCCGTTCAACGCCATCGTCGCGCCACGCCCCATCGGCTGGATCTCGACCCGTGGCAGGCAGGGCGACAATCTGGCGCCCTATTCCTTTTTCAACGCCGTGGCCTATGTGCCGCCGCAGGTGATGTTCGCCTCGACCAGCAAAAAGCCCGACCGCCGTGGCACCAAGGACAGCGTCTCGCAGATCATCGAAACGGGCGTGTTTTGCGTCAATATCGCGGCGGGGGATTTGCGCGATCAGGTCAATGCGACCTCTGCGCCCCTGCCCGCAGGTGAAAGCGAGTTTCAGGCCGCCGGGATTCGCAGCGCCGAATGCGACAGCATCGACTGTCCGCGCGTGGCCGATGCGCCTGCCGCGCTGGAATGCAGGCTGACCCAGATCGTCCCGCTGGCCGGGGAATCGAACTATGTCGTGCTGGGCGTGGTCACGGGCGTGCATATCCGCGACGATTGTCTGGTCGAGGGGCGCTTTGACCCGCGCCCGGCCGGCGGGTGGATTTCCCGGCTTGGATACAAGGATTACGCCGCAGTGCAGGAACTTTTTGAAATGGACCGGCCGAAATGAGCAAGACCGTCAGGGACTATATCCGCAGCATCGTAGATTTTCCGCATGAAGGAATCATTTTCCGCGATGTGACCACGCTCTTCGCCGATGCGCGGGGCTTTCGCATGGCCATCGACCAGTTGCTGACGCCATATACCGGCATGAATATCGACAAGGTCGTGGGGCTTGAGGCGCGCGGCTTCATTCTGGGCGGCGCAGTGGCGCACCAGCTATCGACGGGATTCGTCCCGATCCGCAAGAAGGGCAAGCTGCCCGGCGCCGTGATTTCCGAGGCGTACACGCTGGAATATGGCGAGGCCGTGATGGAAATCCACGATGACGCCCTGAAACCCGGAGAGCGGGTTCTGGTCGTGGACGATCTGCTGGCGACGGGCGGAACCGCTGCGGCGGGGATCAAGCTGTGCGAACGTCTGGGCGCCAAGGTGATCGGCTGCGCCTTCGTCATCGACCTGCCGGATCTGGGCGGCCGCCGCCTGCTTGAGGATCTGGGCCACGAGGTTCACGCCCTGACCAGTTTCGACGGCGATTAAGCCGGGAAAATCACCCCGGGATTCATGATCCCCCGCGGATCCAGCGCGGATTTGATGGCCCGCATCGCTATCAGCCGCGCCGGATCGCCCCATTCCGCCAGATCGGCCGCCTTCAGCCGCCCGACGCCATGCTCGGCCGAGAATGACCCGCCACGGCTGACCACCATCTGATGCACCTGTCGCGACAGATCCTTGCGGATCTCGTCGTAATCTTCGCGGCCGCGGCCTTCGGCGGGGAAAAGATTGTAATGCAGATTGCCGTCGCCCAGATGGCCGAAGCAATTGATCCGCATATCGCCCTGCGCCAACAGCATCGCGCCGGCATCGGTGATGAACTCTGCGATCTGCGACAGCGGCAGGCTGACATCATGGCTGGCAATCGCCCCGATGGCGCGGTTGGCCAGCGGAATGGTTTCGCGGATGGCCCACAGATCGGCGGCCTGTTGTCCCGATTGCGCGATCACCCCGTCGCTGACCAGCCCGGCATCCGCGCCCTTGACGAACAGCGTCTCCAGCGCCTGATCGGCGTTCAGACCTGCGGGCAGGCCCACCTCGATCAGCACAAGCCAGTCCGGACGATCCGCGAAGGGTTGCTGCAGCTTCGGGAAGGCCTGATCCAGAAAGCGCAGCCCCTGCCCCGAGATCAGCTCGAACGCGGTCACACCGCCCGCCATACGGCCCTGCGCCAGCGACAGCAGCGACAGCGCCGCCGACGGGCTGTCCACGACCATCATCGCCACGCCGCTTTCCGCCGGGACCGGCGCCATGACCAGCGATGCGGCGGTGATGATGCCCAGCGTACCTTCGGCCCCGATCAGCAGGTCACGCAGGTCATAGCCGGTATTATCCTTCCGCAGCCGTTTCAGATCATGCATGATCTGGCCAGAGGGCAGCACCGCCTCGATCCCCAGACATTGCGCGCGGGCATTGCCATAGCGCAGGACATTCACACCGCCCGCATTGGTGGACAGCACGCCGCCGATCTGCGCCGTTCCCTGAGAGGCCAGCGACAGCGCGAATTGCCGACCCGCAGCGGCAGCCGCGTCGCGCGCCGATTGCAGCGTGACGCCGGCCTCGGCCAGAAGCACGGATTCTTCGGGATAGATCGCGCGGATGGCGGTCATCCGCTCCATCGACAGGATCAGCGGGGCGACGCCATCGGGCATCACCTGCCCGCCGACCAGACCGGTGCCGCCGCCGCGCGGAACGACGGGCACGCCGCCCTGCGCGCAGGCACGGATCACCGCCGCGGTTTCGTCAACGTCATGCGGCGCGGCCACCAGACCGGCCTGACCGTGGAAACGGCCGCGCGGCTCTTCCAGATAGCTGGGCGAGACATCGCGCAGCACGCCCGAAGGCAGCTTTCTGGCGAAGCGTTGATCAGCCGGGTTCAGCATGGCCACCTATCGCACATCGGTGCGCCCGCGCCGGTCGCTGCGCAGATTGGCGTAAAGGACGTGATTGCGCCAGCGCCCGGCGATCTGCAGATAGCTTTGGGCGACACCCTCATATTTGAAGCCGGATTTCTCCAGCACGCCGCGCGAGGCCGCGTTTTCGGGCAGGCAGGCCGCCTCGATCCGCGACAGGTCCAGCGTGGTAAATGCATGGTGGACCAGCGCGCCGATGGCTTCGCGCATGAAGCCCTGACGGGCATAGCTTTCGCCGATCCAATAGCCGACGGTGGCTGATTGCGCCGGTCCGCGCCGGATATTGTCCAGCGTGATCGCCCCCAGAAGCGGACCGTCACGATGGACAAGAAAAAGCGGCAGGGCCGAGCCGTTGCGGCTGGCGCGCGACGCCCAATAGACCCGGTTGGTAAAGCCCTTGCGGGTCAGATGGTCATGCGCCCAGATCGGCTCCCACCGGGTCAGGAATTCGCGGCTGTTGACCCGCAGCGCCACCCAGTCGTTGAAATCGGAATGCTTGGGCAACCGCAGCACGATCCGCTCGGCTTCCAGTTTGACCGGGCGGCTGCGGGAAAACATCAGGCTGCGAACCTTTCGGCAAGCGCATCGCGCGAGGGCGCCGCCTTGACCGGCCCATACAGCGCCAGCGCAGGCTGAACATTCGCAAGCAGCTGCTGCGCATGATCGCGGATCTCGGCCATGCTGACGGCGGCGATACGGTCCGCGACCTCGGCCGGATCCGGCACGCGACCCCAGATGGCCAGCGTCCGCGCCATGCGTTCGGCCTGTGCCGTCGGGCTTTCCAGCGCCATCAGCATACCGGCGCGCAACTGCGTCTTGGCGCGATCCACCTCGGCCTGGCTCAGATCATCGGCGGCGCGCTTGATTTCATCCACGGTCAGATTGGCCAGATCGACGATATCCTCACCCCCGGTTCCGGCATAGACGGTCATCATGCCCGTATCGTCGTGAAAGCCCGATTGCGCAAAGATGGTATAGCATAGCCCCCGCTCTTCCCGGATCTTCTGGAACAGGCGCGAGGACATGCCGCCGCCAATGGCCGAGGTAAAGATCTGCGCGGCATAGAAATCAGGCGCCAGATAGCCCGGGCCTTCCAGCGCCAGCGCGAAATGGGCCTGTTCCAGCTTCTTGACGCGGCGGGTTTCCAGACCCTGCCAGCGCGCGCCTTCCCGGTCGGGCTGCCGTACGGCAGAGAGATGGCCAAAGGCCTGTTCGGCCAGCCTGACGATCTGATCGTGATCGACGGCACCCGCCGCCGCGACGATCATCTGGCCCGGGCCATAGTTTTCGGCCACGAAACCGGCCAGATCGGTGCGGGTAAAACTGCTGACACGTTCCGCCGGGCCCAGGATCGTGCGGCCGATGGCCTGATCGGGATAGGCCGCAGCCTGCAGCCAGTCGAAGATGATATCGTCAGGCGTATCGGCGGCCTGCCCGATTTCCTGCAGGATCACGCCGCGTTCCACCTCGATCTCGCGCTCGTCGAAAATCGGGTTCAGCACGATATCCGAGATCACGTCGAAGGCCAGATCCACATCGCTTTCCAGCACGCGGACGTAATAGGCGGTGGCATCGCGCGACGTATAGGCGTTGATATAGCCGCCCACATCCTCGATCGCCTCGGCGATTTGCAGGGCGCTGCGCTTTTCGGTGCCCTTGAATGCCATATGTTCCAGAAAATGCGCGATCCCGTTCTGTTCGGGCCGCTCATTCCGGCCGCCCGCGCTGATCCAGACGCCAAGGGCGGTCGAATGCAGGCCGGGCATGGTGCGGGTGGCGATGCGCAGCCCGTTGGGCAGCGTGGTCAGGTGCACATTGGCGTCGATGGTCACTGGGTCCTCCGTTCAAGGATCAGCGATTTAAGCGCCTCGGCGTCATTTTCAACCCGGGTGACGCGTTCGGGCAGATCGAACAGATCGGCCATATGCGGCGGCAGGCCGGGGCGAATGCCAATCGCGCTTTCCACCGCGTCGGGGAACTTGGCCGGATGCGCGGTGGCCAGTGTCACCATCGGGACAGCGGGCTCGATATGCGCGCGCGCGACCGAAACGCCGACCGCGCTGTGCGGGCACAGGATTTCCCCGGTTTCCTCGCGGATGGTGCGGATCATGGCCAATGTTTCCTCTTCGCTGACACGGCCCGAGGCATATTGCTCGCGCAGCGTCTGCAGGGCGCCCTGGCTGATCGAGAAGCCGCCCGATTTCAGCTCTTCCATCAGCTGCGCGATGGCCGAGGCATCGCCGCCATAGGCCAGATACAGCGCCCGTTCGAAATTCGAGCTGACCTGAATATCCATCGACGGGCTGATCGAGGGCTCGACCGTGCCGGTGCGATATTCGCCGGTGGTCAGCGCGCGATGCAGGATGTCGTTCTGGTTCGTGGCCACGATCAGGCGGCGGATCGGCAGGCCCATGGCCCGCGCGATGCTGCCCGCGAAGATATCGCCGAAATTGCCGGTGGGCACGGTAAAGTCGATCTCACGCGCGGGGGCGCCAAGGCTGGCGGCGGCGGTGAAGTAATAGACGATCTGCGCCACTACCCGCGCCCAGTTGATGCTGTTCACCCCGGCCAGACCGACCGTGTCGCGGAAGTCGTGATCGTTGAACAGATCCTTCAGCCTGGCCTGGCAATCGTCGAAATGACCATCCAGCGCCAGCGCATGTACATTTTCCGCCGAGGGCGTGGTCATCTGGCGGCGCTGCACCTCGGACACGCGGCCATGCGGATACATGATGAAGACATCGACATTGTCGATCCCGCGAAAGGCCTCGATCGCGGCGCTGCCGGTATCGCCCGAGGTCGCGCCGACAATGGTAATCTTCTTGCCCGAGCGTTTCAGCGCGATTTCGAACAGCTGCGCAATCAGCTGCATCGCGAAATCCTTGAAGGCCAGCGTCGGGCCGTGGAACAATTCCAGCAGGTAATGGCCGGGCGCCAGTTGCTTCAGCGGCGCACGCGCCGGATGCGAGATCCGGGCATAAGCGCGGTCAATCGCGCCGCGCAGTTCCTCATCCGAAAAGCTGTCGCCGGTGAAGGGGCGGATCACGCGAAAGGCGACCTCTTCATAGGGCAGGCCGCTCAGTTCTTCGATGCCCGAAAAGGCCGGAATGGTCTCGGGCAGGTAAAGCCCGCCGTCGCGGGCCAGTCCGGTCAGCATGGCTTCTTCGAAATTCAGCACCGGGGCCTGTCCCCGCGTCGAGACGTAACGCATCTGCGATCCTTCAATATGTCCGCTGTCTGATACGCCAGATCAAAGCGACTGTCATCCCTGCCCATGCGGCGGCGATCATGAACCACTGCACGGCATAGGACAGATGATTATTCGGGATTCCCTCCACCGCAACCGGGATCGGCTCGACCTCCTGCACATCGCCGCGCACGAAGCTGGCGACCACCAGAACGGGCTCAGTATTCAGCGCCTTGGCCATGGCCGGAACGTCGCGGGCGAACCAGATGTTCTCGTCCAGATTGGGCTCTGGCGTGGCGCTGCCTTTTTCATCGGGCCAATGCAGGTTGCCCTCGATCTGCAAACGCGTCGGGGGGCGCTTCACATGGCGCAGTTCCTGCGGGATAAAGCCCCGGTCGATCAGGATGGCGCGGCCGTCATCGGTGATGAAACGCGACACGACCTGATAGCCGCCGCCGCGTTCCTTCGTGCCCGACAGGATGTCGATTTCGTCCCCCGTGGTGGTGCCGCTGACGGTGACCGGCAGGTACTTCATCGACGGGTCGATCTGATCGGGCAAGGGCACGGCGGCTGCGTCGATCCCCGACTGGATCTGCGCCAGCGCCCCCTCTTTTTCGTCCAGACGCTGCAATTGCCAGAAGCCCAGGTTGATCAGGATGCCGCAGCCAAGAATGCCGATGATCAGGGGAAAGAGATAGCGGGTCATGGGTCGGCTTTCGCAACAGAAGGCTTACAAACGCAAAACGCGCGGGATCTGGCCCCGCGCGCTTTCTTTCAAGACGGTGGCGCTTAGCTGCCCCAGACGTAGATCACGGCAAAGAGGAACAGCCAGATCACGTCGACAAAGTGCCAGTACCAGGCAGCGGCCTCGAATCCGATATGTTGTTCCTGCGTCATCTGACCGCGCATCAGGCGGATCAGGCAGACGGTCAGGAAGATCGTCCCGATGATAACGTGAGCACCGTGGAAACCGGTCGCCAGATAGAAGGCGCTGGCATAGGCGGTGTCGGCCAGACCAAAGGCCGCATGGCTATATTCATAGGCCTGCAGGAACGAGAAGAAGATGCCCAGCACGATGGCGATGGCCAGACCGCGAATGGTGGTCTTGCGGTCGTTTTCATGCACGAAGGCGTGGTGTGCCCAGGTCACGGCGACGCCCGACAGCAGCAGGATCAGCGTGTTGATGAAGGGCAGGTGCCAAGGGTCGAAGGTGACAATGCCTTCGGGCGGCCAGACGCCATCCTTCAGCGGGCTTTCCGGCCCCATCGGATACATCGCGTTCTTGATGAAGTTCCAGAACAGCGCAACGAAAAGCATTGCTTCGGAGATGACGAAAAGAATGAAGCCATATTGCAGCCCAAGACGGACGACCGGGGTATGGTCCCCCTCTTCGCCTTCGCGGACCACATCCGCCCACCAGCTGAACATCACGTAAAGGACGCCGACAAAGCCGATCAGGAACATCCAGGGCCCGTGGTCCTGCATCCACATCACGCCGCCAAACAGCATGACAAAGGCAGCAACCGCACCCAGGAAAGGCCAGATCGAGGGCGGAAGAATATGGTAATCGTGGTTCTTTGCGTTCGCCATGAGCAGTTCCCCGTCGGCTCCTCGTTCAGTTCTTAGTTGACGTCCTGAGCAGGCTTGGCGTCAAGCGCCGCCTGTTTCGGTTCGGTACGATGAAAAGTGTAAGAAAGTGTGATGTCGCGGACCCAGCTGGTATCGCCATCTTCCAGAATGTCGGGATCGACATAGAAGCTGACAGGCATTTCCACGCGCTGACCGGGATCCAGCGTCTGTTCGGTAAAGCAGAAGCAATCGATCTTGTCGAAGTAGAAACCCGACACCTCGGGCGCGACATTATAGCTGGCGGTGCCGGTGATGACCTGATCGGTGTTGTTCACGGCCTCATAGAAGGCCAGACCGTTTTCACCGATTTTCAGGTCCATCTTGGTCTGCATTGGGCGGAAGGACCAGTCCAGATTCGGATCGACATTGGCATCGAACCGGATGCGGATGACCTGATCGACGATCTCGCCCGAGGCTTCTTCGGCAACCTGCGTCGTGCCGGCAAAGCCGGTCACACGGCAGAACCAGTTATAGAACGGCACGGCGGCCCAGGCCAGCGCGCCCATTGTCAGGACGACACCGACAAGTCCAAGCGCAGTGCGGGATTCGCGGCTCATGCGGCTCATTCGGGGGCCTCCTCAGTCAGTTCGGGCGCGGTGGCGGGCTCTTTCGGCAGGACCGAGGTCCGGGGCTGGTGGTCATAGCCTTCCATCATGTCGCCCTGCTGGATCTTGACCACGGTCAGCCCGAACACCAGCGCGACAAAAGAAACCAGCACCACCGCAAGCCCCACATTCCGGGACCGGCGACGATGGTGCAATTCATGTTCGGTGCGTAAAGCCATCACCAGGTCCCCAGCAGATTTTGTACCAGCAATGCCAGGAAATGCAGGAACAGGTAATACAGCGACAGTTTGAAGACGCTTTTCTCGACCGCATAGTGATCAGCCCGGGCGATGTCCTCATCCCGCCGCAGGATGCGCCAGCAGCCCGCGATGAACAGCAGGTTCAGCACGATGGCGACCGCCAGATAGAACGGACCGCCCACCGAGGTCAGCCCCAGCCAGATCGCGAAGGGCGCCAGGACAAGGCTGTAGGCGAAGATGTGGCGGCGGGTGGCCGCCCGGCCATGGGTGACCGTCAGCATCGGCACCCCGGCCTTGTGATAGTCTTCCTTCATGAACAGCGCCAGCGCCCAGAAATGCGGCGGCGTCCAGAAAAAGATCAGCGCGAACATCAGAACGGATTCGATGCTGATGCCGCCGGTGGCGCAGGCCCAGCCGATCATCGGCGGAAAGGCCCCTGCCGCGCCACCGATGACGATGTTCTGCGGCGTCCAGCGCTTCAGCCACATCGTATAGATGACGGCATAGAAAAAGATGGTGAAGGCCAGGAAACCCGCCGCGAACCAGTTCGCCGCCAAACCCAGCATCATCACCGACATGGCCGACAGGATCAGCCCCAACGCCAGCGCCTCTTGCGCGGGCACGCGGCCCGAGGGGATGGGACGGTTGTGCGTCCGGTTCATCACCGCGTCGATATCCGCGTCATACCACATGTTCAGCGCACCAGAGGCACCGCCGCCAAGGGCAATGAACAGAACCGAGCAGAAGGCAATGAACGGATGCACATCGACAGGTGCAACCCACAGGCCGACAAAGGCCGTGAACACGACAAGCGACATCACCCGAGGCTTCAAGAGGGCGATGTAATCGCCGAACTCGGCCTCGGGGGCAGTATCATATGCGTTAATGTCAGTCATCGCGTTTCGGTTTTATCTGGCCTCTGGCTGGTGTCCCGGACGGATCAGTTGGTGGCGGCTGTCGGCTCCGTTGCGACGGCAGCGACCTCTTCGGCATCGCCGATGGTGCCGCCCTGCTCGGCGATCCAGGCCTCGTATTTCTCTTGCGAGACGGCTTTGACGACGATGGGCATATAGGCGTGGGCGATGCCGCAAAGCTCGCTGCACTGGCCGAAATAGACGCCCTCTTCCTGAACGTTGAACCAGGCCTGCGCGATGCGGCCGGGAACGGCGTCCTGCTTGATGGCGAAGGCAGGGATGGTCCAGGAATGGATCACGTCATTGGCCGTGACCTGCAGCAGCACGGTCTGACCGACCGGGACGACAACCGCGTTATCGGTGGCCAGCAGGAATTCATCCTCGCTGTAACCCGCGGCTTCCAGCTGCGCACGGACCGGCTCGCTCATCACGTTCGGGATCGCCCCGGCTTCGGCATCCTCGGCGCTCAGCGTGGCGGCCGAACCGATCATATAGGCGTCGAAGCTGATGTCATTGTCGGGATATTCATAGGACCAGTACCATTGGTTGCCGATGGCCTTGATCACGACATCCGGGTTGGCGGGCATTTCCTGGCTGCGGAACAGCGCGGGCAACGAAAAGGCGCCGATCACCACCAGAATCAGCACCGGGATCAGCGTCCAGGCAATCTCCAGCGGCGTGTTATGGGTGAATTTCGCCGGGGTCGGGTTCGCGCGACGATTGAAGCGCAGGATCACCACCACCAGCAGCGCACAGACGAAAATCGTGATGACCGTGATAATGATCAGAACAAAGTGGTCCAGCCATTGCTGGTCATCCGCCAGTTCCGTCGACGCAGGCTGAAAGCCCACACCGCGTGACACCGGCTTGCCGATCACCGGCAGATCGCCCAGCACGTCCTGTGCAAATGCCGAACTGGCTACCATTCCCGTCATCATCAGTCCCGAAATACCCGCGACTGCACGGCGAATCATCGCTATTGCCATCATCCCATCCCGTTGCGTTGGCGCGGCCCGAAGACCGCCGGGGCGGCCCGCAGGCTTCCCCTTTCCCTTTCATAATCCCCGTTCTATGACCATATCTCGCCAGCACGGGCAAGTGATACCTACTGTATCAGGCGTGATTTCCTTGTCACTGCGGCATCTTGCGCGCAGGAATACCGCCTCTGGTCCGCATGATTACAGACGGAGTTTATCCATGAACCGCAGCAGTTTCGACCCTTTCGGCCAGTTTCTGGATCAGGACCGCGCGCTGGAGGTCCTGCGCAATGCTGTCGCAGGGGCCGATGACGGAGAATTGTTCCTGGAACGCTCGGTCTCTGAAACGCTGGTCTTTGACGACGGGCGGCTGCGCAGTTCCGGCTATACGGCGGATCAGGGCTTCGGGCTGCGCGCCGTGCGGGGCGAGGTGACAGGCTATGCCCATTCGACCGAGATTTCCGAAACCGCCCTGCGCCGCGCGTCCGAAACGGCGCGGCTGGCGGTGGGCGATGGCGGCGGGCAACTGGCCGATGCGGCGCCCATGGTGGTCACACCGCTTTATCCGGCAGTCGATCCGGCCGAGGGCATTCCCTTCGCCACCCGCATCGCCCTGTTGCGCGAGATCGACGATTATGCCCGCGCGTTGGACCCGCGCGTGGTTCAGGTCACGGCCGCGCTGGCGTCCTCCCTGCAAGAGGTCTTCATCCTGCGCCCCGAAGGCGGGCTGGTCAGCGATATCCGCCCGATGGCGCGGCTGAACGTCTCTGTCATCGTGGAAAACAATGATCGTCGCGAATCCGGCGGCACGGGTGGCGGCGGGCGGATTCCGCTGGGCAGCCTGATGGATCCCGCGCATTGGAAACCAGCCGTGGACGAGGCGCTGCGCATCGCGCTTGTCAACCTTCGTTCGGTTCCCGCGCCTGCCGGGGTGATGGATGTGGTGCTTGGTCCCGGCTGGCCGGGCATTCTGCTGCACGAGGCGGTGGGCCACGGTCTGGAAGGCGACTTCAATCGCAAGAAAGCCTCGGCCTTTGCGGGGCTGATGGGTCAACGCGTCGCCGCACCCGGCGTCACGGTGGTCGATGATGGCACCATCCCGGATCGTCGCGGCAGCATCAGCGTTGATGATGAAGGCACCCCGCCTGCCAAAAATGTTCTGATCGAGGACGGGATTCTGGTCGGCTACATGCAGGATCGGCAGAATGCACGGCTGATGGGCGTCGATCCGACCGGCAATGGCCGCCGCGAAAGCTTTGCCCATGCGCCCATGCCGCGCATGACCAACACCTACATGCCCGGCGGCGACGCCGATCCGGGGGATATTCTGGCCGATCTGAAGGACGGTATCTATGCGGTCGGGTTTGGCGGCGGTCAGGTCGATATCACCAATGGCAAATTCGTCTTTTCCTGTACCGAGGCCTATCGCGTCAAAGATGGCGTTCTGGGCGATCCGATTCGCGGCGCGACGCTGATCGGCGATGGCGCGACGGCGCTGCAGCAGGTCCGGGCCATCGGCAATGACATGTCGCTGGATCCCGGGATCGGGAATTGCGGCAAGCAGGGGCAATGGGTGCCCGTGGGTGTCGGTCAGCCCACGCTGATGATTGGCGGGCTGACGGTGGGCGGATCCGCGGCGTAAAGGCTAACCAGTTCTTAACTTTTCCGTCCTACACCCGATTCTGGATAAGACGGAGGAGGTATCGTGAACGGGTCTATTCCTTTGCAAACCCAGCACGCCCCTATTCCCCTGGGGGATGATGATCTTTGCTTTCTCCGTCTTATCCGCTCTCGTCGCGTCGGGCCTGCGACCTTTCACCGGCTGGTCGCGGAACATGGCGGCGTCTCTGCCGCAATTCAGGCCCTGCCAGAGATCGCGGCAGAGGCCGGAATGACCGATTACGAACCATGCCCGGAAGGCGTGGCCGCCGCTGAACTGGCGGCGGGGCGGCGCGTCGGCGCGCGGCTGATCCGCTGCGATTCGCCCGATTACCCCGACAGCCTGCGCCAGATCGACGGCGCGCCACCGATCCTGTGGGTGCGGGGCGATCCGGCATGGCTGTCGCGCAACCCGCTGGCGGTGATCGGGGCGCGCAATGCCTCATCGCTGGGCCTGCGCATGGCGCGTGGCATGGCCGCCGGTCTGGGTGAGGCGGGGCAGACCGTGGTTGCCGGGCTGGCGCGTGGTATCGACACGGCGGCCCATAACGCCGCCCTGCCGACCGGGACCGTGGCCGTGATGGCGGGCGGCGTGGATGTGATCTATCCGGCAGAAAACACCGTGCTGGCCGCCCAGATCGCCGAAAAGGGCGCGCTGGTTTCGGAACAGCCCCCCGGGACGGAACCGGCGGCACGACATTTCCCGACGCGCAACCGCATCATCTCCGGCCTGTCTCAGGCCGTGGTGGTGATCGAGGCCGCGCATCGCTCTGGCTCGCTGATCACGGCAAAAAATGCGCTGGATCAGGGGCGCGAGGTGATGGCGGTACCCGGTCATCCGATGGATGCGCGGGCCGCGGGCTGCAATATGCTGATCCGCGATGGTGCGGTGCTGGTGCGTAACTCGGCCGATGTGCTTGCGGGACTGCAGATGACAGCGGATGGCGCGGAGACGCCCGCGCAGCCTGAAACCCCGCCGCCCTTGCCGGACCGCAAACCGCCCCGGACCGCCCCGGATGACATCGAATCGCGCATTTTGTCGCATCTCAGCCCAAGTCCGACGGAAGAAAACGATCTGATCCGCCAGCTTGGCCTGTCGGCCCAGCATGCCAGCGCGGCGATTCTTTCCTTGGAATTACAAGGGCGTCTGACCCGGATGGCCGGGGGGCGGCTATCGCTGAACTAAGGCGTTCCGAACCGCGTCACTGCTGATCCTGCATCAACCACCCGTTGACACTGGCAGGATCGCCACCCATGTTCCCGGCCCATCCAGGATGTCCCGAGGTCAGAATGCCAGTTGTCATCGTCGAATCGCCTGCCAAGGCCAAAACCATCGAAAAATATCTGGGCAGCGATTATCGCGTATTGGCAAGTTTCGGGCATGTGCGCGACCTGCCGCCCAAGGATGGCAGCGTCGATCCCGACCAGGATTTCAGCATGAAATGGGAGGTCGCTTCGGACAGCAAGAAGCACCTCAAGGCCATCAAGGACGCGCTGAAGGACGATCAGAACCTGATCCTGGCCACCGACCCCGACCGCGAGGGAGAGGCGATCAGCTGGCACCTGCTGGAAACGCTGACGCCATCGCTGAAAAAGGGCAGCGAGGTCAGCCGCGTGACCTTTAACGCGATCACCAAGGCCGCTGTCAGCGAGGCGATGCAGCAGCCGCGTCAGATCGATCAGGCGCTTGTGGATGCCTATCTGGCCCGCCGCGCGCTGGATTATCTGGTCGGCTTCAACCTGTCGCCGGTGCTGTGGCGCAAATTGCCGGGCGCGAAATCGGCCGGCCGCGTGCAATCGGTCTGCCTGCGCCTGATCGTCGATCGCGAGATGGAGATCGAGGCGTTCAAGCCCCGTGAATACTGGTCCGTTCACGCGCGTTTGGCGACGCCCGGCGGCGATGAATATGACGCGCAGCTGACCTCGCTGGCGGGCAACAAGCTGGAAAGGTTCGATCTGGCCACGGCAGAACAGGCGGCGATGGCCGTCAGCGCCGTCTCCAGCCGCGATCTGGCGGTCAGCAGCGTCACCGCGAAACCCGCCAGCCGCAATCCCTGGCCGCCCTTCATGACCTCGACCCTGCAGCAAGAGGCCAGCCGCAAGCTGGGCATGGGCGCGCGGGCCTGCATGTCGACGGCGCAGCGTCTCTATGAGGCCGGCTATATCACCTATATGCGGACCGACGGCATCGACATGGCGCCCGAAGCCGTGATGTCCGCCCGCGATGCGATCAAGGCCAAGTTCGGCGAGAAATATCTGCCGAAAAGCCCGCGCATGTACAAGAACAAGGCCAAGAATGCGCAAGAGGCGCATGAATGTATCCGCCCGACCGACATGATGCTGTCGCCCGACAAGCTGAAGGTCAGCGCCGATGATCAGCGCAAGCTCTATGATCTGATCTGGAAGCGGACCATTGCCAGCCAGATGGAGGCCGCCCGGATGGAGCGTACCACCGTCGAAATTGCCAGCGGCGACGGTCAGGTCGGCCTGCGCGCGACCGGTCAGGTGATGCAATTCGACGGCTTTCTGAAGGTCTATGATCAGGGCCGCGACGACGATGAGGGCGAGGACAGCAACCGCCTGCCCCAGATCAGCGAAGGCGAGGCGGCGGCCAAGGTCGGCGGCGCCTTTACCGCCGAATATGAGAAGGCATCGGGCGACGAGGACGCCGTCATCGAAAGCGCCGCACAGGGCCAGTTGGTCGCCAAGGGTTTCGTAGCCGATGAGGCCGCCGCCATCGGCGCGCGCCAGCATTTCACCCAGCCCCCGCCGCGCTATACCGAAGCGACGCTGGTCAAGCGCATGGAAGAACTGGGCATCGGTCGCCCGTCGACCTATGCCAGCATCGTCACCACGATTCAGGACCGCGAATATGTCCGCAAGGACAAGAACCGGCTGATCCCCGAGGATAAGGGGCGGCTGGTCACAACCTTTCTGATCAAATATTTCCCGCGCTATGTCAGCTATGATTTCACTGCCGATCTGGAAAACGAACTGGATGAGATCAGCGCAGGCGATCTGATCTGGCGCGATGTGCTGGGCCGCTTCTGGAAAGATTTTTCAAAAGCGCTGGAAGGCACCTCGGAGCTGCGCATTTCCGAGGTTCTGGACGCCATTGACGACGCGCTGGCCCCGCATCTTTATCCGCCGCGCGCCGATGGCGGCGATCCGCGCCTTTGCCCCCTGTGCAATCAGGGGCGGCTGAACCTGAAAACCGCGCGTTCCGGCGGGGCATTCATCGGATGTTCGAACTATCCGGAATGCCGCTATACGCGCCCTCTTTCGGCGCCCGATGGTGAAGAAGCCGTGAGCGATCGGGTTCTGGGCGAGGATGCGGGCGATCAGATCAGCCTGAAGGTCGGGCGCTTCGGCCCCTACGTCCAGCGCGGCGAGGCCACGGAAGAGGTGCCGAAACCGCCCCGTGCCTCGATCCCGAAAGGCTGGGACGCAGCCAGCATCGAACTGGATCAGGCGCTGCAATTGCTGTCCCTGCCCCGTCCCGTCGGCCCGCATCCCGATGATGGCGAGATGATCGAGGCCGGGATCGGCCGCTATGGTCCCTTCGTGAAGCATGGCAAGAAATATGCCAATCTTCCCGATGTCGATGAGGTCTTTACCATCGGCATGAACCGCGCCGTCGAGGTTCTGGCCGCGAAACAGACCCGTGGCCGCGCGGCTGCGGCGGCCCCGCTGCGCGAGTTGGGCGATCACCCCGATGGCGGCGCCATTCAGGTGATGAACGGGCGCTATGGCCCCTATGTGAAATGGGAAAAGATCAACGCCACCCTGCCCCGCGACGTCACGCCCGAAGATGTCACGGTGGAACAGGCGCTGGAGCTGATCGCCGCAAAGGCTGCCAAATCGCCAAAGAAAGGCGCAAAAAAGGCAAGTCCGAAAAAATCTGCCGACACAGCCGCGAAAAAGACCGCGACCAGGAAAACGACCGCCAAGAAGCCCGCCGCAAAGAAGGCGACAACAAAGAAGGCGGCGACGAAGGACGAGTAGGGCTCAGCCCTGCGCCAGCCCATTGATTCTGTCCAGAAACTGACTGCGCGTCGTCTCTGCATGCGGGTTCTGGGACAGGATGGTGTGCAAGAGCGCGGGCGAATCGTCCTGCACCATCGCGACCGCCTGCATCAGGTGCCGATAGCTTGCGGTGGTCAGCCGGTCCGGCAACGGCCCCAGATCCGACAGGCCGCGGGCGATCAGATGCGTCAGCCCCTGCACGATGGCCATCTCTCTGTCATGGCTGTCCGGGGTGCTGCGGATCACCCGCAATCCCATGCGCCGCATCAGGGCCACAGCGCGCAGATGCTGCGGCCCCCGCAGCGGGCACCAGGCGATGCGATGCCCGGCCAGCCCGTCAGGCGCGCTTCGCGGACCGAAGAGAGGATGGCTGCAGACCAGATCGACATGATCGGGCAGCAGTTCCTGCATCATCCGTGCAGGCTGGATCTTGACCGAACAGACGTCGATGACCAGCGCCCCCGGTCGCAGATGATCCGCCATACGCGACAGCACGCCCCGCAGCGCCGACAGCGGCACGGCCAGAATGATCACATCGCAGCGGGCGGCGATCTGGCTATCGACCTGCGGCAGATCATTGGACCGGACCTGCGGATCGCAGATGCAAAGGCTGGCACGGCCGCGCAGATGGCGGGCGACAAGCTGGCCAAACGCGCCGAAGCCGATAATGGCGACAGAGGGCAGAGACGACATGGAACGACCTTTCACAAGAAGTTGTGCAGGATCGTGGACTGTCTGGATTGTCGGCCGCACGAACCCGCGCGGCAAGATTGTGCTGCCCCGCTATCTCAGCGAGGGATAATAGACCGGGAAAAGGGCAGCATTCTTCGACATGGCACCCCGATGCACCGGGCCGGTGCGAAAGTCAACCGTCGCGCATTTCTGCCCCGATCAGATTGACTTGGGGTCACGCGCGGGCCACAACTTCGCGGAAGTTGGTAAAAGAGGGGGAGACCATGAAAAAGGTCTATGCCAATGCGAATGAGGCTCTGGACGGTCTGCTGACGGACGGCATGCTGATCGCCGCCGGCGGTTTCGGCCTGTCGGGTATCCCGGAACTGCTGATCGCGGCGATCCGCGACAGCGGGGTCAAGGACCTGACTGTCGCCAGCAATAATGCGGGCGTCGACGATTTCGGCCTGGGCCTGTTGCTGCAAACGAAGCAGATCAGGAAGATGATCAGCAGCTATGTCGGAGAGAATGCCGAATTCATGCGGCAATATCTGTCGGGCGAGTTGGAACTGGAATTCAACCCTCAGGGCACGCTGGCCGAGCGCATGCGCGCGGGCGGCGCTGGCATCCCCGGTTTTTATACCAAGACCGGCGTCGGCACGGTGATTGCCGATGGCAAGGAGGTCAAGAATTTCGATGGTGAGGATTACATTCTGGAACGCGGAATCGTCGCGGATCTGGCGATCGTGAAGGCCTGGAAGGCCGATGACACCGGCAACCTGATCTTCCGCAAGACCGCGCGCAATTTCAACCCGCCCGCGGCCATGTGCGGCAAGATCTGCGTGGCAGAGGTCGAAGAGATCGTCCCGCGCGGCAGCATCGACCCCGATCACATCCACCTGCCCGGGATCTATGTGCACCGGATCATCCAGGGGCAGCATGAAAAGCGCATCGAACAGCGCACCACTCGCAAGCGTGAGGAGGCTTGATCATGGCCGGTGAACAAAAGGGTTGGGACCGCAACCAGATGGCCGCGCGCGCGGCCGAGGAACTGGAAGACGGCATGTATGTGAACCTTGGCATCGGGATTCCGACGCTGGTGGCCAATTATGTCGGCGACAAGGACATCACCCTGCAATCCGAAAACGGCATGCTGGGCATGGGCCCTTTCCCCTATGAGGGCGAAGAGGATGCCGATCTGATCAACGCGGGCAAGCAGACCATCACCGAACTGGCCCGCACCAGCTATTTCGACAGTGCCACCAGCTTTGCGATGATCCGTGGCGGCAAGATCGCTGCGGCGATTCTGGGGGCCATGGAAGTCGCGGAAAACGGCGATCTGGCGAACTGGATGATTCCGGGCAAGCTGGTCAAGGGCATGGGCGGTGCAATGGATCTGGTCGCCGGCGTCGGCCGCGTGATCGTGGTCATGGATCACACCAACAAGGCCGGTGAATCCAAGGTTCTGAAGGCCTGCACGCTGCCGCTGACCGGCAAGAATGTGGTCCATCGGATCATTACCAATCTGGGCGTTCTGGATGTCGTCGATGGCGGGCTGAAGATCGTCCAGCTGGCCGATGGCGTGACCGAGGAAGAGCTGCGCGGCGCGACCGAAGCCACCATCGTCTGATCCGCTGGCATCGAAATGTGGGGCGCAGTCTGCGATGGCGGCTGCGCCCCTCTTTCGTCTTTGCATCCCGCGCCACGCCGTGGCATCTGTGCCCCATGACCATGAGTTCCGACCAGATTGCCGCCCTGTTTACCCGCCCCGATGGCAGCTTTCTGTGCGCCCGGTGGGGACGACCCGTCGCGCCGGTGATCTTCGGGCTGGCCGATGAGACGCTGGACATCTTTCGCAGCGTGATCCGGGCGGGCTTTGCCCATGCCGGGCATCCGATGGCCGAGACCGATCCCGAAATGGGCAGCAACCTGATGCTGTTCTTCATGCGGGATTGGGACGAGTTGGCGGGCATCCCCGATCTGGAACAGCTGACCGGGATCCAGGGCCTGCCCGAACGACTGCGGGACAGTCAGGCCGATCAGTATCGCGTCTTTCGCTTCGACGATAACGGCGCGATCCGCGCCTGTCTGGGCTTCGTGCGCATGACCGGCGCGCTCAGCCAGGCGCATCCCGCGCAACTGGCCGAGGCGCTGACCATGCGCAGCACGCTGACCTTCGCCCGCGATATCACGCCCACGCCCGACCTGGCCGCCTTGATCCGCGTGGCCTATGACCCGATCCTGCCTCCCGCCGCCACCGATGCCAGCTATGCGCTGCGGCTGTCGGCGCGGCTTGCGCAGACAGCGAAGACAGGGCCGGTTCAATGAGCCACAGCTTGCCCCTCCGCGTCTATTACGAAGATACCGATCTTGCCGGGATCGTCTATTACGCCAATTACCTGAAATTCATCGAGCGTGGCCGGTCGGAATGGCTGCGCGATCTGGGCATCGATCAGCGCCGGATGAAGGATGAGGGAGGTCAGGTCTTTGCCGTCCGCCGGGTCGAGGCCGACTACCTGCGTCCGGCCGTTTTCGATGACCTGCTGGAGGTGACGACCGCTCTGGCGCAGATGACCCCTGCCCGCATCGTCGTGGATCAGGCGGTCAGGCGCGGCGGGCAGGTGCTTTTCACCGCCCGCGTCACGATTGCCTGCCTTGATGCCAATGGCCGCCCGACCCGCATCCCGGCCATCGTCGCCCGCGCCATCGCGCAAAACTGAGTCATTTCTGCCGCACCTGATGCGCCGAAACCCGCAAAGCGCGGCGTTCCCCGAAAAGTGACTGCATTGTGTTGCGGCGGGGGGCTGCATCCTCTGATACAGAAGGTTTAGAAGGCCAGCGGTCCGAGCCGCGATAATCGGCCCGAAACGCCCGGGACAGGGCAGGATGATGATGAGGCAGTGACATATGGAACCGATTCAGGCCGCGCAGGCCGTTGATTTCTCGCTGATGGCGCTTTTCACCCGCGCCTCGCTGACCGTGCAGATCGTGATGGTGATCCTGATCATCGCCTCGGTCTGGGGCTGGGCGATCATCATCCGGAAATTCCTGACCTTCGCCAATGCCCGCCGCGAAGCGGCACGGTTCGACCGCGCCTTCTGGTCGGGCGAGCCTCTGGACGATCTCTATGACCGTCTGGGCGAAAACCCCAAGGGCGCCAGCGAGCGGATCTTTGCTGCCGGAATGACCGAATGGCGCCGCAGCCACCGCGAGGATGGCAAGCTGATCCCGGGCGGTCTGCAGCGCATCGACCGCGCCATGAATGTGGCGATCCAACGCGAAGAAGCCCGCCTGTTCCGTGGCCTGTCCTTCCTGGCCACCGTCGGCTCGACCGCGCCGTTTATCGGCCTTTTCGGGACAGTCTGGGGCATCAAGACCGCCTTCGAAGGCATCGCCATGTCGCAAGATACCAGCCTTGCCGTCGTCGCCCCCGGCATTGCCGAGGCGCTGCTGGCCACCGCGCTTGGCCTGCTGGCCGCAATTCCGGCGGTGATCTTCTACAACAAGCTGTCGGGCGATGCGGAACGTATCGTCGGCAATTGGGAAGCCTTCGCCGACGAATTCTCGACCCTGCTGTCGCGTCAACTGGACGAGGCATAAGCCATGGCCTCGTCAGTCGTCAAAAGGGTCAACAGAAAGGGTCGCGGGCGTCGGCGCAACGCGCCCATGTCCGAAATCAACGTGACGCCCTTTGTCGATGTCATGCTGGTGCTGCTGGTGATTTTCATGGTCGCCGCGCCGCTGATGACGGCGGGCATTCCGCTGAACCTGCCGGAAACCGCCGCCACCGCCGTCCCTTCGGAGTCGGAAGAACCGCTGGTCGTGTCGATCCCGGCCGAGGGTGAGATCACGGTGATGAACACCCCGGTGGCGGAATCGCAGATCGTCAGCCAGGTGCAGGTCGTTCTGGCCAATCGTCAAAGCGAACGTGTGTTCCTGCGCGCGGATGGCGCCCTGCCCTATGCCCGCGTGGTGCAGGTCATGGGCGCGCTGAACGCCGCCGGTCTGACAGATATCGTGCTGGTTACCGAGACCGGTGGCCCGCGCATGGATGAGTGATCAATGGAAGATCGCGAGCGCCGCATAGGTTGGTGGATCTCGGGCATCGCGCATCTGGCGCTGCTGCTCTGGGCGATTCTGGGCGGCGTCTTTTTCCGGCCGCAGGCCCCGGCCACGCTGCGCTCGACCAACGTCTCGACCATCAGCGGCGCCGAATTCGAGGCCCTGGCCGCCGCCTCGCGCGGGGCCGGGCCGGTGGATGCGGATGCGACGGCTGTGGCGACCATGTCCGAACCCGTGGTCGAGGACGATGCGGGCAGCAACCCGGCCTCGACCAGTGCCCCCGATCCCGAAGCCGAGGCGCAGCAGCTGGCGCAGCCCGATGCGACCGATGCCGGACCTGATCTCAGCGATTTTGCCGAGGATGCGCCGGTTTCGGTTGCCACGGACCTGCCCAACGCGACCGACAACCAGCCCGACAGCCGCGATGTGACGCCTGACAGCCCGGCGCAGGCGCAGGCCCCCGCGCCCGAAGCCCAGCCCGCGCAGCCGCAGGTGCCGCAAACCGATCAGGCCGCAGCGCCGGTCGCGCCACGCTCTGCCCTGGCGCTGGACCAGTCGGCCACGCCTCGTCAGCGCCCGGATGGTCTGGTCGAGAATTATCGTGCCCGGATCGCCGCGCAAGAGGCCGCGCAGCGCGCCGCCGCAGAAGCTGCACAGGCGGCGCGAGAGGCCGCAGAGGCTGCCGAAGAACAGCGCCTGACAGCCGAGCGCGAGGCCGCAGAAGAGGCCCGCCGCGCCGCCGCCGCACGCGAGGAAGCACGCCGACAGGCCGAGGCAGAGGCCGCCGCAGCGGAAGAACGCCGGGCCGAGGAAGCCCGCGCCGAGGAACGCCGCGCCGCAGCCGAGCGTGAAGCCGCAGAACGCGAACGCCGCGCGCAGGCCGAGGCTGAACGCGCTGAACGTCAGGCCGAAGAAGAACGTCGAGAGGCCGCCCGTCGCGAGGCCGAACAGGCCGAGCGGGAACGCCGCGAAGCGGAGGCCCGTGAAGCTGAAGAGCGTCGCGCTGCCGAGGCTGAACGCCGCGCCGAAGAAGAACGGCGCGCCGCAGCGGAAGAAGCCGAGCGGCAGGAGGCCGAGCGCGCCGAAGCCGCCCGCCGCGAGGCAGAGCGTGCAGAAGCCGAGCGTCAGGCCGCAGCGGAACGTGAGGCTGCCGAACGTGAAGCCGCCGAACGGGCCGAGCGCGAGGCCGAGGAACGCCGCGCCGCTGCAGCCCGCGAGGCAGCGGAACGCGAGGCAGCGGAACGCGAGGCAGCGGAACGCGAGGCGGCCGAGCGTCGCGCGCTGGAACAGGCCCTGCGTGAGGCGCAGGGCACGGCGGGGGCCGAGGGTGCGGATACCGCCTCGACCGGCAGCGCGGATGGTGGCAGCAGCCAGACCATCGAAGGGGGCAGCGGTGCCTCGGCCGCGCAGGATCCGCTGGCCGCTGCGCTGGCGGGTGCCATGGCGGGTGCCGAAAACGGCGACAGCGCCCCTGCCGATCCCGGCGTGATGCAACTCTTGCCCTCGCCCATCCAGCCGATCCCCCTGCCCGACCCGGCACAGCAACGGCCCGGCGACGACATCCACGGCATGAATAACAGCGGCCCGCGCAGCGCGCCGCTGTCGCTGGCTGAAAAGGACGCGTTGCGCGTTGCCCTGGGCGACCGCTGGAATGTCGGCGCACTGTCGGCCGAGGGGTTGCAGATGCATATCTCCGTCGCCTTCGACATCGCCCGAAATGGTCGCCCCGATCCTGACAGCATCAGGCTGGTCGATCATCGCAACGGCTCGGACGCCGCCGCGCGGCAGGCCTTCGAGGTGGCCCGCCGTGGCATCATCATGAGCGGCATGGATGGCCTGCCGCTGCCCCCCGCGAAATACGACCGCTGGCGCAATGTCGTGGTCGGTTTCAGCGCTCAGGGCATCCAGATAGAATGAGCGCAGAGACAGAATGAACAGGCGCGCCGCCCCCCGGCCGCCCCCGACGAGGTAGAGAGGAACTTATGTTTCGCAGCCTGACCCTGACCCTTTCGCTGGCCCTTGCCGGTGCCGTCGCGCTTCCCGCCCTGCCTGCCCTGGCGCAGAACGGGCCGCTGCGCATTGAAATCACCGATGGCGTGGTCGAAGCCATGCCCATCGCCATCCCCAGCTTTTTCGGCGATCCCGAGATTGCGCGGAAGGTGCGCGATGTGGTGGCCGCCGACCTGACCGGGACCGGACTTTTCAAAGAGATCCCTGCCGATGGGCTGGCGGCGGCTCCGGGCAGCTTCGCCGAATCCATTGCCTATGAGGATTGGCGCGCGGTCAACGCGCAGGCGCTGGTCACCGCCGAGGTCACCGGATCGGGCGATAATATCAGCGTCAAGTTCCGCCTCTACGACGTCTTTGCCGGGCGCCCGCAGGGGGATGGCATGCAATTCGATGCCCGCGCCTCGGACTGGCGGCGGGCGGCCCACAAGATCGCCGATCAGATCTATACCCGGCTGACCGGCGAGCAGCCCTATTTCGACAGCCGCGTGGCCTTTGTGCAGGAAACCGGCCCCAAGAATGCCCGGATCAAGCGCGTCGGGGTGATGGATTACGACGGCGCGAATATCCTGTGGATGACCGACAGTTCCTCGCTGGTTCTGGCGCCGCAATTTTCCGGCGATGGCCGTCAGTTGGTCTATACCAGCTTTGACAGCGGCTTTCCGCAGGTGCGGGTGATGGACGTGGCCACGGTCACCTCGCGCGCGGTGACGCAGGGGGCGGACAGCATGGCCTTTTCCCCGCGGTTCAGCCGTGATGGCCGCTGGATCGCCTATTCGCTGGAAAACGGCGGCAATACCGATATCTGGCTGATGGATGCGGCGACCGGCGCACAGCGGCAATTGACCGATGCGCCCTCGATCGAGACCTCGCCCAGCTTCAGCCCGGACGGGCGGCAGATCGTCTTTGAATCCGACCGATCGGGCGCGCCCCAGCTTTACGTCATGGGGATCGAGGGGGGTGAGCCGACCCGGATCAGCTTTGGCGACGGGCGCTATGGCTCTCCGGCATGGTCGCCCAAGGGCGATCTGATCGCCTTTACCAAGCAGCTGGGAGAGCGGTTCCATATCGCGACCATGCGGACCGATGGATCGGGTGAGAAAAACTTGACCGAATCCTTTCTTGACGAAAGCCCGACCTGGGCCCCCAATGGCCGCGTCGTGATGTTTACGCGGGTGACACCCGGTGGAAATGGTCAACCGCGTCTGCATTCTGTAGATATTACGGGCCGCAACATGCGCCCGTTAAAGCTTGACTTTGCGGCCTCGGACCCGTCTTGGGGTCCGGTAATGCCGTAAGTAACCCGTTGACGCGTACAGCCCCCAAAGGATGCCGCGATGAATATCTGGATGAAATCCGCCTCTGCCATCTGCCTGCTGGCCCTTGCCGCCTGCGCGCAGCCCGCGACCCAAACGACGCAGCAAGTGATTGACCCCTATGCGAATCTTGGAAATGGGGCCGTCTATCAGGGCAATCTTTCCGGCGGCACTCTGGGGTCAGAGGCGACGGCGCAATATTTCAACAGTCAGGTTGGCAATACGGTGCTGTTTGCCGCGAACCAGACCACGCTGACCGGCGACGCCCGCGCAATTCTGGCCCGTCAGGCAGGCTGGCTGAAACAGCACGGCACCTTCAGCGCCGTGGTTCAGGGCCATGCCGAGGAAACCGGCACCCGCGAATATAACCTTGCGCTTGGCGCGCGCCGCGCCAGCGCGGTGCAGGAATATCTGGTCTCTCAAGGGGTCGAGGCCGGGCGCATCCGCACGCTCAGCTTTGGCAAGGAACGCCCGGTCGAGGTCTGCTCGGACGAGGCGTGCTATGCCAAAAACCGCCGCGCCGTCACCGTGGTCAGCGAAACCGGGGTCGGATCATGATCAGACGGACCATTGCCGCCGCCTCACTTGCCGCGCTGATGGTCCTGCCGGGCATCGCCAGCGCCGATAACGCGAACTTGGCCGACCTGCGCGCCGATCTGGATCTGCTGCGCGGCGATGTACAACAGTTGCGGCGCGAGCTGGTGGCGTCGGGCGCGGCCGGTTATCAGGCTGCCGGGGGCGATGCGGCCATCGACCGGATGAATAATCTGGAACAGCAACTGGCCCGCGTCACCAACCAGACCGAACAGTTGCAGAACCGCATCAACCGCATCGTGCAGGATGGCAACCGCCGCGTCGCCGATATCGAATTCCGCCTGTGCGAGATGGATGAAAGCTGCGATCTGGCGGCGCTGACGACGCAGGATCTGGGCGGCCCTTCGGCGGGCGGTGTCAGCCATGTCGCGCCGGTGATCGCCCCTCCGCTGGAGAATTCGAAGGCGGCAACCGCGTCCGAACAGGCGGATTTCGACGCCGCCGCCAAGGTCATGGCAAATGGCGATTTCCGCCGCGCCGCGCAGATGTTCGGCGATGTGGCCGAAACCCATGCCGGCGGCCCGCTGACCGCCGAGGCGCTGTTCCTGCGCGGGGCATCGCTGGACAGCGCGGGCGATCACAAGGGCGCGGCGGCCGCATGGCTGGAAGGCTTCGCCGCCGATCCCGACGGCGCCCGCGCGGCTGAAAGCCTGTTGGGTATCGCACGAGTCATCGCCGATAATGACGACCCCGTGGCGGCCTGTCTGTATCTGGCCGAGATCCCGGCCCGCTTTCCCGGCAGCGCATCGGCCACCGAGGCCGAAACCCGGATGAGCAGGCTGGCCTGCGGCAGCAACGATCTGACCATGCCGACCGGCAGCCACCCATTCGATCCGGCAGCAAGTGGGATGGACCCGGAAGCGACGGCGGATCTGGCCGAACATAATTAAGGCCAATGCCCGCGAACCCCGCAGATCGCATTCACGCCGCGCTGGATCGTCTGGCGGGCGACGCCCCTGCCCTGGGGCTTGCGGTGTCGGGCGGGGGCGATTCTGTCGCCCTGATGCGGATCGCGCGGGAATGGGCCGGGGATCGCAAGCTGATGGTGGCGACCGTGGATCACGGTTTGCGCCCGGACAGCGCGGCAGAGGCGGCGCAGGTGGGCGACTGGTCCCGCGATCTGGACTTGCCGCATGAGGTGCTGCCCTGGCAGCGGGACGGTCAGACCGGAAACCTGATGGCCCAGGCGCGCGAGGCGCGGATGCGGCTGCTGTCAGATTGGGCGCGGCGGCACGGACTGGCCGCAGTGCTGCTTGGCCATACTGCCGATGATCAGGCCGAAACCCTGATGATGCGGCTGGCCCGGGGATCCGGCGTCGACGGTCTGTCGGCAATGGCCGAGACGCGCGAGGCGATGGGCATGCGCTGGCTGCGCCCGATGCTTCGGGTTCAGCGTGCCGAACTGCGCGACTGGCTGCGCGAACACGGCATTGACTGGATCGACGACCCCAGCAATGACAACAGCAATTTCGACCGGGTGCGCTTTCGTCAGGCGATCCAGTCGCTGCAGCTTGACGTCAGCGCGCTGGCCCGCACCGCCACCCATATGCAAGAGGCGCGGGACGCGCTGTGCCATGCCGCCCTGTCACTGTCCAAGGATGCGGTAATCGCGCGGGGTCGGCTGATTCTGTCGGGCCGCAGTTTTGGCAAGGCCCCGCAGGAAATTCGACGCAGGCTTCTGGTCGCTGCATGCAGATGGGTGACAGGTGCGGATTATCCGCCACGCCGCAATACGGTTCTGCACGCGCTGCAGGCGATCGAACTGGGCAATCGCGTCACGCTGGACGGCACGATGATCGACCCCGCCGCAGACCGCATCCGCATCGCCAGAGAGCCCGCAGCCGCCCTGCGCGCGCCGGATGCGACGGCAGGGATCTGGGATAATCGATGGAATATCAACAGCCTGCCCGACGGCCATCACATTGCCGCCCTTGGCACCGACAGCCTTGGACAGACATCATGGCGGCAATCGGGCCTGCCACGCGACGAAGCCGCCGCCAGCCCGGCCCTGTGGCTGGGCGAACAACTGGTCGCGGCGCCCCTTTTGCGCCCGCATCCCGGTCTGCGCATCTCGCCCACCCGTGACGCGGCAGATTTTCGCAGGCTGGTCTTGGCGCATTGAACCTCAGCCGATAATCCCTATTTTCTAATGAAACCAAATTCCGCCGGAGGAGCCTCTTTTGGGCAACGCACGCAATCTGGCCTTCTGGGCCGTCCTGTTCCTGATGATTTTTGCGCTGGTCAATCTGTTCAGCGACGGGACGGCCTCGATGAACAGTCGTCAGGTCAGTTATTCCGATTTCATCGAGCGCGTCGAAACCGATCAGGTCAGCGCCGCCACCATCGACGGTGAGGATATTACCTTCACCGGCTCTGACGGCACGCAATACATGACCGTCCGCCCCGAGGGCGAGGAAATCACCAGCCGCCTGATCGACAATGATGTCGATGTGAAGGTGATCAAGCAGGAGCAATCCGGCCTGATGTCCATGCTGGGCGTCTGGCTGCCCTTCATCCTGCTGATCGGCGTCTGGATCTTCTTCATGAACCGGATGCAGGGCGGCGGCAAAGGCGGCGCGATGGGCTTTGGCAAATCGCGGGCCAAATTGCTGACGGAAAAGCATGGCCGGGTGACCTTCGACGATGTGGCGGGCATCGACGAGGCCAAGGAAGAGCTGGAAGAAATCGTTGAATTCCTGCGCAATCCGCAGAAATTCAGCCGTCTGGGCGGCAAGATCCCCAAAGGGGCGCTGCTTGTCGGCCCTCCGGGGACGGGTAAGACCCTTCTGGCCCGCGCCATCGCGGGTGAGGCCGGCGTGCCCTTCTTTACCATCTCGGGTTCGGATTTCGTGGAAATGTTCGTCGGCGTCGGCGCCAGCCGTGTGCGCGACATGTTCGAACAGGCCAAGAAATCGGCCCCCTGCATTCTGTTCATCGACGAAATCGACGCGGTCGGTCGTGCCCGCGGCGTCGGCATCGGCGGCGGTAATGACGAACGCGAACAGACGCTGAACCAGCTTCTGGTCGAGATGGACGGTTTCGAGGCGAATGAGGGCATCATCATCGTCGCCGCCACCAACCGCAAGGACGTGCTGGACCCTGCCCTGCTGCGTCCGGGCCGCTTCGACCGCCAGATCCATGTCCCCAATCCCGACATCAAGGGCCGCGAAAAAATCCTGTCGGTTCACGCCCGCAAGGTACCGGTCGGCCCCGATGTCGATCTGCGCATCATTGCACGCGGCACGCCCGGCTTCTCGGGTGCGGATCTGATGAACCTGGTAAACGAGGCCGCACTGATGGCCGCCCGCATCGGCCGACGCTTCGTCAGCATGGAAGATTTCGAAAACGCCAAGGACAAGGTCATGCTCGGGGTCGAGCGCCGCTCTCTGGTGCTGACGCCCGAACAGAAGGAAAAGACCGCCTATCACGAGGCCGGCCACGCCATTGTCGGCCTGTCGCTGCCCAAATGCGACCCGGTCTACAAGGCGACGATCATCCCGCGCGGCGGCGCCCTTGGCATGGTCGTCAGCCTGCCCGAAATGGACCGGCTGAACTTCCACAAGGACGAAGCCAAGCAGAAGATCGCCATGACCATGGCCGGCAAGGCCGCCGAGATCATCAAATATGGCGAAGAGGGTGTCTCGAACGGCCCGGCAGGCGATATTCAGCAGGCCAGCCAGCTGGCCCGTGCCATGGTGATGCGGTGGGGCATGTCCGACAAGGTCGGCGCGGTCGACTATGCCGAGGCGCATGAGGGCTATTCCGGCAGCACCGGCGGCTTCTCGGTCTCGGCCGCCACCAAGGAACTGATCGAAGAGGAAGTCCGCGACCTCATTGAGGAAGGCTATCAAGAGGCCCGCCGGATCCTGATCGAGAAGAACGAGGAATTCGAACGTCTCGCACAGGGCCTCTTGGAATATGAAACCCTGACCGGGGAAGAGATCGGCAAGATCATCCGCGGCGAGGAACTGGGCGGCGATGACGACACGCCGGGCAGCACCATCCCTTCTGTCACGGCGATCCCGAAGGCGGGCAAGCCCAGCTCTCAGGGCGGCGATCCCGCACCGGCCTGATCCGCGACGACAGAAATCCCGACCCCGGCCAGAAGGCCGGGGTTTTTCTTTGCCGGAACGCCACTGCACCCTTGCCTCTGATGCATCTTTGGGTGCATGTGCGGCGCAGAAAAGCGAAGGCTCGCGATGACCCGACCCGACCAGATCAACGACATGGCGACCTTGCGCGCCCATATCGACGCGCTGGATGAACGGCTGATCGGCCTTTTGGCGGAACGCCATGCCCTGATCGACCGCGCGGCGCAGATCAAATCCGGCATCGGCTGGCCCGCCCGGATCGACGCAAGGGTCGAAGAAGTGGTCGCAAATACGCGCAAACATGCCGCGGCTGCCGGGCTGGACCCCGACCTGATCGAGCATATCTGGCGTCGGCTCATCGAAGCCGCCATCGCCCAGGAAGACCGCCACCTGAACGGAGACCGTGAATGACCGCCACCCTGATTGACGGCAAGGCCTTCGCCGCCACGCTGCGCGCCCGCATCGCAACCGAGGTGGCACAGATGAAGGATCACGGCATCACTCCGGGACTTGCCGTGGTGCTGGTCGGCGAAGATCCCGCAAGTCAGGTCTATGTCCGCTCCAAGGGCAAGATGACCCGCGAAGTCGGCATGAACTCCTATGAACACCGCCTGCCCGCCGAGACAGATCAAGACAGCCTGCTGAACCTGATCACCCGGCTGAACAACGATCCGGCAGTCAATGGCATCCTTGTCCAGCTGCCCCTGCCGAAACATCTCGATGAATCGCTGGTCATCAATGCCATCGACCCGGCCAAGGATGTCGATGGATTCCATATCCAGAATGTCGGTCTGCTGGCCACGGGGCAAAAGGCCATGGTGCCCTGCACGCCGCTGGGCTGCCTGATGCTGCTGCGCGACCGGCTGGGCAGCCTCTCGGGCAAGCGCGCGGTGATCATCGGCCGCTCGAATATCGTCGGCAAACCAATGGCGCAACTGCTGCTGCGCGACAGTGCCACCGTCACCATCGCCCATTCCCGCACGGAAAACCTGCCCGCCCTCTGCCGCGAGGCTGATATCCTCGTCGCCGCCGTAGGCCGCCCGAAAATGGTCAAGGCCGACTGGATCAAGCCGGGCGCCACGGTGATCGATGTGGGCATCAACCGCACCGATGACGGGCTTGTCGGAGATGTCGATTTCGCCGCCGCCCGGGAGGTCGCAGGCGCCATCACCCCCGTGCCGGGCGGGGTCGGCCCGATGACCATTGCCTGCCTGCTGGCCAATACGCTGACAGCCACCGCCCGCAGCAATGGACTGCCCGATCCGGACGGCCTGACGCCCTGAGTCTTCTTTGCTGAAATATCCCGGGGGAGCCGCCGACAGGCGGCGGGGGCAGCGCCCCCTATGTCCCGCGCGGTTTTGCCCGCATCGTCGGATCCGCTTGGGTCGGATCCTCGGGCCAGGGATGGCGCGGATAGCGCCCCCGCATGTCCTTGCGCACATCGGCATAGGAACTGGCCCAGAACCCCGGCAGATCGGTCGTCACCTGGACCGGCTTGCCGCCCGGAGATAACAGGCTGATCCGCAAGGGCCGCCCGCCCACCACCGGATGGCGGACCACGCCGAACAGCTCTTGCAGGCGCAGCTCGATCGAGGGCGTCTCGTGATCGTAATCGATCGGCACCTTGCGCCCCAAAGGCGTCACGAAATGCGCAGGCACCTGCTGATCCAGCATCTGCTGCCCGGCCCAGCCGATCCGCGCCTTCAAGGACTCGCTCAGATCCAGCGCCCGCAGATCCGAAAGGCTCCGCACCTGCCCAAGCCAGGGCAACAGCCACGTGCCATCGGCCAGAAGGCTGTCATCATCCACCGGGCCAAGCGCCTCCAGCAGCGCGATCCGCGCGCGCAGCCGCGCCGCCGCCCGGGTCCAGGGCAGACCGTTCAGACGCAGCCCCTCGAAAGCCGCGCGGGCGATATCCTCGGCCGGGGCGTCGGCCCAGATCCGGTCCGACAGCACCAGCGCGCCCAGACGCTCTTGCTCGCGCGCCATCACCCGGCCCTCGCGACGTGACCATTCGCAAAACCGGACGGCGTCGATCCGCTGAGCATGGATCGCCCGCAGATCAGCCTCGTCCACCGGGGCGGCAAGCCTGATCTTCGCCTCTCGCTGATCGCCATCCAGATCCAGCGCGACGATCAGACGTTGCGAGGCCAGCGGATCCTCGGACGCCATCACGGCCCCCTTCCCGCCTGACAGCACATAGCGCGGATCGTCCCCCTTGCGGCGCAATCCGATCCGGTCCGGATAGGCCAGCGCCGCCATCGCGCCGACAGACAGGCCCTCGGCCTCGGGCGCCGTCCGGCGCAGGCGCCGGGCCTCATCCCGCAACCGCTGCAGAGCGCCGCGATTGGCCTCCCACGGATGCCGCTGGGCAAATGCCTTCGGATCGCGGATCGCCTGCAGCCGCAGCGACAGATCGACCGGCGCGCCGCGCAGCGGATCGCGATCCGACAGAAGCGCCGCCAGATCCGCCGCCTCTCGCCCCGCGCGCAGCAGCATATGCCCGATGCGCGGATGCAGCGGCAGCCGTGCCAGCGCGCGCCCGTGATCGGTGATCCGGCCGTGATCGTCCAGCGCCTGCAGATCGCGCAGCAGGTTGCGGGCCTCGGTCATCGCGCCAACCGGCGGGGGCGTCAGAAAAGCCAGATCGCCCGGATCGGCGCCCCATGCGGCCAGTTCCAGCGCCAGACCGGCCAGATCCGCGACCGCGATCTCGGGCGGGGCAAAGGCGGGCAAGGCACCCTCCTCGGCCTGCGCCCACATCCGATAGCAGATCCCCGGCCCCACCCGGCCCGCGCGGCCCCGCCGCTGATCGGCCTCGGCCCGGCTGACACGCTCGGTCACCAGCCGCGACATGCCGCTGCCCGGATCAAAGCGTGCCCGCCGCGCGCGACCGGCATCGACCACCACCCGCACCCCCGGGATCGTCAGCGAGGTTTCGGCAATCGAGGTCGCCAGCACGATCCGCCGCCGGTCCCCCGGCGGGGCCAGCGCCGCCCGCTGCGCCCTGGCGTCCAGCGCGCCGTAAAGCGGCAACACCTCGCAATCCAGACCGGACAGCTGCGCCATGACGCGACGGATCTCTCCTTCCCCCGGCAGAAAGGCCAGGATCGAGCCGCCGGTCTTGCGGGTGTCCTGTTCTGCGCGTGCAATCAGCCGTGCGGCATCATCGACCAGCCGCGCCCCGCCCGGCAGGGGCCGGTCCAGCCAGCGCGTCTCGACCGGAAAGGCCCGCCCGTCCGATCGCAGGATCGGCGCATCGTCCAGCAGCGCCGCGACGGGTTCGGCCTCCAGCGTGGCCGACATGACCAGCAGGGCCAGATCCTCGCGCAGCGCGCCCCGCGCCTCCCAGACAAGGGCCAGCCCCAGATCGGCATTCAGGCTGCGTTCGTGAAATTCGTCAAAGATCACACAGCCGATCCCCTCAAGCGAGGGATCGGACTGGATCATCCGCGTCAGGATGCCTTCGGTCACGACCTCGATCCGCGATCCGGGCACCGATTCGCCCCTGATCCGGTAACCGACGCGCTGGCCCGGATCCTCGCCCAGCGTGGCGGCCATCCGTTCCGCCGCCGCCCGCGCCGCCAGCCTGCGTGGCTCCAGCATCAGGATCCGGCCCGCGATCTGATCCATCAGCGCCAAAGGCACCCGCGTCGTCTTGCCCGCGCCCGGCGGCGCGACCAGCACGGCGCGGCCATGCCGGGCCAGCGCGTCCCGCAGCGGCGGAATTGCATCTTCGATGGGCAGGCGGTCACTCATGCTGCGACTTAGCCCACAAGCCCCGCCAAACGCAACGCGGCGGCAGTTATCGCCACGGTGCTACAAATCCCTAAAATCCGAACTATTTATAGGGGGCTGCGTTCTGATACGCAGACAGATAGTGACGGGGACAGAATGAGTATCGGCAGCGATTTCATGCAGGGTCTGGGCCTTGCCGATCCGGTGATCCGGCTGGGCGTGACCGGCCTGTCGCGGGCGGGCAAGACCGTGTTCATCACCTCGCTTGTGGCGAATCTGATGGATCGCGGTCGGATGCATGCGCTGCGCGCCGCCGCCGATGGATCGCTGAAAACCGCCTGGCTGCAACCGCAGCCCGACGATACCGTGCCGCGTTTCGATTACGAACGCTATCTGGCCGCATTGACCGGCCCCGATGCGCATTGGCCCGATGGCACCCGCCATGTCAGCCAGCTGCGCCTGTCCCTGCGGATCGAGCGTCAGGGTCTGCTGTCAAGTTTTCGCGGACCGCAGACCGTTCATCTGGATATCGTCGATTATCCGGGCGAATGGCTTCTGGACCTGCGGCTGATGGAAAAGGATTTCAGCGAATGGTCGACCGAAGTGCTGGAGCGGATGCAAAACCGCCCCGGCGCCGATGCGTTCAAGGCCGCAATCGCCGCGCAGGGCAGCAATCCCGGCTTTGACGAACCGACGGCGCAGGCGCTGGCCGAAACCTATACTGCGCATCTGCAGGCGGCGCGTGAGGCAGGCTGGTCCGACTGTACCCCCGGCCGCTTCCTGATCCCCGGAGAGATGGCCGGCTCGCCCGCGCTGACCTTTGCGCCGCTGCCTGCCGATCTGGCGCAAAGTCGGCTCTATAAGGAATTCCGCCGCCGCTATGACGCCTACAAGTCGCGCGTGGTCAAACCGTTCTTTCGCGAACATTTCGCCAGGATCGACCGTCAGGTGGTGTTGATCGACGCTTTGGGCGCGATCCATCAGGGTCCACAGGCGGTCGAGGATATGCGCCGCGCGATGGCCGATGTGCTGACCGCCTTCCGCCCCGGACGCACCGGATGGCTGGCACAGCTTCTGGGCACACGTCGGGTCGAGCGGATCCTGTTTGCCGCCACCAAGGCCGATCACCTGAACCATGTGCAGCACAACCGGCTAACGGCCATCGTCTCGGCCATGCTGCGCGAGGCCCGCGACCGCGCCGATTTTTCGGGCGCGCGGACCGAGGCGATGTCGATTGCCGCCCTGCGCGCCACGACCGAGGATGTGATCCAGCAGGATGGCGAGGATCTGCCGGCTGTCCGGGGGCGCCTGCTGGATGGCCGTCAGGCGGTGCTTTACCCCGGCGAATTGCCCGCTGATCCGGCGGAATTGCTGCATCCGGCGCGCTCGGGCGCCGAAAAATGGCTGAACGGCGATTATTCGATCATGAATTTCGCCCCCGCCCCGATGACCCTGCGTGCAGGTGACGGCCCGCCCCATATCCGGCTGGACCGCGCCGCTGAATTCCTGATCGGAGACCGCCTGTGACCGATGATCCGAACCGCCGTCGCGGCCCCGTCCTGATCGAGATCGACACGCCCGAGCCGCAGGAACGGCGGCAGCCGCCGCAGCATCAGACCCGCGAGGCCGAGGATCAGCCCAACCCCGCCGATGCCCCGGTGATCGACGAGGCCAGCCCGGTTCTGCCGCGCCCGCGCACGATGGAGATGGTGACACGCCTTGTCGGTCGTCCGCCCTCGGCGCTGACCCGGCTGTTCATCAATTCCGGCGTGGCACTGCTGACCTTTCTTCTGTCGATCGCGGCGCTGGATTACATCAACCGGCTGCTGGACAGCTATCCCGTTCTGGGCTGGATCGCGGTCACGCTGTTTGCGCTGTTCACGCTGGCCGCGCTTGGCATGGCCTGGCGCGAATATCGCGCCTGGGCGCGCTTTGCCAAGATCGACGCGATCCAGCGGCAGGCCGGGGCGGCGCTGGAAAGCAGCGATCTGGACAAGGCCCGTCAGGTCACCGATCAGCTTCTGTCGCTGTATCATCGCAGGCCGGAACTGGACTGGAACCGCAAGCGGCTGTCGGACAATCGCGGCGATGCCTTTGACGCGCAGACCCTGCTGACCATGGCCGAAACCGAATTGATGGCGCAGCTGGATCAAGAGGCGCGGCGCGAGATCGAGGCCGCGTCGCGCACGGTCGCGGCGGCCACGGCGTTGATACCCTTGGCATTGGCCGATGTGGCCGCCGCGCTGGCGGCCAATCTGCGCATGATCCGGCGCATGGCCGAAATCTATGGTGGCCGGGCGGGCGCGGTCGGCGGATGGCGTCTGGCGCGCACCGTCATGACCCATCTTGTCGCGACGGGCGCCGTGGCGGCAGGCGACGACCTGATCCACACCGTCGCGGGTGGCGGCGTGCTGGCCAAGGTCAGCCGCCGCTTTGGCGAAGGCGTGGTCAATGGCGCCCTGACGGCCCGCGTCGGCGTCGCCGCGATGGAGGTCTGCCGCCCCCTGCCCTTCATCGCCCAGCCGCGACCCAAGGTCGGCAATCTGGTCACGCGCGGCTTGCGCGGGCTGTTCGGCGAAAGCGAGAAGGAATGATCCGCACATCTGGGCTGCACCTCTGACGCGTCAGGGGGCAGCAGGGATGTGCTCAAAGCGGCATCCCGTTGCCGCGGGAGGGTGGATCGCCCCTCCGGACACGCCACCAGCAATAAAGATTAAAGAATCGCCGCATTTATTGTAATATTATTTCTAAAAATTCTATTTCGAGGAAATAATGATGAAAAATAAATTGGTATTTGTCTTGGCCGGGGCAATCGCGGCCCTTACCCTGTCACCCGGCCACCCTGCGGCGCAAAGCTTCAGCGCCGGTGAGGCCGGCCGACTTAAAGGCACTGTGGGGACTTGCAACACCGACGCTGGCTGCAAGATCCTGGAACGCGCCTGCCTGAAAGCGAAGGGCACCTATCACGATGTCGAAGGCGAGGATCTGAAGGGCACCTGCACCACCGAGGACGAAAGCGAAACCGCCGGAACATCGGCGCAGCTTGCCATAGCGCCGCAGCGACAACAAAGCGGCGGCACGCAAGACCTTGCCGCGAAAACCGGCCCGGCAGAGGATTCCTTCTGCCATTCCGCGACATTTTGCGAGGTGCTGAAGCAGGTCTGCCCGACCTCGGGCGGAACCTACAAGGATCTGCCCGGCGGCGGCGTCTGCAAAGATCCCGAATAGGCCCGCGCCCGACCGGTTATCGCAGCCGCTGCCCTTCGGCATCGAAGCGGAAGGCGCGGCTTTGATCGGGGGTCAGCCAGACCGTGTCGTCCACCGGGTGATCATGTTCGCCGAATTGGCGCACCGTCAGCAGGCCATGATCCTCGGTCCGGATATAGGTCAGCGTTTCGCCGCCCAGCTTTTCAAGATGGCTGACACGGCCTTCGATCTGCCCGCTTTCGGCGGAAATCGACAGATGTTCGGGCCGGATGCCCAGCGTGTCAAAATTCAGCCCCAGCCTGTCGGCCTTCAGGAAATTCATCTGAGGAGAGCCGATAAAGCCCGCCACGAAGGTATTATCCGGATCATTATACAGATCCATCGGCCGGCCCACCTGCTCAACCCGGCCCGCGCGAAGAACGACGATCTTGTCGGCCAGCGTCATCGCCTCGACCTGATCATGGGTGACATAGATCATCGTCGCGCCCAGTTCGCGGTGCAGGCGTGCGATCTCGATCCGGGTGGCGACACGCAAGGCCGCATCCAGGTTCGACAGCGGTTCGTCAAACAGGAACAGCTTGGGCGTGCGCACGATGGCGCGGCCAATCGCGACCCGCTGCCGCTGCCCGCCCGACAGTTCTGACGGCCGCCGCTCCATCAGCGGCTCCAGCGCCAGCATGGCGGCAGCCTTGTCGGCGGCGGATGCGATGTCAGCCTTGGCCACACCCGCCTGCTTCAGCGCCAACCCCATATTGTCGCGCACGGTCAGATGCGGATAAAGCGCATAGCTTTGGAACACCATCGCGATCTCGCGTTTCGCGGGGGGCAGATCGTTGATCCGCGCGCCGTCAATCGCAACATCGCCCGAGGTCACATCCTCAAGCCCCGCGATCATGCGCAAAAGCGTGGACTTGCCGCAGCCTGAAGGCCCGACGAAGACGCAGAATTCGCCATCCTCGACCGACAGATCGACACCCTTGATGACGTCGGTCTTGCCAAAGGCCTTGGTGACATTGGACAGGGTCAGGGCTCCCATTGGGGTCTCCTTCAGAGTTTCACGGGCGCGCCGCTGCGCACGCTTTCATCGGCGGCAAGGCAGACGGCCAGCGACCTGATGGCGTCGGTCATGTGACGGCTCAGATCCAGTTCTTCGGTAATGGCGCGGGCAACGAAGGCCTGTTCGGCATCGCAAAGCTGCTGATGCCCCGGCTCATCCGCCATCGAGATATCGGCCTGCGCCTGCCCGACACGATGCAGCCGCAGGGTCGAGGTCCGGGTATGCGTGTCGATATCATCGGATCGCGCATCCTCGGGCATGCGGATCGACACCGCGCCCGCCGGGCTGACGACATCCTTCACGAAGAACGCGGTATCGGACATCATCGGCCCCCAGCCGGCCTCGTACCAGCCGACCGAGCCATCGTCGAACAGCACCTGAAAATGGCCGTAATTATACATGTCCTCGGCAATCTCATCCGACAGGCGCAGGCCCATGCCCCGAACCTCGACGGGCGCGGCATCGGTGATCTGGCACATGACATCGACATAATGGACGCCGCAATCGACGATGGGAGCGGTCGTCCGCATCAGCGCCTTGTGCACCTCCCATGTCGGCCCGCTGCTTTGCTGGTTCAGGTTCAGGCGAAAGACATAAGGCCCGCCCAGATCGCGCGCCTCGGCAATCAGGCGCTGCCAGCTTGGATGGTGGCGCAGGATATAGCCCACGATCAGCTTCCGCCCGGTCGCGCGCGCGCAATCCACCACGCGCTGCGCATCCACCACTGTCGTCGCCAGCGGCTTTTCGACAAAGACATGCGCCCCGGCCTTCATTGCGGCTTCGGCGTAATCGGCATGGCTGTCGGAATAGGTCGCGACGCAGACCAGATCCGGTGTCAGCCGCTCCAGCGCCTCGGCGCAATCCCGGCTCAGCGGATAGGCCTGCAATTCGGGCGGCAGATCGGGCTGGCTGCGGTTGACCAGACCCACGATCTGAAATTCGGGGCTGTCGTGATAGGCCAGCGCATGGCTGATGCCCATATTGCCCAGCCCGACGACCAGAACACGGATCATTTCACCGCCCCCGCCGTAATCCCGCGGATCAACTGACGCGAGAAGATCAGATACAGCACCAGCACCGGCACGATGGCCAGACCAAGCGCCGCCAGAACCGCGTTCCAGTTGGTCACGAACTGCCCGATAAAGACCTGACTGCCCAGGGTGATCGTCTTCGTCTCCTCGGACGGGGCAAGGATCAGCGGGAACCACAGATCGTTCCAGATCGGGATCATGGTAAAGACCGCAACCGTCGCCATGGCAGGCCGCACCAAAGGCAGCACCAGACGGAAGAAGATGCGATATTCGCTCAGACCGTCGATCCGGCCCGCATCCTTCAGATCCGCGGACACGCTGCGCATGAATTCCGACAGGATGAACACCGCCAGCGGCAGGCCCTGCGCGGTATAGACCAGGATCAGCGCCGTCAGCGTGTTCACAAGGCCCGAGGCCACCATCATCTGCAGGATCGCCACCGTGCCCAGCCGGATCGGGATCATGATCCCAAGTGCCAGATACAGACCCATCAGGCTATTGCCGCGAAACCGGTATTCCGACAGCGCAAAGGCCGCCATCGCCCCGAACAGCAACACGAAAAACAGGCTGCCCACGGTGACGGTCATCGAATTCAGGAAATACTGAAAGAAATCTCCCTGCTTCAGCACCGTCTGATAGCCGATCATGTCGAAGGTCTCGGCCGAGGGCAGTGCCAACGGATCGGCAAAGATCGCGCGCCGCGACTTGAAGCTGTTGATCACGATCACAAAGACCGGAAACAACGCGATCAGCGTATAAAGGATCAGGATGCCATGGGCAGCGATGCTGCGGCCTGTGGAATGACGTGCGCTCATCATGTCACCTCAGAACTGATAGCGGCGCAGCCGCGTCTGGATCGCGAAAAGATACAGGCAGACCCCGACCAGGATGATCCCGAACATGGCCGTCGCAATGGTCGCGCCCATATGGGGATCGCCCAGCTGCAACTGAAAGCCAAAGAAGGTCCGGTACAGGAATGTCCCCAGAATATCGGTCGAGAAATTCGGCCCCGCCAGCGCGCCCTGCGACACATAGATCAGATCGAAGGCGTTGAAGTTGCCGACAAATGTCAGGATCGAGATAATCCCGATCGAGGGCAGGATCAGCGGCAGCTTGATCTTCCAGAATTGCGACCAGCCGGTGACGCCATCCATCTCGGCCGCCTCGATCACCTCATCGGGGATAGACAGCAGGGCGGCATAGATCAGCATCATCGGGATGCCCACGAATTGCCAGACAGAGATCAGCGCCAGCGTTGTCAGCGCATATTCCTCCTTGCCCAGCCAGGGGGCGAACAGGCTCTTCAGCCCGACCGCATCCAGCATGCCCGGCGCGATCCCCCAGATCGGCGACAGGATCAGCTTCCAGACAAAGCCCACGATCACGAAACTCAGGATCGTCGGAATGAAGATCGCGGTCCGGTAAAACGCCGCGCCACGCAGCCGGGGCGATGACAGCAAAGCCGCCAGCGCCACCCCGATCGGGTTCTGCACCAGCATATGGACCAGAAAGAACCAGGCGTTGTTGCCAAGCGCATTCCAGAAGGCCTCGGACCAGCGCGGATCGCCGAACAGCGTCGCAAAATTGCCCAGGCCGACGAAAATCCGGTTGCCGTCCTCAAGGTTGAACAGCGACAGATTCAGCGTGCCGATCAGCGGCACGATCATGATCGCAGTATAGACCAGCACCGCGGGCGCCAGAAATACCGCAATATGCCAGCGAAACGGCTGCCGCTGTGCCATGGCTCACCTCATCTTCTGTGTGCAAATATCCTCGGGGGTCCGGGGGCAGACAGCCCCCGGCCTTGGCCGGGCCGTCAGGCCCGGCAAGCAACCGTCACTGCTGCGGCTCGTACCAGGATGCCAAACCTTCCTGCAAACGCGCAGCCGCATCTTCGGGCGTCTCCGCGCCGGTGATCACATTGGCGCCGGCATTCCAGGTCTCGTTTTCAAGGTTCGGCGTGCCGCGCGACAGAATCTGATAGGTCGAGCGGATCGTCGGCTCGCAGCTCTCACGCCAGCTGACGAATTCCTGCGCGACCGGGTTTTCCATCTCGACCGGCGTCGAATTCATCGCGAAGAACCCCGGCAGGGCATTGGCATACAGCGTCGCGAATTCGGCCGAGCCGACCCAGTCCAGGAAGGTCCGCACCTCTTCGGGATGCGCGGTCTTGGCATTCATGCCCATCGCGATATCGGTGTGATCGCTGATATAACAGGTATCGCCCTCGGCTGCGACCGGCGGGGGGAAGGCGCCCATTTCAAAGGCACCCTCGATCTGCGGCCCAAAGACGCCGATCTCCCAGGATCCGGTCGGATAGATCGCGGCGCGGCCCAGGGTGAACAGGTTCTGGCTGTCGGGATAGGTCTGCGCCTCGAACCCGTCGCCCAGATACTCCTGCCAGCGCGCCAATTGGCGCAGCGGCTCGACCCAGCCTTCATCGGTCAGCTTCTGCGTGCCCTCGATCAGCGCCTTGCGCCCCTCTTCACCCTTCCAATAGGTCGGGCCGATATTCTGATAGCCCATGGTCGCGGCCTCCCACTGATCGGCGGTGCCCATCGCCATCGGGATATAGCTGCCATCTTCCTTGATCTTGTCCAGAACGGCATAGAATTCATCCACCGTCTTCGGCGGCTCAAGGCCCAGTTCCTCGAAGGCGGTCTTGTTATACATGAAGCCGTGAATGACCGAGGCCATCGGCACGCAGAAGGTCGCGCTGCCATCGTCGGTCTGCCAGGCCGATTTCGCTACATCCGAGAAATTGGCCATCGCCGCCAGATCGGTCAGATCGGCCAGCTGCCCCTTGTTATACAGCTCAAGCGAGGCATCGAAGGGCCGGCAGGTGATCAGATCGCCCGCGGATCCCGCATCCAGCTTGGAATTCAGCACCGCGTTATATTCGGCAGGCGCCGTCGGTGCGAAATTGATCCTGATGCCGGGATTGGCCGCCTCGAAGGCCGGAATGATCGTGTCCTGCCAGATCGACAGATCGTCATTGCGCCAGCTTTCAATGGTCAGCGTCACATCCTCGGCCGAGGCCGCGCCCGCGATCACCGTGCTGGCCAGAAGCGCCAGACAAAGCCTATGTTTCATGTTCTTCTCCCTGGTAGCGGGCCTTTTGCTGGCCCTTTTCAACAGCATCCTCAGCCCAGCAAAGGCTCCAGATGCCCGTCACTTTCCGCAAGCGCGACCTGTGCACGCTCGGGCTCCATTCCCCTTGCGACCAGAATCGCCTGCTTGACCGCGCCCTTGGTGGCGATCAGCGCGGCTTCGGCCATATCGGCCGAGACCTCGGCGATCTCGCTGACGATCCGGGCGGCCCGGCGCACCAGCTTGGCATTATCGGCGATGACATTGACCATATAGCCGTCATGGACATGGCCAAGGCGCACCGCCATCAGAACGGAAAACATGTTCAATGCAACCTTCTGCGCGGTGGCCGCCCCCATCCGGGTCGAACCCGCAACCAGTTCGGCCCCGGTATCCAGCAGGATCGGAATATCGCTGTAGAGATGCAAGGGCGCCTCTGTCGCATTGGCCATCCCGACCACGACCACGCCCCGCGCCCGTGCAGCCTCGGCAATGGCCATCGCATAGGGCGTCGTGCCCGATGCTGTCAGCACGATCACCATATCGCCGGTCGACAGATCGGCCGCATGGAAATCCGCCTGCGCCATCGCGGCATCATCTTCGGCACTTCCCCGCAGGCGGATCAGGCTTTCAGCGCCGCCCGCGAACATCATCGGGGTCTGCTCGGGCGCGACACCGAACGTGCCGGCCAGTTCCAGGCAATCCGCCAGCGCCATCAGGCCCGAGCTTCCCGCCCCGGCATAGCCAACCTTGCCGCCCCGCGCCAGGATTTCAGCCGCCGTATCCGAGGCCCTTGCAATATCGGCAAAGGCCGGACGAACGGATTCCACGGCTGCCCGCTGCGCATCCAGCAGGGCCGCCAGAATGACATCTGCCGAACGGCGATGCAGCCCCAGTGACGCTGAATGGCGGGCTTCGGTACTGCGTTCAACCATGCGATTCCCCCTCTCATGTCCATAATAATGCCAAAGCAATACCAATTACAAGCATTTTATCACTATCGCGTGTAAATCGTGCAAAATCAGGAAAATATCGCCGAATACAACTTTCCTCTTTCTTTTTGGTATTGTTTTGGTATCAATACGCCATGGAGGCCTAAATGACATTGTTTCTGGGAATCGATGGCGGCGGCACGGGATGCCGGGTCGCGCTGGCCACGGCGGATGGCACAATTCTGGGCCGCGGAACAGGCGGCCCGGCCAATATCAATACGGATGTCGAGGGCGCGGCCCGCAATATCCTCAGCGCCACCGCCGAGGCGCTGACGGAAAGCGGCACCCCCCCTTCCGAACTGATCGTGACCATGGGGCTGGCCGGCGGCACCATTACGGCAGCCGCGACAAAGCTGATCACGCTGCTGCCCTTTGCGCAGATGCAGGTCGTCAACGATGCCATCACGGCCACGCGCGGTGCGCTTGGGCCCGATGACGGCATCCTTGCGGCGATCGGCACCGGATCGGTTTTCGCGATCCAGCATGGGGGGCAGGTGCAGCAATTCGGCGGCCGGGGCTTTCTGCTGGGGGATGAGGGCAGCGGCGCGGTCATGGGCCGCAAGCTGCTGTCGGATGCGATGCGGGCGGCGGATGGCTTTCTGGTGATGACGCCGCTTCTGAAATCGACGCTGAAACGGCTGGGCGGGATCGAGGGCATCATCGCCTTTGGCAACAAGGCCACCCCGGCCGAATTCGCCAGCTTCGCGCCCCGCATCGTGAATTCCGACGATCCCGCCGCCATGCGTATCTTTGGCCGCGCGGTCGAGGATATCCGCTATGCCCTGACCGTCCTGCAGCGCGGGCGCAATCTGCCGGTGGTGTTCACCGGCGGACTTGGCCCCTCTTTCGCGGAAGAGCTTTACGGCCCCTGGCCCATCAGATCGGCCCAAGGCGACGGCGTCGATGGCGCCCTGCTGATGGCCCGCCAGATGAAGGGTGCGGCATGACGGATCTGTTCTCTACCAAGGATTTCGGCGATACCAGCGCCGGGCCGCTTTACCTGCAACTGCATCGCCGCATCGTCGAGGCCATCGCCTCGGGGCGGCTGAAGCCCGGCGATCACCTGCCCCCCGAACGTGAGATGGCCGCGCAGACCGGGCTGTCCCGCGTCACCGTACGCAAGGGGATCGAGGCGCTGGTCGCCTCGGGGCGGCTGGTCCAGCGGCGCGGCTCGGGCACCTTTGTCGCGCATCGGGTGGAAAAGCTGGAACAGGCGCTGTCGCTGCTGACCTCATTCACCGAAGACATGGCCCGGCGCGGCAAAGAGGTTCACAGCCAATGGCTGTCGCGCGGGCTGTACACCCCGGCCCCGGAAGAGGTCATGGCGCTTGGGCTGGGCACCAGCGATCAGGTGACGCGGCTGGAACGCGTCCGCAGTTCGGACGGGGTGCCGCTGGCGATCGAGCGCGCGTCCCTGTCGGCCAGGGTGCTGCCCGATCCCGATATCATCGACTCATCGCTATATGCGGCGCTGGAAAAGCTGGGCAAGCGGCCGGTGCGCGCGGTCCAGCGCATCTCGGCCACGAATCTGACGCCCAAGGATGCCGATCTGCTCAGCGTCGTGCCGGGCGTCGCGGGGCTGAAGATCGAGCGGGTGTCCTATCTGGACAACGGGCAGGTCGTCGAATTCACCAGATCAATCTATCGCGGCGATGCCTATGATTTCGCCGTCGAACTGAAACTGGCCCCCAAGGCCAAAGAGGATCAGACATGACCCAAAGCCATATGGCCCGCGAAGTGGCCGAGATCCCGCAGGTCGCGGCGCTGTTTCTGGAAAAATCCCGCCCCGCCATTCAGGCCGCGGCTGCGGCGCTGCGCAAGATCGATCCGCATGTCATTGCCACGGTCGCACGCGGGTCGTCCGATCATGCCGCCGCCTATCTGAAATACGCGATCGAACTGTCGGCCGGGGTGCCGGTGGCCTCGGTGGGACCGTCCATCGCCTCGATCTATCAGCGGCAATTGCGATTGGCGGGCGCTGCCTGCATCGGCGTGTCGCAATCCGGCCAAAGCCCTGATATCGTGAAGATGATGAGCTCCAGCACCGAAAGCGGCGCGCTGACCATCGCGATCACCAATTACAGCCAAAGCCCGATGGCCGAGGTATCGGACCATTGCCTGACCCTGCATGCGGGGGAAGAGAAAAGCGTGGCGGCGACCAAGACCTATGTGACCTCGATCCTGGCAGGCATCGCGCTGCTGGCGGAATGGCAGCAGGATACCGCCCTGCGCGACGCCGTCGCCGCCATGCCCGAGGCGCTGGCAGGGGCCGTGGCGCTGGACTGGTCGCCGCTGGCCGCCCGGCTGGCGCGGGCGCAGCACGCCTTTGTCCTGGGGCGCGGGGCCAGTTTCGCCGTCGCCAATGAGGCCGCGCTGAAGATGAAGGAAACCTCGGGCATCCACGCCGAAGCCTATAGCGCGGCCGAGGTCCTGCACGGCCCCGCCGCCATCGTGCAGGCGCATTTCCCGGTACTGGCGCTTGGGGTCGAGGATGCCGCCCTGCCGCAGCTGACAGCCACCGCCACCCGTCTGGCCAGACAGGGGGCGGATGTCTTTGTCACCGGCGCGGATGTGACCGGCGCGACGCGGCTGCCATCGGTGCCCGACCTGCATCCGCTTCTGGCGCCGCTGGCGCTGGTCGTCAGCTATTACAGATGCGTCGAGGAACTGGCCCGGCGTCGCGGATTTGACCCCGACACGCCGCCGCATCTGCGCAAAGTGACGGAGACAACCTGATGCGGCATATCCTGACCGGCGCGCGGATCTTTGACGGGACGCGTCTCTTGGACAATCACGCGCTGGCTCTGGATGGCGATGTGATCGAGGCGATCCTGCCCGCCGATCAGGCGCCTGCGGACGCCACGTCGGTGGCGGGCATCATCATGCCGGGCTTTGTCGATCTGCAGGTGAATGGCGGCGGCGGGCTGATGGTGGATGGGCAGACCGATGCCGAGGTGTTGCGCCAGATCTGCGCCACCCATCTGCGCCTTGGCTGCGCGGGCATCCTGCCGACGCTGATCACCGACACCCCCGCCGCGACCGAACAGGTCATCGCCGCCGGGGTGCAGGCCGCGCGCGAGAATGTGCCGGGCTTTCTGGGTCTGCATCTGGAAGGTCCGCATCTGGATCCGCGTCGCAAGGGCGCCCATGATCCGCACCTGATCCGGCCGATGGGCGACGCCGATCTCAGCCGCATGACCGAGGCCGCGCAGCAGATGCCGGTGCTGATGGTCACGCTGGCGCCGGAAGCGGCGACGCCCGGCCAGATCTCGGCGCTCAGCGAGGCCGGGGTCATCGTCAGCCTTGGCCACAGCGATTGCAGCCTTGACACGGCGCGCGAGGCGCAATCGGCGGGCGCCCGCTTCACCACCCATCTGTTCAACGCGATGAGCCAGATGGGCCACCGCGAACCCGGCATGGTGGGCGCGGCGCTGACCGGCGATGGCTTTGTCGGGCTGATCGCGGATGGCATCCATGTCCATCCGGCGGCGATGCAGGTGGCGCTGGCCGCGCGACCATCTGGCGTGGTTCTGGTCAGCGACTGCATGGCCTTTGCGGGCACCGACCTGACCCAGATGACGCTGAATGACCGCCCCGTGCTGCGCCGCGACGGGCGGCTGACGCTGACCGATGGCACCTTGGCGGGTGCCGATCTGCGGCTGGACCGGGCCATTCAGGTGCTGGTCGATCAGGTCGGCATCCCGCTGGATCGGGCACTGGCCATGGCAACCAGCGAACCGGCCCGCGCGGTGGGCCTTGGCGGACGCCTTGGCCATCTGGCCCCCGGACGCGCCGCCGACCTGCTGCTGCTGGACAGCAGCCTGACGCTGAAGGGCATCTGGCAGGACGGCGGCTGGCAGCGCCCCCTGCCCGCCTGACGCGCGGACGAAACCGGCTGGCCCATGGCGCGAAATCCGGTTAGGGATCGGGCGTGCATCAGGGGATTGCCATGCAGAAAGTCACATTGCCCGAGCGACCGAACTGGCGCGAGACCGCAGAAGAGGTCGGCTTTACCTTCGCCGACATGCATGGCGAACCCTATTGGGATGAAAGCTCGGCCTATCAGTTTTCGCTGGCCGAGGTGGAAAACGATATCGAGGACCCCTCGACCGAGCTTCATGCCATGTGCCGCGAGGCGGTCGAACATATCCTGTCCAGCGACGCGCTGATCGCCCGCATGGGCATTCCCGAAGCCTATCACGATCTGGTCGCCGATAGCTGGCGCCGGAACGAGCCAGAGATCTATGGCCGCTTCGATCTGGCCTATGATGGCAACGGCCCTGCCAAATTGCTGGAATATAATGCCGATACGCCGACATCGCTGTATGAAAGCGCCTCGTTTCAGTGGCAATGGCTGGAAGATCAGCTGGCTGCGGGCGTACTGCCCGGGGGGGCCGATCAATTCAACGGCATCCACGAAGCGCTGATCGAGCGTTTTCGCGGGTTGTTCGACCCGAACACCGATCTGCACTTCACCGCCATTGGCGGCAATACCGAAGATTATGCCACGGTCGAGGCGATGGGCTGGGCCGCGCGCGAGGCGGGCATGGGCGCCCATTACACCGATCTGGAAAAGATCGGCGTCACAAAGGACGGCCAGTTCGTCGATGATCAGGACCGGATCATCGGCACGCTGTTCAAGCTTTATCCCTGGGAAGACCTGCTGCGCGAGGATTACGCCCGCCATATCGCGGGCTCTGGCGCGCTGTTTCTGGAACCCGCCTGGAAGGCGCTGGTGTCGAACAAGGGGCTTCTGCCGGTGCTGTGGCAGATGTTCGAAGGCCATCCGAACCTGCTGCCGGCCTTCTTTGCCGATGACGTGGCCGATGCGCTGGTCGCGGGGCAAAAGCCGGTCCCGGCCGTGGCCGCATCCTTTGACCGCGCAGCCGATGCGATCCGCGCGGGCCATGTGGTCAAACCGCTGTTTTCACGCGAAGGTGCCTCGATCAGCATCGTGGAAAACGGGGATGTGACCGAAACCTCGCCCAATAACGACTATGATGACCATCCCAAGATCGTGCAGGCGCTGGCGACGCTGCCGGATTTCGATGGCTTTCATCCCATCATCGGATCCTGGGTCGTCGGCGGCACCTGCGTCGGCATGGGCCTGCGCGAGGATCGCGCGCGCATCACGCAGGATCTGTCGCGCTTCAAACCGCATTTCATTATCGACTAAGCCGCCCGAGGAGAGATTATGAGAAAACGTTCCAGAACCGTCGCATTGACCATCCTTGGCGCAGCCTCATTCGCAATCGCGGGCTGTCGTGACGAACAGGTCCAGGCCGAAGCCTTTCCCGATCTGGCCACATGTGAGGCGCAGGCGAAAAGCGAAGGTCTGTTCACCGTCGATCAATGCGCCGAAGCCTTCGCCCAGGCCGAAACGTTGCATGTCGAATCCGCCCCGCGCTATGACAGCCTTGCCGTTTGCGAGGAACAGCACGGCGTCGGCAATTGCGGATCCGAGCAGGATCAGGTCAGCAATGGCGGCTCGGGCAGCATCTTCATGCCGCTGCTGGCGGGCTATCTGATCGGCAGCATGCTGGGCAATGCCGGGCGTGGAATGGCCGCAGCGCAGCCGATGTATAACAACGGCCGGGGCGGCTTTACCAATGCCACGCGGACCTCGAATTTCAATTCGAATTCCGGGCGCGGCACGCTGAACAGCCAGCAATTCACCCGCCCCGCCCGCACCATGGGACAGGCCCCGATGAGCCGCGCACAGGCCACATCGCGCAGCGGTTTCGGCAGCCGCTCGGGCAGCCGCGTGGGCGGCTAAGCCCTAGCCGTGATGCGCCTGTGAATCGGCGGGCGCCTGTTCGCGGTCATTCATCCCGTAATCGCGCATCACATGGGCGATGCGCAGGCGGTAATCGTCAAAGACACCGCCGCGCCCCTCGGCCTGCGCCTTGCGGTGCCGGGCCATCCGGCGCCAGCGATCCAGCGCCGCCTCGTCCTCGAAAAAGGACACGGACAGCATCTTGCCGGGGTCGGTGATGCTCTGAAATCGCTCGACCGAGATAAACCCCTCGACCTGATCCAGAATGGGGCGCAGATCGGCCGCGATATCCAGATAGTGGTCGCGCTGCCCGTCACGCGGCCAGACTTCGAAAATAACGGCGATCATCAGACATCCCCCTGCGTACCCGAGGCCAGTTTCAAAAAGGTCCGGTCCTCACGCAAGATAAATTTTTCAGCCTGTGCAAAATCATAGTTCTGGCGGCCCAGCGGATCGGCGGCCAGCCTTGCGCGATAGGCTTCGTATTCGGCCAGGCTGGCGATGTTATAGATGCCGTAAGCCAGCGTCGACGACCCCTCATGCGGGGCGAAATAGCCGATCAGATCGGCGCCGCAGCGCGGGATCGCCTGCCCCCAGTTCCGGGCGTAGCGGATGAAATCGGGCCTTTTTCGTCGGATCGATCTGATAACGGATCACACAAGTCAGCATCGCGGGTTCCTTTCATTGCCGCCCCGGTGATAGCGCATTGATCGGCGTTTATGCTTCGGCTATCGTCGAACTATGAAAGACGGCCCCGATATCTCTCTCATTGCCAGCCTGATCGGCGACCCGGCGCGGGCGAATATGCTGACCGCGCTGATGTCGGGCAAGGCGCTGACCGCAACCGAACTGGCGGCAGAGGCGGGCGTGACCCCGCAAACCGCCAGCACGCATCTGGCGCGGCTGGAACAGGGCGGCCTGTTGCGGTTTCGCAAACAGGGGCGGCACAAATACGCCACGCTGGCCAGCGCCGATGTCGCGCAGCTCTTGGAGATGCTGATGGGCATTGCCGCGCAGGCGGGCCATACGCGCAGCCGCACCGGCCCGCGTAATCAGGCGCTGCGCGAGGCGCGCGTCTGCTATAACCATCTTGCGGGCACGCGCGGGACGCAGATCTTCGATCACCTGATCGGGCGCGGCCTGCTGATCGAACAGGGTGACGACCTGAGCCTGAGCCTGAGCCTGACCCCGCCCGGCCAACAGTTCATGCGCGATTTCGGCATCGATCTGGCGGCGCTGGATCGCGGCCGCAGCCCGCTGTGCCGCGCCTGTCTGGATTGGAGCGAGCGGCGCTCCCATCTGGCGGGCAGTCTGGGACGCGCGCTGCTGTCGCGGATCGAGGATCTGGGCTGGGCAAGACGCGACCGCGACACCCGGATCGTCAGCTTCACCCCGATGGGACAGCGCAGCTTTGACGCGCTGTTCGGCTAATCCGCCAACGGACATTCGGCGCGCAATTGCGCGATGCTGGTGACGCCCAGCAGGGCCATATCGCGATCGACCTCTTCGGCCAGCAGGGCAATGGCATGGCGCAGCCCCGCCAGCCCATCCGTCGCCGCCGCATACAGAAACGGCCGACCGACCAGCGTGAAATCCGCACCCAATGCCAGCGCCTTCAGCACATCGGTGCCGCGCCGGATGCCGCCATCCACGATCAGCGGCAGGTCAGGCACCGCCGCCCGCACCGCAGGCAGCGCCCGGATCGCCGAAATCGTGCCATCCAGCTGCCTGCCGCCGTGGTTGGACAGGATCACCGCATCGCAGCCCGCATCCCGCGCGCGGATCGCATCATCGGGATGCAGCACGCCCTTGACCAGCAGCTTTCCGGGCCAATTCGCGCGGATATAATCGATATCGGCCCATGACAGCCGGTCCCGCGCAATGGTCGAGCGGACCAGATCGCGCGAAAACAGCGGCGGGCCCTGCACGGCCTCCATATTCTCGAAATGCGGCATGCCGCGGGCGCGGATTTCGCGCGCCAGCGTGCCCAGCGTCCAGCGCGGATGGGTGAGGCCCTGCCAGACAAGCTGCGGCGTCACCCGGAAGGGGGCGTCAAAGCCATTACGGGCATTGTTTTCACGATTGGCGGCCACGGGCACATCGCCGGTCACCACCAGATTGCGATAGCCCGCCGCCAGAAGCCGATCCAGAAGCGGCGCGATGCGCGCCCGGTCGCCGGGGATATAGCATTGGAACCAGCCGCTGCCGCCCTCTTGCGCGACACGTTCCAGCGGGGTCAGAGAGGCCGCCGAACAGATCGCGAAACTGCCTGCCTGCGCCGCCCCCCGCGCCAGCACCACATCGCCGTCATAGGCGGCCAGCGCGCTGAAGCCCATCGGCGCAATGGCGAAGGGCAGGCGGTAGTCCTGACCCAGCAGGCTCAGCCCCTGATCGCGGCCGGACACATCGCGCAGCACCCGGGGCACAAAGGCCAGCGCGTCCAGATCGCGGCGATTGGCGGTCAGGCTGGCGTCACGCTCGACCCCGCCGCTGACATAGCCAAAGATCGACAATGGCAGCTTGCGCCGGGCACGGGTTTCGAAATCGCGCAGCGACAGGACGCGGCGCAGATGCCAGGGCACGGTGACGGGCTTGCGCCGGGCAATCGCAACCGAAGAGGCTTCACGCATCCGACCGCGCCCCTATGCGTCGGGATCGCGCTGCACGAACAGCTGATAGGCCAGATAAAGCCCCGCCGCACCGAACAGGATCGCCCAGAACGGGCTGCCATTATACAGTTCCACCCCCGCCCAGACCAAGGGCAGCGTGACGCAAAGAACGCGCACCCACAGGGGCCTGAAGAAAGGGGAATTCGGGTCAACCAGCATCTTGATCTCCGTTATCGGGCCGTATCCAGACCCTGCAGCCAGACCGGCGGCTCGGCAAAGGCGTCGGCAATGTGATCCACGAACAGGCGCGTCTTGCGCGGCATCGGCCGGATCGGCGGCCAGACGACGCTGATCGGCAGCTTCTGCTGCGGCAGATCGGGCAGCACGCGCAGCAGATCGCCGCGGCGCAGGGCGTCATGCACGATGAACAGCGGCAGCAGCGCCACCCCTAGCCCGCCAAGGGCCATATCGCGCATCGCCTCGCCATTATTGGCGGTGATCCGGCCGGCTTCGGGCGGCTCGACCCCGTCAAAGGGCCAGATATCGCCCAGCCGCGCATTCAGATAGCCGATGGCCTTGTGATGGCGCAGATCCTCGGCACTGTCGATGGCGCCATGCATCGCCAGATAGGCCGGGCTGGCCACGATCGCGCGCGGATCTTCGCAGATGCGGCGCGCCATCAGGGTGCTGTCCTTCAGATTGCCGATACGGATGCCGACATCAAAGCCGCCGCGCGCCAGATCGGTCAGTTGGTCATTGTAATCCAGCACGATCTCCAGATCCGGATGCGCCCGCGCGAAACCCGCGATGACCGGGCCAAGATGGCGGATGCCAAAGCTCATCGGGGCGGCAATGGCCAGCTTGCCGCGCAATTCGGTCTCGGTCCCGGTCACGCTTTCGGTGGCGGCGATCAGTTCGGCCAGCGCCGGGCGCAGGCGGTCGGCCAGCACATAGGCGCTGTCGGTGGGCGTGATCCGGCCCGCATTGCGGGTAAACAGGGGCACGCCCAGCGTCGCCTCGAAATCGCTGATCCGTTTGCTGACCACGGATTTCGACAGATCCGCCCGCGCCGCCGCGCCCGAGATGCTGCCCGCATCCAGCACCGCCAGAAAGGTTTCAATATCGGTAATGGTCCAATTCATCCGCTTACCATATCGGCTTCCATGACGTTCGCAAGAACAGAACGCGGCGTTATGCAAGCGACGCCTCGCCCGAACGGGCAGGGCGGTCCATATTGATCCCAAGCATTCGAATTAAAGGAGCAGCCACATGCAGCTGACGGGAATTCACCACCTGACCGCGATCACGGCTGACGCGGCGGGCAATAACCGCTTTTACACCGATACGCTGGGCCTGCGTCGGGTCAAGAAAACGGTGAATCAGGACGACACATCGGCCTATCACCTGTTCTTCGCGGATGGCGCGGGATCACCCGGATCGGATATCACCTTCTTCGACTGGCCGGTGGGTCGCGAACGCCGGGGCACCCGGTCGATCAGCCGCACCGGCCTGCGCGTGACTGAGGGCAGCCTTGACTACTGGGCCGGTCGTCTGGCCGATCTGGGCGTCTCGACCGGCAAGATCGAGACGCTGGACGGTCGCGCCTCGCTGGATGTCGAGGATCCCGAAGGCCAGCGCCTGCGCCTTGTCGGGGCCGATCAGCCCGCAGGTCAACCGTGGGAGCGCAGCCCCGTTCCGGCCGAACATCAGATCCACGGCCTTGGCCCGATCACGATCTCGGTCCCCGAACTGGCCCCGACCGAGGCGCTGCTGACGCAGGTGATGAACATGCGCAAGGTCCGCGACTATGCCAGCCCCGATGGCGCGGGGCAGGTCCATGTCTTTGCCATGGGCGATGGCGGTGCCGCCGCCGAATTGCATGTCGCCGTGCAGCCCGACCTGCCGATTGCCCGTCAGGGCGCGGGCGCGGTGCATCACGTCGCCTTCCGCGTGCCGGACAAGGCCGCGCTGACGGAATGGACCAACCGCGTCGGCGGTTATCGCGTGCCCAATTCGGGCGAGGTCGAGCGTTACTACTTCCGCTCGCTCTATTTCCGCGAGCCGGGCGGAAACCTGTTCGAGCTGGCCACCGACGGCCCGGGCTTTGACGTGGATGAGCCGCGCGACACGATGGGCGAAGCGCTGTCCCTGCCGCCGTTCCTTGAGCCCAAGCGGGCGGCGATCGAGGCTGGTCTGAAACCGCTGGATTAAGATAGGGTTGCCGGGGGCCATCGCGCCCCCGGCAATTTTTCAGGGATCACAGCATGACCACCAAAATTCTGGGTATCAGCGGCAGCCTGCGTCGCGCCTCTTTCAATTCGGGCCTGCTGCGCGCGGCGCGCGACCTGGCGCCCGACGGGGTGCAGATCGACATTGGCGACATCCATCAGGTGCCGCTTTATAATGGTGATGAGGAAGAGGCCCAGGGCCAGCCCGCCGCCGTTCAGGCGCTGAAGGACCAGCTTGCCCAGGCCGATGGCCTGCTGCTGTCCAGCCCGGAATATAACAACAGCCTGCCCGGCGTGATGAAAAATGTGATCGACTGGATGTCGCGCAAGGAAGGGCTGGAGATGTTCAAGGGCAAGCCGGTGGCAGTGATGGGCGCCTCTCCGGGCGGGTTCGGCACGGTCCTGGCCCAATCCGCGTGGGAGCCTGTGCTGCGCACCCTGCGGACCGCGCCCTGGTGGGAAGGACGTCTGATGGTGTCGCGCGCAGGTGGGCTGTTCGATGACGACGGCAATCTGACCGATGACAAGACCCGCAAATCCGTCGCCGATTTCGTGGCGGGTTTTGCGGCCGCCGTCGCGCGCTGATCGGCGCCGGATGGACAGGCTAACGGCCGACCGCGTCTTTGTGCAGGTCGTGCGTCAGGGCAGCTTTGCGGCGGCGGCGCTGCGGATGGGCGTCTCGGCCGGGCAGGCGTCAAAGCTGGTCTCTCGGCTTGAATCCGATCTGGGGGTGCGGCTGTTGAACCGCACCACCCGCGCCTTGGCACTTACCGCCGAGGGAGAGACCTATTTCACCCGCATCGCGGCAATTCTGGATCAGCTTGACGACCTGGATGACAGCCTGCGCGATACCGGCCGCGTGCCGCAGGGGCCGCTGCGGCTGACCGCGCCCCTGACCTTTGGCACGGTTCAGCTGATGCCCGCGCTGGCCGAATTCGCGCGGCTTCATCCGGCGATCCTGCTGGATGTCACCTTTACCGACAGTCGGCTGGGTCTGGCCGAACATGGCTTTGATGCCGCGATCCGCGTGGGCGAGCCGCAAGATTCGGCGCTGAAGCTGCACAAGCTGGGGGTGTTGCGGATCCAGTTCGTCGCCTCGGCCGATTATCTGCGCGCCCGTGGCATTCCGCGCCGCCCCGAGGATCTGCGCGACCATGACATCATCACCGACACGAATTTCCCGCGGCCGGATGAATGGCTGTTCGGCGGCGATGCGCCCCTGTCGCTGGAACTGCGGGGCCGGTTGCGCCTGTCCAATGCCGAGGCCTGCGTGATCGCCTGCGCCGCCGGTCTGGGCGTGGCGCGCCTGCCCGATTTCATCTCGGCCCCGGCAATCCGCGACGGGCGGCTGGTCGAGGTTCTGCGCCGCTTCCAGCCCGCCAGTTCCGGCATCTATGCGCTGACCCCGGCGGGGCGGCATATGCCGTCGCGGCTGCGTCGGCTGATCGGCTTTCTGCAGGACAGATGGGGCCGTGACCACGATTGGGCCAATTGATTCCAAACCGGAAGGAATAATCTTCCAAAATCACGGATTATCGCCAAAGCGCGCAAGGCCTACATGCATGTCAACCTCAGAACACGGCCCGAAGCGGGTCGGAAAGGAACGATATGCTGCAAGACCTGAACACCCGTCTGAACAATCCCGGCCTTGGGGCGCTGATCCTGCGCGTCACGCTGGGCCTGCTGTTTCTGGCCCATGCCTGGTTGAAGCTGGTGGTCTTCACACCCGCAGGCACGGCGCAATTCTTTCAATCCATCGGCCTGCCCGGCGCCCTGGCCTATCTGACCATCGCGGCCGAGATCCTGGGCGGGATCGCCCTGCTGACCGGCTTTCAGGTGCGTCTGGTCGCGCTGGCGCTGATCCCGCTGATTCTGGGCACGATCATCTTCAGCCATGGCGCCAACGGCTTCTTTTTCAGCAATGAGGGCGGTGGCTGGGAATATCCCGCCGTCTGGGCGGTCGCGCTGCTGGTGCAGGCGCTGATCGGGCCGGGCGATGCCGCGATCACCCGCGACTGACCCGCCCGATCGAAAGAAGGCCCCGCAGCAATCGCCGCGGGGCCTTTTCGTCAGGCTTCGACAAAGACATCCGCCCATTCGGGATGCTTGCCCGCCTTGTCCACCACGTAAGAGCAGCGCGGAATGACCTTGAAGCCCCTGTTGCGCGCATCGTCGATCATCGCCTGCACCAGCGCCGAGGCCGCGCCCGTACCCCGCAATTGCTGCGGGGCAAAGGTGTGATCGGCGCTGAAGGTGGCAGGGCCGCGACGGGTCATGACCAGTTCCGCCTCGCCCTCGGTGCCGTCGATGCGGGCGACATAGCGGAATTGCCGGTCGTCCTTATCTTCCCTTGTGACGGTGATCTGTGTCATCTCAGCCCTCTTTCATCCAGTCAGCGGCAAGGGTCAGATCGGCGGCGCCAAGCTCATGCCCGCCCTGCACGATCTGCGCATCCAGATCGGCCCCGCTGTCGCGCAGCCAGTCATTCAGGCGCGGCGCATATTGGCCATAGGGATCGCGCGCCCCGGTCAGTGTCAGCACCTTCACCCCGGACAGATCGACCTGCGGCAGATCCTCCAGCACCGCCATCGGACGGATCAGCACGGCCCGTCTGATCAGCCCCGGATGCAGCGCCATGATCGCCGCCGCGAAATTCGCGCCGTTGGAATAGCCCAGCACCGTGGTCCTGTCCGGGTCCAGATCATAGGCCGACTGCGCGCCCTGCCAGAAACCGGCAAAGGCCTCGGCCTCGGATCGGATATCCTGCTGATCGAAGGTGGTCATCGAATTGCGGCGGAAGAAACGGGCGATCCCCTCTTCCGTCGAACGGCCACGCAGACCCAGTAGGGTCGCGCCCGGCGCAATGCGATTGCCCAGCGGCATCAGGTCGGATTCGTTCCCGCCGGTGCCATGCAGCAGCAGAACGGTCGAGCCATCGGGCGCCTCGGGCTGGCGCAGGCGATGTTCAAAAGGCAGATCGCGCATCGGTATCCTTTCCTCGCCCGGACGGGCGAATTGCGGCAGCCGGACCCGCAGGTCGGTGGTGTCGTCGAAATGGGGCGGAACCATCAGCGTCCGGCCCAGATCATCAGGGCTTTCGTCAACGGCCATGCCGGGGCCATCGGTGGCCAGTTCGATCAGCGTCTCGCCGGGTTCGCGGACATAAAGCGACTGGAAATATTTGCGGTCGTGATAGGTCACGCCACTGTTGCGGCCCGACAGCGCCTGTTGCAGACCTTCCAGTTCCGGCACATCGGCCACCCGCAGGGCGACGTGATCGACCACCCCGGTCCCCGGAATCCCCGGCACGAAGCCCGAGGCATCGCGGATATCCAGCACATCGGTATCCGAGACCATGCGCGTCAGCCCGCCCTCGGCCGCGTCCTGACGAAAGCCGAATTGCGACAGGAAATGGATGGTCTGCTCGGGCACCTCGCTCCAGATCGTGACGGCGCGGATCGCGGCGGGCGCGGCGGGCCAGCCGGTATCGGGCATGTCCGTGCCGACCAGCTTGACGATGATGCCATCGGGATCCTTCAGCCGCAGCACCGGTTCGCCGAATTCGCGACCCGGCCCCTCGACCTGCAGACGGTGCTGCATGGCGCGGGTCAGCCAGTCGCCGATGCGGCCACGCGGAATCGCCAGCGAAATCTCGGCCACCTGACCATGGCCGACGCGACCGCGCGCGCCGCCCTGCCAGGCCAGAAAGCTGATCAGCGATCCGGGGCTGCCCTGCGGATCGCCATAGAACAGGTGCAACTGGTCGGCATCCTCGAACCCGGCGGTCTGCTTGACCAGCGACAGGCCGATGAAGCCCATCCAGAAATCGACATTCGCCTGAATGTCGCGGGTGATCGCCGTTACGTGATGGATCCCGCTTGTCATGTGACACCTCACTTTCAATACCTTGCAGCTAAGATGAAGATTAAGCGGCGGCTCTGCCACCTGAATCGCACGCAACCCGATGTTCGCGAATGCCGAACGCTTTCGCGCTTGGCCGTTCCCCGCGAAACGGAATAGGCTGGACAAAACCACCGGAGGATCACCATGAGCTGGAACCCTGCCCTGACGCCCGGTTGCCCCGATGAGATCGGCCCGGACGCGATCGAGACCCTGATCATCCCGCGATCCCGCGACCTTGGCGGGTTCGAGGTGCGACGCGCCCTGCCTGCACCCAAGCGACAGATGGTCGGCCCCTTCATCTTCTTCGATCAGGCCGGCCCGGCGGAGTTCCTGACCGGTCAGGGCGTCGATGTGCGCCCGCATCCCCATATCGGTCTGGGCACGGTGACCTATCTCTATCGCGGCGATTTCCACCATCGCGACAGCATCGGCAGCGACCAGATCATCCGCCCCGGCGCGCTGAACTGGATGGTGGCGGGCAAGGGCGTCACCCATTCCGAACGCACCTCGTCTCAGGGCCGGTCGGGTCCGCACAGCCTTTACGGCATCCAGACCTGGATCGCCCTGCCCGAACAGCATGAGGATATGGAGCCGACCTTCGAACATCACGGCAAGGAGGAATTGCCCGAGATCCGCGATCAGGGGATCGAGGCGCGGCTGATCCTGGGCAGCGCCTATGGCGAAACCGCGCCCGCGCAGATGTATTCCGAAACCTTCTATCTGGATGTGACGCTGGCCGCAGGCGCGCTGTTTCCGATGCCCGACAATCACGAGGATCGCGGGATTTATGTCACCGAGGGCTCGGTCCTGATCGCGGGGCAGGAATATCAGGCCGGGCAGATGATGATCTTCCGCCCCGGCGACAAGATCACCGTTCAGGCGGGCGAACGCGGGGCAAGGCTGATGGCACTGGGCGGCGCGACGCTGAACGGGCCGCGCTATATCTGGTGGAATTTCGTCGCCTCATCGCGCGAAAAGATCGAAGAGGCGAAACGCCAATGGCAGGCAGAGCGTTGGGGACAGGGGCTGTTCGATCTGCCCCCCACCGACCGCGACGAACATATCCCGCTTCCATAACAAGGATTTCAACGATGGCCGTCAAATCACCCGAAGAGGTGCGCGATTTCTGGTTTTCCGAAAAGATGTCAAAGCTGTGGTTCGAAAAGTCGGACGAGGTGGATCAGCGGATCAAGGACGATTTTCTGGACAGTTACGAGGCCGCCCATGCGGGCAAGCTGGAACATTGGATGAAGACGCCCGATGACGCGCTGGCGCTGATCATCACGCTGGACCAGTTCCCGCGCAATATCTTTCGCGGCAGCGGGCGGGCCTTTGAAAGCAACGATATCGTGCTGGATTACGCCCGGCGCGCGCTGGAACAGGATTACGATCAGGCGGTCGAGGCGACCCCGCGCCAGTTCTTTTACCTGCCCTTCATGCATAGCGAGGATATCGAGGATCAGAACACCTCGGTGAAGCTGTACGAGGCCCTGGGCAATGAAAACTCGCTGCGTTTCGCCATCGCCCATCGTGACGTGATCGAACGCTTCGGCCGCTTCCCGCATCGCAACGCCCCCCTGGGCCGCGACAGCACCCCGGAAGAGATCGAGTATATGGAAAACAACAAGGGGTTTTAGGGCAAGATCCGTTGGCGCTGGACGCTGCCCGATGCTGAAACTATCAGGTCATCATGGATCACCCCAAGGAACCTTTGGCGCTGCGGATCGGCCGCGAATTGGCGCGGCGCATCGTCTCGGGCGAAATCGCGGCGGGCACGCGGCTGCGTCAGGATCACATCGCGGCCGAATTCGGCGCCAGCCACGTCCCCGTGCGCGAGGCGTTTCGCCAGCTTGAATCGCAGGGGCTGGCGAAAAGCGAGCCGCGTCGCGGATTTCGCGTCGCGGGCTTCAGCCTTGATGAGCTGCGCGAGATTTCCGAGATGCGCGCCGCGCTGGAGGTTCTGGCCCTGCGCAAGGCGGCGCCGCATCTGACCAAGGCCATTCTGGATGAGGCGGAAGAGGCCACCCGCGCCGGCGAACGCGCCCGCGACGTGCAAAGCTGGGATGCCGAGAACCGCCGTTTTCACCGCCTGATCGTGACGCCCTGCCGGATGCCCCGGCTGCTGAAAACCATCGACGATCTGCAGGTCGCAAGCTCTCGGTTTCTGCTGGCGGGCTGGCGCACGGCATGGGAGGCGCCGACCGATCGCGACCACCGCGCGATCCTTGCCGCCCTGCGTTCGGGTCAGGTCGAGACGGCGGCCGCGCTGCTGGGCCGGCATGTGCAATGGACCGGCAAGAACCCGAAAAAATTCGGCTGAGGCTGCCGCATCGCCTGCATCCTTGTTTCCGGGGCCGGTTTATGGATAACTCTGATACGAAAAAACGCAGAATTATCTATAATTCGAAAAGGACCAATGATGTCTGAGCCGACCACCACCCATGGCCCGCTGAACCTGCAAAACCAGTCCCTTGGCCTGCAGATCGGGGCCGTCTTCCTGGGCACCGTCCTGCTGGCGCTGTCATCCTATATCGAGGTGCCGATGCGTCCGGTGCCTGTGACCATGCAGACCTTTGCCATCACGCTGATCGGCGCGCTATATGGCTGGCGTCTGGGCGCGATCACCGTGATCGCCTGGCTGGGCGAGGCGGCGGTCGGCATGCCGGTGCTGGCCGGTGGATCGGGCGGGATCGCCCCCTTCATGGGCCCGACGGCTGGCTATCTGTTCTCATTCCCGATCATCGCGGCGCTGACCGGCTGGCTGGCACAGCGTGGCTGGGACGGTCGCAACCTGCCGCTGGCCTTTGCGGCGATGCTGCTGGGCAACCTGCTGTGCCTGGCGATTGGCGGAAGCTGGCTGGCCTCGCTGATCGGCTGGGACAAGGCGCTTGCCGCAGGCGTGACACCCTTCCTGATCGGTGCGGTGCTGAAATCGGGTCTGGCGGCGATGACGCTGCGCGTGATCCAGCGCCGCACGCTGCGCAATGGCGCGTAAGAGCCTGCCATGACGGTGCGGCTTCGCCCGCATCACCTGCTGTGTTTGCTGACCTATATCGGCAAAGGCTACAGCCCCGCTTTCATTGCGGGGCTGACCGAGATTGCGCGGCGCGTGAATGCCGGGGAAGAGGTCGTGATCGTCACCGGCCCCGACGATATCTGCGCGCCGCTGCTAGAGGATCCCGACGCCCATTGCCACAATCCCGGCGTCCAGATCCGCGATGCCAATGCCGCCCGCGATGTCGGCGCGCTGCTGGATCGCGATATCCGCCACGGATTGCGTATGGTGCTGACGCCCGTCCTTGTCGCGCAGATGCGTGCGGCATTCGCAAATCAGGACACCCGTTCGGCCTGCGCGCGCTGTGACTGGGCGGCGCTGTGCTCTGACATCGCGGCGGACGGGTTCGTGGGTGCGATCCTGCAGGCGCAGGACAGCACGGCCGAATAGCCTGCCGCGCGCTTAGTCCAGCCGGTCGCCATGTTCGGCGATCCAGTCCCGCGCGCCCTGCAGCACCGCATCATAGGCCGCCGCCCCGATCATCTGCCCCAGAGCCGTATGCTTGCCGGTAAAGACGCGATCCCCCGCATCGCAGGCCAGCGCGATGCAATCCGTGCCCGTGCCCGTTGCCGCGCCATCGGGCAGCCGCAACCCCGCATCCATGATCGCCGCCGTGCGCGCTTCGGCAATCAGGGTCATCGCCTCCAGCATGGCGGTCTGGTCCAGCGCGGCGTCGATCCGCAGGATGATATTGATCGTGCCGTAATCGGCGCCCTGAGCCGCACGGTGCCGCCCGATCCGTTCGGCATTGCCCAGACCGACCGTCGCAAGCGCCCGCGCCCGGCCATGCGCGGCGGTGCAATAATGGTGCAATTCGCGCGAGGTCAGAAGCGCCACCCCCTGCGCGTCGATCCGCGCCGCCTGCCCCGCCAGCCAGTTCAGCGCGTCAAGCTCTGGCCCCAGATCGTCATTGCGGACGTAGCGGATCAGCACCTGCCGCGCCGTCACGAAACCGGGCCGATAGGGTGCAAAGGACAGCACCCGCATCGGCCTGCCCAGATCGGCGATCAGCCAGGGATTTTCCAATGTGATGTTCACGCGATCTCTCTGCCAGGGCGCCCCGCCTGGGGCGCCCTCAGCCCTGCTGCGCCATACCGTTGGAGTTATTTTCCTCGAATTGCAGGCTGGAGATGATACGCCGCATCTCGGTCAATCGGGCGTCGCTCATCTCACCGGCGACCGAGGCTGTCAAGACCAGCGCGCGATGACCATATTGCACTGTCGTGATGATCTGATGCACGCGGCCCTGTTTGGCATTCCAGCGGCATTCGATTTCAATCGCCGAACGTCCATCAATCAGCAGATCGCGCGGCCCGGCAGACACAAAACCGTCCAGCGCATCCCGGGCCTGTCGGGCCTGTCCCTGGACATATTCCGCAAAGGGCATGCCCATCGGGATCTCATCGCGCGTGATCGTCATGGTCACGCCCGCACCCGTAATGGTTGAGCCGATCACATTCACCGACCGGTCCTGCCAGTCATCAGGTATGTCAATCAGGCCTTCGTTGATCCGATACATATGTCGAAAACGCCTTTTTTGATCTGCAATTTCAGTCCATTACAGCTTGGTATGACTCTAACTTCTTTATCGGGCATTACAACTGCAGGCCCGGATTTTGCCATAGTCCATAAAGTCCTTGTGAATATCTTGCCACCGCAGCAAAGGAACCGGCATTTTTGCGCCTATCTGTTGAATCCAAGTAAGAGACACCCCTATCGGTCACCGCATGGCTCATGCTGGAAAACACCAATATTTGCTGGGCTTTTGTGGGCAAAACGCAAACTGAAGACGCCACATCCCCACATTCCGGGCGAGATTGGCAGAGATATTAGGCAACTAAATCGTTTTGTTCAATATTGCGAATTCCGCCGATGGATCGGGCATTTTTGCTTATTAAATAAGCAAACGGGCCATGCTGCACTGCAGCCAACTGCGCAGCCCATCTGGCAGGTGGGCAGATAACGGAAATCTGTTCCACGCTGAAGGATATGATCCGGATTTGAAACGGCGCGTCGGGACTATGGTTTTCCTGACCCTCACCGCAAGGGCATTACCGGATCTGTCGGCGGCCCAACAGTCGCAGGGCGACATGCCGCAATGCACGCAGAACGGGATAAATGATCATCGCGCGGCGCGGCGATCGCATCAGTCGCGCAAGAGGTCCGCCCCCCTCTGACAGCACTGACAGAATGTGCACCGCCTCCGCGCCATGATATTGCCTCTGGCCAAAGCGGACGACCATGCCCCTGTTCGGATCCACACCACTGTCGATCACCTGAGCAACGCGAGGATCCTGTGATCTAAGATCGATCAGATCGACCCGCCCGACCTGCCGTTGCAGGTTCAGCTTGCGCGCATAGCCGTCGCAAAAGGGACAGGCGCCGTCATAGTAGATCTCGATACTCATCGCCGCTCTTCTATCGCGGTGCGGCCCGCTGCGGAATGGCGGAATGCATCCGGTCGCGGGCCGTCAGACCAGAACATCCTCGGGGCGCGGATCCTGCCCGGACAGGATGGCCTGAAAATTCGCCACCATCCGCTGGATGCCTATGGCAAAGCCATCCGCCGACAGCGCCGCAAGATGCGGGGTCAGCACCACCCGGTCCAGCCCCAGCAGCGGATTATCCGGCCGGATCGGCTCGACCGAGAAGACATCGACCCCAGCGCCGCGCAGATGGCAATTGCGGATCGCATCGGCCAGGTCGGCCTCGACCAGAACCCCGCCGCGCGCGGCATTGATCAGGATGGCATCGGGCTTCATCAGCGACAGGCGCTGGCGGTCGATCAGGTTGCGGGTGCTGTCGCTCAATTCGCAATTCAGCGTGACCACATCAGACGCGGCCAGCAGTTCGGACAGGGGCGCGAAGCAGGCGCCGAGTTCAGCCTCTTCCGCAGCGGTCAGGGGGGTCCGCTTGGTATAAAGGATCTTGCAGGCAAACCCCCGCAACAGCCGTGCCAGCGCCTGTCCGATATGGCCCATGCCGACGATCCCCACCACTCGCCCCGACAGCGTGGCCGAACTGGGACCAAGCGCGGCCTTGGGCCAGTCGCCGCGATGAATGGCCAGATGCCCGCGCGCGATATTGCGATTGACCGCCAGGATCAGGCCCAGCGTGGTTTCGGCCACGGCCACCGAATTGGCGCCTGTGGTGCGCAGCACCCGCACGCCATGTCGCCGCGCGGCGTCCAGATCGATGCCGTCAAAGCCGACGCCCCATTTATGCACCGCCCGCAGCCCCGGCACCGCCATCATCGCCGCCGTCACCGGGGCGTCGCCCGTGATCGCCAGACGGGCACCCTGCAGCGCGGCCAGCCGGTCGGCGGGATCATTCGAGGCGGTGCTGTCAAGCTGCCAGTCAGAGGGCAGAAGAGGCCGGATCCGGTCCAGCCGCGCCTTATCTGCCTGATCCAGCATCACCAGTCTGATCATCCCACCCTCGCCTATATCTTGAACCGCACGCCGGGCCGCGCAAGCCCGCCGCCCTGCGCCATGACCACGCCATCCGCGCGCCAGCAGGCGGCCCCGCAAAGCAGGCCATCCGGGGCGAATTCGATGGCGTTCATCCCGCCGCCGATGGTCTTGACCAGCCGCACCCGATGCCCCCTTTCGCGCAAATCCGCCGCCATCGGGGCATAGGCGGGCTCCAATTCGACCTCATGGCCCTCGGTCCAGATCCGGGGCGCCTCGACCGCCTGTTGCAGGCTCATACCGTGATCGATCAGGTTGACAATCGCCTGCATGGCCGAAGGGAAGATCCGCACCGCCCCCGGCAGGCCAAGCGCAAATCGCGTCTGACCATCGCGCAGCACCATCATCGGCGCCATCGAGGTCGGCACCCGCTTGCCCGGCTGGATCGACAGCGCACGCCCCGGATGCGGATCGTAATTCAGCATATAGTTATTGGGGATGATGCCGGTGCCGGGCACCATGAAGCAGGCGCCGAACAGCCCGTTGATCGTATGCGTGGATGAGACGACATTGCCATCCGCATCCGCGATGGTCAGATGCGTGGTGTCGCGGCTTTCCCGCCCCATCCGCAGCGATGGCCCAGCACCGCCGCCCTCGCGCATCCGCGACAGGCAATCTCGCGCGTAGGATTTCGAGGTATATCGCGCCACCGGCACATCGACGAAATCCGGATCGCCCGAGGCCGCGTTACGATCCTCGAACCCGATGCGGATGACCTCTGCCAGCAGATGCAGGCTTTCAGCGCTGCCAAAGCCCATCGCGCGCAGATCGAAATTTTCCAGCATGTTCAGCATCTGGACGATATGGACGCCCGAACTGGCCGGGGGTGGCGGGCCGACGATCTGATGGCCGCGATAGCTGCCGAAGATGGCGTCGCGTTCAATCGCGCGATAGCCGGTCAGATCCTCCAGCGTGACATGGCCCGCATCTGGGCCGCCCGTCGCCAGACGCGCGACCAGCGCCCGGCCCAGATCGCCGCCATGCAGCGCCTTGGCCCCAAGGCGCGCAATCAGGCGCAGGCTTTCGGCGTAATCCGCCATCACCATCCGGCTGCCCGCCGCGACCGGCTTGCCGCCCGGCAGGAACAGCCGCGCAATTTCAGGATCGGCCAGCAGATCACGCTCATGCTCGCGGATCGCGCCGACCAGGTAATCGCTGACCGTAAAGCCGCGAGAGGCCGCGCGGATCGCGGGCTCGACCACATCGGCAAAGGGCAGGCGGCCATATCTCTGCTGCATCATGTGCCAGCCGCGCAGATTGCCCGGCACCGCCACGGCCGAGGCGCCCACACGATTGCGCCGCCCGACCGTCTCCATGTGATCGGGCGGGCGATCCGACAGCGGCGTGAACATATCCGGCCGCGCGCCCTGCCCGGCCACCGACAGCGCGTCGATCACCACATGCCGACCATCGGCCAGCCGCAGGTGGGTCATCCCGCCACCGGCAATGCCGACCATCATCGGCTCGACCACGGTCAGGGTCAGCAGCGCGGCCACAGCGGCATCGACCGCATTTCCGCCCGCTGCCAGCATCTCATTCCCCGCGGCAGAGCCCAGCGGCGCATTGGTCACGACCACGTCCAGACTGCCCGAGGCCGGGCGCTTTTCACAGATAAAGGGCAGATCGCTCACATGCGGTTTCCGGTGATGATGACAGCCGGGATGGTAAGCCCGCGCGCGGCGCTGCGAAAGTGCCCTTGGCGCAACAAGGGCTTGCAAAGGCGGGAAAACCGGCTCTTGATCGCGGGACCGCCACCAGAAATCGCCGAGGTTCCGCATGTTCAATTTCTTTTCCGCACACCGCCCGCCTACGCTGACCGGTCGTGCGATGATCGCAACCTCTCATCCCCTGGCGACGGCTGCGGGGCTGGATGTGCTGGCCGCGGGCGGCAATGCGGTCGATGCCGCGATTGCGGCCTCGGCAGTGCAGGCGGTGGTCGATCCGCTGATGACGGGGATCGGCGGCGATTGCTTTGTCCTTTACGCGCCGAAGGGGGGCAAGGTGCGGGCCCTGAACGGATCGGGGCGCGCACCCGCCGCTGCGACCATCGAGGCGCTGGCACAGGCCGGGATCCGCGATCAGATCCCGCATGAATCGGCCCATGCCGTGACCATTCCGGGCGCGATCTCGGCATGGTGCAGGCTGCATGGCGATCATGGCCGACTGCCGCTGCCGCGCCTGTTTCAGCGGGCGATCCTTTACGCGGAAGGCGGTTTTCGCGTGACCCCGCGCGTGGCGCAGGACTGGGCGCAATCGGCCCACGTCCTGTCACCAGAGGCAGCGGCAGCGATGACGCCGGACGGCCAGCCACCCCGCCCCGGGGATCAATTGGCACAACCCGCGCTGGCCGAAACCCTGCGCGCCATCGCGGCCAAGGGACCGGCCGCCTTCTATGAAGGCACAGCGGCGGAACGGATGGTCGAATTTCTGCGCCGTCATGGCGGGTTGCACACGGTCGAGGATTTCGCCGAAGGCATGGCGGGTGCAAGCTGGCATGATCCGATCAGCGCCACCTATCGCGGATATGAGGTGCATGAATGCCCCCCGAACGGGCAGGGCGTGGCGGCGCTGCTGATCCTGAAGCTGCTGGAGGGCTTTGACATGGCGGCCCTGTCCGACGCCGATCGCATCCATGTACTGGCCGAGGCGACCAAGCTGGCCTATCACCACCGCGATGCGCTGATCGGCGATCCCGATCACTGCGCGGGCATCGCGGAAACCCTGCTGGCCGAAGACACCATCGAAACGCTGCGGCAACGCATCCATATGGACCGCGCCATGCCCCCCGCCCTGTGGGACGAGCCAGAGCATAAGGACACGATCTATCTGTGTGTCGTCGATGACGAGGGGAACGCGGTCTCTTTCATCAATTCGATCTTTCAGGGCTTCGGATCGGGCCTGCGCGAGCCCACGACCGGGGTTATGTTCCAAAGCCGGGGCGCGTCCTTCCGGCTGATCCCGGACCATCCGAACGCCATCGGCCCGCGCAAGCGCCCCTTGCACACGATCATTCCGGGCATGGTCACGCAGAATGGCCGCACGGTGATGCCCTTTGGCGTGATGGGCGGGCAATATCAGGCGACGGGCCATGCGCAATTCCTGTCGGCCGTCATTGATCGCGGGCAATCGCTGCAGGCGGCAATCGACGCGCCGCGCAGCTTTGCCACGGCGGGCAAGCTGGACATCGAACCCACCGTGCCGCAAAACGTGCGGGACGATTTGGAGCGTCGCGGCCACCGGCTGAATATCCTGCAACATCCGATGGGCGGCGGGCAGGCCATCCGCATTGGCGAGGATGGTCTGCTGGAGGGCGGATCGGACAGCCGCAAGGACGGTCTGGCTCTGGGCTTCTGAAGCGGGCAACTGGCGTGGCGGAGATCTGAATGACATTCCTCAGACGATTTGGCATCGACACCTATATGCTGCTGCTGATCGGGGTGGTGGTTATGGGTGCGGTGCTGCCTGCCCGTGGCATGGCCGCAGCGGCGCTGAGCCAGATCACCTTCTGGGCGGTCGCGCTGCTGTTTTTCATCTATGGCGCCAAGCTGGACACTGCATCGGTACGCGCGGGCATCCTGAACCTGCGCCTGCAATCGCTGTGCTTTCTGGCGACCTATGCGCTGTTTCCGGTGCTGGGCATCGGCATCGCCTGGCTGGCGGGGGGCATGCTGGGGCCGGAACTGACGCTGGGCATCCTGTTTCTGGCGGTGCTGCCCTCGACCATCCAGTCCTCGATCGCCTTTACCGCCATGGCCGGGGGGAATGTGCCTGCGGCGATCTGTTCGGCGTCGATTTCAAATCTGGTCGCGGTGGTGCTGACGCCCGCGCTGATGGCGCTGATCCTGCATCAAAGCGGCGGGATCAGCACCGATGCCATCGGCAAGATCGCCCTGCAGATCCTGTTTCCCTTCATCCTGGGTCAGCTTCTGCGGCGCTGGATCGGAGGCTTCATCCAGCAGCACAAATTCCTGACCATGATCGTTGATCGCGGATCAATCCTGCTGATCGTCTATTCGGCCTTCAGCGCGGGAACCGTGGCCGGGATCTGGTCGGCGATTCCGGCCAGTCGGCTGATCCTGTTGGGCGCCATCGTCTGCGTCTTTCTGGCGGTGGTGATGTGGCTGATGGTGCTGACGGGCCGGCATTTCCAGCTGCCCGATCCGGATCGCACCACGCTGCTGTTCTGCGGGTCGACCAAAAGCCTTGCCAGCGGCCTGCCCATCGCAACGGCGATCTTTGCCGCCTCGCAGGTGGGGGCCGTGGTGCTGCCGCTGATGCTGTTCCATCTGATCCAGCTTCTGGTCTGCGCGGTGATCGCGCAGCGCAAGGCGACCAGCAACGCATCCGTGCCGGCCTGAGGCGGCACTCTGTCAGGCCGGATCCGCGAGGGCATCACCGGGCGGCGCCGGATCCCCGGCGGGCGGCGCGACCCGCATGACCACGCAATACAGCGCCGGCACGAAGACCAGCGTGATCAGCGTCCCGGCGATGATTCCGCCCATCATCGCATAGGCCATCGGTCCCCAGAACACCTGCCGCGCAATCGGGATCAGCGCCAGCGACGCCGCCGCCGCGGTCAGCAGGATCGGCCGTGCCCGGCTGTCCGAGGCTTCAAAGACCGCATCCCATTGCGACCGCCCGCTGCGCAGCAATTCCTGAATCTCATGCACCAGAATGATCGAATTGCGGATCAGGATCCCGATCAGCGCCAGGATCCCCAGAATCGCCACAAAGCCCATCGGCACCCGGAAAGGCACCAGAACCGCGACCACGCCGATCAGCCCCAGCGGCGCCGCCGCAAAGACGATCAGCGACAGGCGGAAGCTTTGCATCTGCATCATCACCAGAACCGCCATGATCAGCAGCATGACCGGCACCACCGCCGCAATCGGCGCCTGACTGTCGGACGAGGATTCGACGGTGCCGCCGATCTCGATCCTGACCGAGGGCGGCAGGCCCGCCTGATAATCGGCCACGCGCTGTTCCAGCGCCTTGACCATGGTGGCAGGCTGATCGTCGGTGGCAATGGCAGCCTTGACCGTGACCGTGGGCAGACCGTCGCGCTGCATGATCAAGGGCTGTTCCGTGCCATATTCCAGCGCCACCAGCGCCGACAGCGGAACGGTGCCGCCATCGGGCAGATGCAGCTGCAAATCACGCAAAGAATTCAGCGATTCCCGATCCAGATCCGTGCCCCGCGCGACCACATCGACCAGAAAGATATCGTCGCGCAGCTGTGTCACGGTCTTGCCGGTATACATCGCCGAAAGCCCGTCGGCGATATCGGCACTGGTCAGGCTCAGCTGACGCAGTTGATCCTGATCGACCACCAGCCGGACCACCCGCGCCGGTTCGTTCCAGTCCATCGCGATATCGCGCAGGCGCGGCTCCTGCGCCAGAACGGTTTCCAGACCGCGCGCCGCATCGCGCGCTTCATCCACGCTGGGCGCGCTGACACGGTATTGCACCGGCTTACCCACAGGCGGGCCGATCTCAAGGTTCTTGACATAGATATCGACGCCGGCAAATTCGCGCGCGGCCAGATCGTTCAGCTTGGCCTTGACCCGGTCGCGGGCTTCCAGATCCGGGGTCTGGATAATGATCTGGCCCATTTGCGGCCCCCGCGTGGGCACATCCAGCGACAGGACGAAACGCGGCGCCCCCTCACCCACGTAAGAGGTCCAGAACCGCACATCCGGGTCGCCGCTCAGCGCCGCTTCCAGCTTGTCCATATCGGCGCGGGTCTTGCGGATCGAGGAATTCTGACGCTCATTGATATCCACGATCACCTCGGTCCGGTCCGAGGTCGGGAAGAATTGCTGTTCGACGAAGCGCATGCCAAAGACCGACACCCCGAACAGCACGAAGGTGATCAGCACGGTCGTCCATTTGAAGCGCATGGCCCGCAGCAGCAGATGGTGAAAACGCCGCCGCAGCCAGCCCGCCTTCTGTTCGTGATGGCCGATATTTTCCTTCAGAAAGGCCACCCCCAGAAGCGGCGCGAACAGCACCGCGACCACCCAGGAAATCAACAGCGACACCGCGATCACGACGAAAAGCGAAAACGTGAACTCGCCTGCCGCCGAATTGTTCAGCCCGATGGGGATGAAACCCGCCACGGTGACCAGAGTGCCGGTCAGCATCGGAAAGGCGATCGAGGTCCAGGCATAGCTGGCGGCCTCTGGCAGCGATTTGCCGATCTCCAGCCGCGAGATCATCGTTTCAATGGCGATCATCGCATCATCGACCAGCAGCCCAAGCGCAATGATCAGCGCCCCAAGCGAGATCCGCTGCAGGGTGATCCCGTAGAGATCCAGAATGACAAAGGTGATCGCCAGCACCAGCGGAATGGTCATCGTCACGACGAAACCCGCACGGAAGCCCAGGCTGACGAAGCTGACGATCAGAACGATGATCACCGCCTCGGCCAGCGCCTTGACGAAATGGCCCACGGCCTCATCGACCACATGCGGCTGATCGGCGACCTTGGCCATCTCGATCCCGATCGGCAGATCGGCTGCGATCTGCTCCATCAGGGCGTCCAGTTCCTGACCGAATTCAAGGATGTTCTCACCCTCGCGCATGCCGATCTGCAAGCCGATGGCGGGCTGTCCGTTATAGCGAAACAGCGATTGCGGCGGATCCTCATAGCCGCGCGTCACCGTCGCGACATCGGCAAGGTTGAAGAAACGCTCGCCCACACGCAGGTTCACGGCAGCAATGGCCGAGGCATCGTCAAACTGCCCGCCGACGCGGACCAGAACCCGCTCTGGCCCGGTTTCGACCACGCCCGAGGGCGCGATGGCATTCTGCTGGGCCAGCGTGCCGATCACCTGCTGCTGGTTCACCCCAAGCGCGGCCAGGCGGGCGGCGGAAAACTCCAGAAAGATCTGCTCGTCCTGCTCGCCCAGCAGCGAGGTCTTGCCCGCCGCATTCAGGGCCGTCACCTGTTTGCGGATATCCTCGACCCGGTCCCGCAATTCACGCGGGGTGAAGCCGTCGGCGGTGAAGGCATAGATATTGCCATAGACATCGCCGAAATTGTCATTGAAGGCGAAGCCCTGGAATTCGGCGGGAAAATCGGCGCGGATATCCGACATCATTTCGCGCACATGGCGCCAGATGCCCCGCACCTCGGATGCGGGGGTGGTCGGCAAAAGCTCGATATAGACGATGGACTGTCCCGGCGTCGTGACCGAGCGGGTGAAGTCCAGTTCGTCCAGTTCTTCCAGCTTGGTTTCGATCCGGGTGGTGACCTGCTTCAGCGTATCGTCGATATTGGCGCCGGGCAGCGCGGCGCCGATCACCATGGTCTTGATGGTGAAATTCGGGTCCTCTTCCCGGCCCAGATTCAGATAGGCCAGCGTGCCCGCGATCAGCGAGATGATCAGCAGGAACCAGACAAAGCTGCGATGGCGCAGCGCCCAGTCGGACAGGTTGAATCGCGTCACGGCGCAACCCTCCGCCCGACCTGCTGGCCGTCGGACAGCGAATGAATGCCGCGGGTGACGATCTCATCGCCCGGCTGGATCCCGGTATCGACCGACAGGCGGCCCTGAAATGACGGCATATGCGTGATCTGCACCTTTTCGACGGTTGCACCCTGCGGCTGTCGCAGGACGCGCCAGACATAGGACACCCCATGCTCTTCCAGCACCGCAGAGGCGGGCAGCGTGATGACCGGCTGGAATTCGGTGCCCAGGCGCGCGCGCACCAGCGCGCCCAGCCGGAAGGGCGCATCCTTGGGCAGGGTCAGATACAGGCGCCGCGTGCGGGTTGCCGTATCCGCCATCGGATCGATCCGGTCCAGCGTGGCGGGGATGACATTCTCTGGCGCCGTGCGCTGCCAGATCGAGAATGACGCATCCTCGGGCAGGCTGACCAGCGCCGATTCCGGCAGGTCGATCACGGCTTCGCGGCGATCCCCGGCCGAAAGTTGCAGCACCGCCGAACCGGCGCTGACAACCGCGCCCGGCGCCTCATAGACCGCGCTGACCACGCCGGAAAACGGCGCAACCATGGTGGCATAGCTTTCGGCGTCCTGCGCCTGCACCAGTTCCGACCTTGCCTGCCGCAGCCCGGCATCGGCTGCCGCGGCAGCGTTTTGCGCCTGTTCAAGCTGGGCGGTGGTCGCGACATTGCGCCGGGCCAGCGCGCGCGTGCGTTCCAGCGTCAGCTGCGCGGTTTCGTTCTGCACCTCGGCCGAGTCGACAGCGGCCCGCGCCGCACGGGTCGAGGCCTCAAGATCCTCGCTGGCCAGTTCCGCCAGCACCTCGCCCCGCTGGACCCGGTCACCCAGATCGACATTCCGCGTCACCATGCGGCCAAGCGTCTGGAACGCCATTTCGACCTGCGTGCGGGACTGGACCAGCCCGGGGACCGAGCGCGCATCCTCGCCATGCCCCTCGACGATCTCGCTGACGACGGGGCGTGGCGGGCCGCTGTTTTCGGCACCGGCACTGAAATTCAGCCAGTCCGGCAGGCTCAGCGCCGAGGCCGACGTGAGCGGCATCGAAACCAGCATCAGGGCCAGAAGCGCGGCGCAGCCCCTGCGGACAGTCATGGCAACACCTCGGCCCGCTGCACCTGACGGCCCGGATAAAGCAATTGCGAGCCTGCGCCCACCACGGTCTGGCCGGGCTCGACCCCTTCGGTCAGAAAGACGATGCCGTCCACGAAACTGCCGATCCTTACCGGGGTCAAGCTGACCGAGTTGTCGGGGTTCACGATCCAGACGGCGGCATCTTCGCCCTGCCGCATCAGCGCCGTCCACGGCACCGCGATGCCCTGATCGGCGGCGATTTCGACCTGCGCACGGACCGCAGCACCCAAAAGCGCCATATCGGAACGCACGCCGTCAATTGCGACCCGCAGCGTCACGGTGCCGCTGGCCGGATCCACCAGAGGCGAGATTTCACTGACCGTGCCGGACATGGGCGGACGCTGGATATCCAGCGTCGTCAGCTTGACATGCGACCCAAGGGCACCGTCAAGCCGGGGGTGATCGGCGGCGGCAAAAACCGCCTCCATCCCGTCCAGCGTGGCCATGGAAAAGGCGGGCTGTGCGGCGCCGACGATCTGGCCGGGGGCGACATAACGGTCGGTGATGACGACCTGTTCGGGCGCGCGCAGCACGGTATCATCCACCGCCCGCTGCGCCTGATCCAGATTGCTTTGCGCACTTTCCAGCGCGCCATTCGCCTCGGATTCCGCCTGCACGGCATTGTCGCGCGCCGCGCGGGTGCCGACACCACGCGCCAGCAGCGCCTTGGCCCGGTCGCTGGCCTGCCTGGCCTGATCGGCCGCCGCCTGTGCCGCGGTCACGGCGGCCTGCGCCACCTGCAGGGCCTGATCCTGCTGAACCGCCTCAAGCCGCGCCAGCGCATCGCCGCGCGCGACGTAATCGCCTTCATCGGCCAGCACCTCGATCACGCGACCGCTTTGCTTGAAGCCCAGTTCAATGCTGTCCTTGGCCTCGATCGTGCCAGAGAGTTGAAAATCGGTCAGTACGGATTCTTCCTTCACCTCGACCATTTCGACGCGCAGAAGATCGGATTGCGCAGATGCGCCATTGGCAATGACAGAAAAAGATAAACAGAATGCTACAACGGCAAGCTGGTGCCCCAGCCGAAATTCAATCATACCACGCCCCGTCGTTGTCATAGACAAGATGTAAAAGCAGGGAGCTTTTACAAGCCCCCTGCCCTTACGTTACCGCCGCTTTTTGATGAAAATCCGGTCTATTCCACGTGCGATTGGCCAGAATATCGGCCAGAATATCGACCGCATGGGCCACATCGTCCAAATCGTTATAAAGCGGCGCAAAGCCGAAACGCAGCACATCGGGGGCGCGAAAATCGCCGATCACGCCCCGCGCGATCAGCGCCTGCATCACCGCATAGCCATCGGGATGGCGGAAACTGACCTGAGATCCGCGCTGCGACGGATCCCGTGGTGAATTCAGCGTGACCTCGGGGCAATTCGCCTCGACCCCGGCGATGAAGGCCTGGGTCAGGTCGATGGATCGTGCGCGCAGATCGGCCATGTCCACATCGTCCCAAACGTCCAGCGCCGCATCCAGCGCCGCCATGGCGATCACCGGCGGCGTGCCGACGCGCATCCGCTCGATCCCTGCTGCCGGACGATACTCCATGTCAAAGGCGAAGGGCGCGGCGTGACCCATCCAGCCCTGCAGGATCGGCTGCGCCTGTTCGGCAAGATCGGGATTTGTCCAGATAAAGGCCGGCGCGCCCGGCCCGCCATTGAGGTATTTATAGGTGCAGCCGACGGCAAAATCCGCCCCGCAGCCCAGCAGGTCCACATCCACCGCCCCCGCCGAATGCGCCAGATCCCAGACCGTCAGCGCGCCGTGGCGATGGGCCTTTTCGGTCAGCGCCTTCATGTCATGGCGGCGGCCCGTGCGGTAATCGACCTCGGTGATCATCAGCACCGCCAGATCGTCACTTATCGCATCCGCGACCTGTTCCGGGGCAACGACCCGCAATTCGGCATCGACCGCCTTTGCCAGCCCTTCCGCAACATAGAGATCCGAGGGGAAATTGCCGCTGTCGGACAGGATCACCCGGCGATCCGGGCGCAGGGCGCGCGCGGCGCTGACCGCCTGAAACACCTTGATGGACAGCGTATCGCCCATCACCACCTGCCCCGGTCCCGCGCCGATCAGCCGGGCGATTCGGTCGCCCACCTTGCGCGGCTGGACATACCAGCCCGCCTTGTTCCAGCCCGTGATCAGCATCTGCGACCACTCATCCGTCATCATATCGGCAACGCGACGCGCGGCATCCCTGGGCATCGGCCCCAAAGAGTTTCCATCCAGATAGGTCACGCCCTCTGGCAAGTGAAATGCCCGGCGCGTATTGGTGAAATCAGTCGGCATGTGAGCCCTCCCCAGCGAAACCTATCAGCGCATCCCGGCAACTGAAAGAGGAGTCAGCCATGCCCTATCAGGTCAAAGACTGGAACGACGCCTATTCGAATTTTGCCTATATTCCGGATGCCGAACAGATCGTTGTACGAATGCAGCAGCAGGCGCAGGAATTCTGCCTGCAGCATCCGCCACAACCGCTGGGCGGTGGGCGCCTGTTTCTGCCCGACGGTCCGGCCAAGGGTCTGGCCGTGTTCATTCATGGCGGATACTGGTCCGAACCCTATCCAGATCTGTGGTCGCATCTGGCGGCGGGGCCTTTTGCGCAGGGCTGGGCGGTGGCGATCCCTGCCTATCAGCTTGCGCCAAAGGTACGGGTTGCGGATATGGCCGTGGAACTGGCGGGCATCATTGGTCAGGCGGCATCGCGGGTGGATGGCCCTCTGGCGCTGACCGGCCATTCGGCGGGCGGTCATCTGGCTGCACGGCTGATCTGCGGCGATCTTCTGGGATCCGAACTGCTCGCACGGGTGCAAAGCTGCGTCCCGATCTCTCCCATTGCGGATCTTCGGCCGATCCTGCGAACCGAAATGAACAGCGTGATCGGGCTGGATGAGGCCGAGGCCGCGCATGAAAGCCCCATCTTCCTGACCCCACATCCGGGCATTCCCGTGACCTGCTGGGTCGGCGGGGATGAGCGGCCCGAATTCCTGCGACAGGCAAGGCTCTTGGCCGATATCTGGGCCGGGCTGGGTGGCCCGACCGATTGCGTTATCGACGCGGGGCGCAATCACATGACGGTGCTGGAAGGTCTTTGTGATCCGGGCAGCCCGCTGACGCGCTGCCTGATCGCCTGATCACAGGGTAAAATCCGCCACCGTCGCGCCGGTCAGCGCCAAAAGCCGCTGCGGCGAGATCGCAAAGATATGTCGCGGCGTCCCGGCGGCGGCCCAGACCTGCGCGAAATCCAGCAGGCGCGGATCGAAATAGGCGGTGATGGGCCGCAGATGCCCCACCGGGGCAACGCCGCCAATGGCAAATCCGGTTTCCTCGCGGATCAGCGTGGCATCCGCCTTGCCCAGAGGCTGCCCTGCCACGGCCGAGGCCTTGGCCGCATCGACCCGATTGCCGCCCGCCGTCAGGAAAAGCAGGACATGGCCGCTCTCTTCGCCCCGGAAAATGATGGATTTGGCGATCTGATCGACCTCGCAGCCCGCCGCGCGGGCCGCATCTTCGGCGGTGCGGGTCGTTTCCGACATCTCCAGCACCTCGACCGGTTCTTGCGCGGCCTCCAGCGCCGCCTTCACCCGCTTCAGACTTTTGCTCATGCCCGCCCCCTTCTTGCGTCGCGGCAAACCTAGCTGTCGGCTGCGGGCTTGGAAAGCCGGGGCGGAAACAGAAAAAGGGCGCCGGTCCCGCGGCGCCCTTTCAGACATGTCAGGAGATCAGCCGAACAGCTTGGCTGCGGTATCGGCCACGCGGCGGCCCATATAACGGGCGCCGTCCAGGTCTTCGGCTTCGGGCTGGCGGCTGCCATCGCCACCGGCGATCGTGGTGGCACCATAAGGCGCCCCGCCGAGGACCTTGGAATTATCCATCTGCGCCTGGAACCCGTAATCCAGACCCACAACCGTCATGCCGAAATGCAGCAGGTTGGTGATGACGGAAAACAGCGTCGTTTCCTGCCCGCCATGCTGCGTCGCGGTCGAGGTGAAGGCCGCGCCCACCTTGCCGTTCAGCGCGCCGCGCGCCCAGAGCCCGCCTGCCTGATCCAGGAAATTCGCCATCTGGCTGCTCATCCGGCCAAAGCGGGTGCCGGTGCCGACCACGATGGCATCATAGTTTTCCAGATCGGCGATTTGCGCCACCGGCGCCGCCTGATCCAGCTTGTAATGCGCATTGCGGGCGACCTCTTCCGGCACCAGTTCCGGGACGCGCTTGATATCGACGGTGGCACCGGCGCTGCGTGCGCCTTCGGCGACAGCCTCGGCCATCTGCTCGATATGGCCATAGGCCGAGTAATAGAGAACCAGAACCTTGGTCATCCGTCCGCTCCTTTTTTTCCATTCAGGGAAGATTTCTTGCCAGCGACATAGGACAGGGCGATCGCTGCTGTGAAGTCACGACAAGGGAAACGCCGGGTTCGAAAAATCAGATCGCATTCGCAATATTCTGTCGAAATGATTTCAACGGGATGGTCGAAAACGCTTTCATGCCATCAATTTTGAGTGTACATTTATCTAGCGCGTCACGCGCCCAAGCTAAGACCATGGTCACCTTAACGATGTGTATTGTTCAAGTAAATTTAAGCCGAAAGACGCGATTTTTGCCGGTTACCTGATGTTGACGAAAGCGCCTGTGATTGCAGGCGGGAAGTTCCGGTATCTTGCCTTATGGGGACCATGACCACGCTTGGTTGGTTGCGCCGTGAATCAGGCGGTTGGCGCAGATCGTCTGGTGAAATCGCAACTGCACATCGCTCCGCCTCTGTCCTTTTCGGCTTAGGCACAGGCGATGAGAGGAAACGCCCCGCACCTCCTCCCGCGGGGCGTTTCTTTTTGCGGCACGGCCCGGCAGGATGGTTCCACCTGCGCATTCTTGCCGCTATGACGGGGCATCGCGACAGTTGCCCCGAAAGGAACGGCCATGGATGTTTACACTTTGCTGGTTCAGGTCGGCCGCAATGCCGGGGACGGGCTGCCCGATGGCGCCACCGGGGCCGCGCTGGTCTGCTATGCCTCGGGCAAGGATGAGGCCGAGGCCGTGCGTGAAACCGTCGCCATCCTGAAACAGGCCGATCTGGCACCGCTGGATGTCACCGGCTACGGCAGTCTGGATGAACGCCTGTCCGAAGGGCATGAGATCGATCAGGACGAACGTGACCTGATGCAGCGCGCGCTGGACGAAAATTCGGTCATCATCGCGCAGATGCAGCCCTTTTTTAAAGGCTGCGACGGCGCGGCAGATGAGGACGGCCCCCTGCACTGATCGCCGCTGCCCGATTGCGGCGCGCGCGGCGAAAAATCCCCGGAATGCGCGGCAAAATTCGGATGGCAGCCTGATGCTGTTCGGGTGATGTTACCCTATTCAACCGGTGTCTGTTTCGTTACACTGCCTCACAATAACAACTGAAGCAGTCACAAACAGGCGATTACATGAATTTATCCCGCTTCATTCTGACCACCGCGCTGGTGGGCGCAGTGGCCGCATGTGCAAGCCCGATGAACCGCAGCCCGGGGGGCATGTCCTCGGCCACGCTGCCCGAACCCGCCCCGATTCCCGCCGCCTCTGCGGGGGATGAGGCCGGTCTGCAGCGCTTCGTTCAAAGTTTCCGCTCGCGCGCATTGGCCTCGGGCGTGTCGGCCACGACCTATGACCGCGCGATGCGGATCGCGCGCTATAATCCCGACGTGATCCGGCTGGACCGCAAACAGGCCGAATTCTCGCGCCCGGTCTGGCTGTATCTGGACAGCGCCGTCTCGGATGCCCGTATCGGCACCGGGCGCGAAAAGGCCTCGCAGCTCAACAGCACCATGTCGGCCATCGAATCCCGCTACGGCGTGCCGCGAGAGATCGTACTGGCCGTCTGGGGGATGGAATCGAATTTCGGCGCCAATCGCGGCAAGATGCAGATCATCCCCTCGCTGACGACGCTGGCCTATGACGGTCGCCGGGGCGAGATGTTCCAGAACCAGCTGATCGCCGCGCTGCGCATCCTGCAGGCGGGCGATATCAACCCGGAAAACATGCTGGGCAGCTGGGCCGGGGCGATGGGCCATACGCAGTTCATGCCGACCTCTTATCTGGAATATGCGGTCGATTTCACCGGCGATGGCCGCCGCGACATCTGGTCGGACAATCCGACCGACGCGCTGGCATCGACGGCCGCCTATCTGGCGCGCAACGGCTGGCGTCGGGGCGAGGCATGGGGCGCGGAAGTGCGGCTGCCCTCGGGCTTCAACATGGGCCAGATCGGCAAGAAGACCCGCAAATCCACGGGCACTTGGGCATCGCAGGGCGTGACCCGGATCGGTGGCGGCGCGCTGCCCTCGGGCAATGGCTCGATCATCATGCCCGCGGGCGCGAATGGTCCGGCCTTCCTGATCCTGGACAATTTCCGGGCGCTGCTGCGCTATAACAACTCGGACAATTATGCGCTTGGCGTGTCCTTCCTGGGCGAACGGATTGCCGGTCGCTCGGGCATTCAGGGATCCTGGCCGCGCAACGACCGTCCGCTGTCAACGGCGGAACGCAAGGAAATCCAGCAGCGCCTGCGCGCCAAGGGTTTCTATAATGACGAAATCGACGGGCTCTTCGGATCCGGCACGATGGAAGCCGTGGCAGCCTATCAGCGCTCTATCGGTGTCACGCCCGACGGCTATCCGACCTCGATCCTTCTGGGTCAGTTGCGGCGCTGATCTTGACCACCGGTGTGGCCGGAAACCGGCCACCCGCCACTTCACTGCACAGGAGATCCCCGAGTGACCAAATACTTCCTTCTTACCGGCGTGGCGATTGCGGCACTGGCTGGCTGTTCGCCGAAAGACTATGAATCGGCCCCGGTCACGCTGGAAACTCCGCAAGGTCCGGTTGTCTGCCAGCTTTATACCAAAAGCAGGCTGGACTGGGACCGCTCGGTGACGCGCCCCAATACGATGAGCGTCGATGTCGCCGATGCCCTGTGCGAAGAAGAAGGCCGCCGCCAGCAGCGCAACTGATCGGATAGGGGCATGGCCGCAGATCGCGCGGCCATGCCGACCCCGTCACCGCAGACGCGTGCGGAAGCTTTCAATGACGCTGGCGTAAACGTCGCGCTTGAAGGGCACGATATTGTCCAGCAGATCATCCGCCTTGATCCAGCACCACTTGTCGAATTCGGGATGCTCGGTCTCGATTCGGATATCGCGATCCTCGCCCTTGAAGCGCATCAGGAACCACTTCTGGCGCTGGCCGCCATATTTGCCCTTCCAGATCTTGCCGACCATCTCATCGGGCAGATCGTAATACAGCCAATCGGGTGTTTCGCCCAGCAGATCGACCTGATCCGGCGTTACCCCGGTTTCCTCGACCAGTTCGCGCAGCGCCGCCTGTTTCGGCGTTTCGCCCTTGTCGATCCCGCCCTGCGGCATCTGCCAGGCGCCGGGCATCTCGATGCGCTGGCCCGCAAAGACGCGACCGTCATCATTGATCAGCACGACACCTGCGCAGGCACGATAGGGCAACCCGCCCGGGCCGGTTCTTTCCGTCGCCGGATCACTCATTGCTGCCCGAGGTGTCGGCCCCGCCCTGTCCGGTGCCCGAGCCTTCGCCGGTCGCGGCAGGCGTGGCCGAGGCCGGCACCTGATCGGCGCGGAAATCGACGGCTGCAAGCCCTTTCAGCACATCGACGGCATAGGCCAGCTGGTAATCCTCTTCGCGCAGCTTGGCGGTCGCCTCGACCTCGGCGGCTTCGGCCTCGATCTGCTTGCGCTCTTCCTCGCTGATGGAATCATTGTTCAGCGCGCCACGAAGATCAGCCTCGGAGCGGCCGAAATTCGACTGGCTGCGCGGGCCGTCCCCATCCTCGCCGGCCTCATCTCGGGGCGCGCGGCGCGGCTGGGCCACGATGATGTCGGGCTGGATGCCCAGCGACTGGATAGACCGGCCCGAGGGCGTGTAATAGCGCGCCGTGGTCAGACGGATCGCGCTGTCCGAGGTCACGGGCATGACTGTCTGGACCGAGCCCTTGCCAAAGCTCTTCTCGCCAACGACGATGGCGCGGCGGTGATCCTGCAACGCGCCGGTGACGATTTCCGAGGCGCTGGCAGAGCCGCCATTGATCAGCGCAACGATGGGCTTGCCCTGCGCCAGATCGCCCTCTTCGGCATTCCAGCGCTCGCTTTCCTCGGGGTTGCGGCCGCGGGTCGAGACGATCTCACCCGCATCAAGGAAGGCATCCGAAACGCTGATCGCCTGATTCAGCAAACCGCCCGGATTGTTGCGCAGATCCAGAACGAAGCCCGTCACCTTGTCGATGCCGCCGACCTCTTCCACGGCCTTTTCCAGTTCATCGGACAGGGTGTCATAGGTCTCGTCATTGAAGGTCGAGATCCGCAGAACGATGGCATGACCCTCAATCCGGGTCTTCACCACGGTCAGCTTGATCGTGTCGCGGGTCATGGTCAGGTCAAACGGCTCTGTCTCGCCCTCGCGCAGGATAGTGACGGTGATTTCGCTGCCGACCGGGCCGCGCATCATGTCGACCGCCTGATCCAGCGTCAGCCCCATCAGCGATTCCCCGTTCACATGGGTGATGAAATCGCCCGAGGTCACGCCCGCTTGCGCCGCAGGCGTATCATCGATGGGTGAAACGACCTTGACCAGGCCATCTTCCTGGCTGACCTCGATCCCCAGGCCGCCAAAGCTGCCCCGGGTCTGGGTCTGCATATCCTCGTAATCATTGGCCGACAGGAAAGAGCTGTGCGGATCCAGCGAGGTCAGCATGCCGTTGATCGCCGCCTCGATCAGTTTCTTGTCATCGGGCGCCTCGACATAATCGGCGCGCACGCGTTCAAAGACGTTCCCGAACAGTTCAAGCTGTTCGTAAATCGAGGTGTTGCGTCCGGCATCTTGCGCCAGCAGCGGCCCCGCCACCTGGGTCGTCAGCACCGTCCCCGCGACAATGCCGCCAATCCCCGCGATCAGGTAATTTTTCATATCGGCCTTTCCTGCCTTCAGTCCTGTTCAGGCTCCACAACGGGATTCAGCACGAACCAATCCGCCGGGTCCAGTGTTTCCTGTCCTCTGCGCAATTCCAGATACAGCGTTTCCGGTCGGCCCGCAGCACCGCCCTGCGCCGCATCGGCCACGAATTGCGCGCCAAATTCCTGCGCCGGCGCCTCTTCGCCGCCCATCAGCCCGATGGGTTCACCCGCGTTCAGCACATCGCCGACCTCGCCAAAGACCTGCGACATTCCCGCAAATATCAGAAGATAATCCCGCGCGGGTTCCAGTATCATCACATTGCCGTAATCCAGCAAGGGGCCACGATAGCGGATCGTGGCGGGCCAGGGCGTCGTGACCAGCGCCGCAGGCGGCGCGGCAAGGATCCAGCCGGGGCGACGCACCCCGGCGCCGTCAGCCTCGTTATAGGGGCGCAGGACACTGCCCACGACGGGAAGGGGCAGACTGCCCTGCGCGCCTTCGAAATCCTCCATCGGCGGGCCGACATCGGACTGCATCTGGCTGACGCCATTGGCAAATTCATCCAGGGTTTGTGCCGCATCATGCAGCTTTTGCAGCTCTTCCGGGGCCTCGGCAAAGCGCAGCGGCATGGTCGAGCGGTCGGTCACGGCACTTGCCAGCAGCCGACGGGCCTCTTGCACCGAGGCCAGACCCTCGCCCAGCATCGTGGCGGCACTGGCCTGCAGCTCGCGCACGGTGGCGATTTCATCCAGCGCGGCCTGCAACTCTTCGGCCTCGGCGCGCAGGCCGGGGGTGACATCGGACAGGATCATCCCGGAACGCGCATTCGACAGCGCCCCCGCCGGATGCAGCAGCATGGCCGATTCGGGCGATTGCTGCAGCGAGGTCATCGCGCCCAACACACTGGCCAGACGGGCGCGCTGGCGTTCGAACTGTGCGCGCAATTCGGCCTCTCGGGCGCTGGCCTCGCGCAGGCCGCCGCGCAGGGCCGAAAGCCCCTGTTCATAGCCGCGGATCACCTCGGTCAGGGCGACGACCTGATCGTCCTGATTCAGCGCATCGGACAGCTTGGCGACCGCCGCGCGCAGTTGCGCCGCGGCGTCCTGCGCGTCCAGCACGGCCTGACTGGCGGGCGAGACATCGGCATCCTGCGCCGTCGCAAGGACAGGCGCAGCCGCGATCAGGCCGCCAAGCAGCAGGGGAAACAGAAGTCGGGGCGTCATTCGGTCACGATCAGGCTTTCACCGGTCATTTCCGCCGGGGGCTGCACGCCCATCAATTGCAGAACGGTGGGCGCAAGGTCAGACAGCCGGCCATTGCGCAGACGCGCCCCCGGGGGACCGTTATAGACGATGACCGGGACGGGATTGACCGTATGCGCGGTATGCGGCCCGCCGGTTTCGGGATCGACCATGGTTTCGCAATTACCGTGATCGGCGCAGATCACCGCCGCCCCGCCCGCCTTGTCCAAGGCGGCGATCATGCGGCCAAGGCCCTTGTCCACCGCCTCGCAGGCGCGCATCGCCGCAGGCAGGCTGCCGGTATGGCCGACCATGTCGGGATTGGCGAAATTCACCACGATCATGTCGTACCCGGCCTCGATCGCCTCGACCAGCTTGTCGCTGACCTCTTCGGCGGCCATTTCCGGCGCCAGATCATAGGTCGCGACCTTCGGGCTTTGCGGCATGAAACGATCCTCGCCCGGTTCGGGCGCTTCCTTGCCGCCATTCAGGAAGAAGGTGACATGCGGATATTTCTCGGTTTCGGCCAGACGGAATTGCCGCAGGCCCTGCTGTGCGACCCATGCGCCAAGCGTATTCACCACCTGCCGCTTGGGATAGGCAGAGCTCATGTAATCCCGATGCCGGTCGCTGTAATCGACCATGCCCAGCAGCGCGGCCCATTCGGGACGGTCACTGACATCGAAGCCGGTGAAATCGGTATCGCCGATAGCCGAGAGGATCTCTCGCGCGCGGTCGGCGCGGAAATTCAGGCAGAAGAACCCGTCGCCATCCATCGCACCGTTATAGCCGTCGATCACATAGGGCTGGATGAATTCATCCGTCTCGTCACGCGCATAGGAATTGGCGACGGCGTCATCCGCATTTGCCGCAAGCTCTCCCTCTCCGGTCACGATGGCACGATAGGCGCGCTCGACCCGGTCCCAGCGGTTGTCGCGATCCATGGCGAAATAGCGGCCAATGACCGTGCCGATCCGCGCGCCCGCAGGCAGGTTTCCCTGCAATTCGGTGACAAAGCCCTGCGCGGATTTCGGCGGCACGTCGCGGCCATCGGTGATCGCATGGACCACCACAGGCACGCCCGCATCGGCCAGCGCCTTCACCGCCGCCAGCACATGCATGATATGGCCATGCACGCCCCCATCCGACACGACGCCCATCACATGCGCGGTGCCGCCGCTGGATTTCATCTTCTGGATAAAACCACCCAGCGAGTCATTACTGAAAAAGCTGCCATCCTCGATCGCCAGGTCGATCTGCCCAAGATCCATGGCGACCACGCGGCCCGCGCCGATATTGGTGTGGCCCACTTCGGAATTGCCCATCTGGCCACGCGGCAAGCCGACATCGGGTCCGAAGGTGGTCAGCGTCGCATGGGGGCATTCCGCCATCAGCCGGTCGAAATTCGGCGTATTCGCCTGATCGGGCGCGCTTTGTTCGGGCCGGTCCGAGATACCCCAGCCGTCAAGAATGCACAGGATCACCGGTTTCGTCATCTTGGCCTCATCGTGTTTTGTGTTCTTGTTACGCTGCTCTGCGAAAGCCGACAACCGGGCAAAACCCGGACTGCGCCCCAATCCGCTGGAAATAGGCGCTCACCCGGCGATCAGGCGCGGTGATAGGGAGATCCGGCCAGAATGGTGGCGGCGCGATACAGCTGTTCGGCCAGCATCACCCGCACCAGCATATGCGGCCAGACCATCCGGCCAAAGCTGATCTGCCAGTCGGCGCGCTGACGCAGGGCAGGCTCGATCCCATCAGCACCGCCGATCACGAAGCACAGATCGCGGGCCTGATCGCGGTAACCCGCGATGCGTTCGGCAAATTCGGGGGATGTGGGTTGCGTGCCGCGCTCATCCAGCATCACCAGCGCAGAGCCCGATGGAATGGCGCGGTCCAGAAGATCGGCCTCGGCTTGCGGGCCGCCGCCGCGCTTGTCCTCGACCTCGATCACATTGATCGCGGGCAGGCCAAGCGGACGGCCGGTCCGGGCAAATCGTTGCAGGTAATCCGAAACGAGGTCAGCCTCGGCGCCGCTGCGAAGCCGACCGACGGCGGCAATATCAATCCGCATCAGCCCGCCGCGACTTAACGGTCTGGCCGGGCGGCTTCACGGCTGCGGCTGAGCGCGTCGGCGGGAAGCCACATCTTTTCCAGTTGATAGAATTCACGGACTTCGGGGCGGAACACATGCACGATGACATCGTCGGTGTCGATCAGCACCCAATCCCCGGCATCCTTGCCTTCGATACGGGCTGTGCGGCCGGTCTGCTGCTTGAACCGGTCAGCCAGCTTCTCCGCGATTGCGGCGACCTGACGCGTGCTGCGGCCCGAGGCGATCACCATGTGATCCGCGATCGACGACCGGCCACGCAGATCGATGGTCACGATATCCTCGGCCTTGTCATCCTCAAGCGAGGTCAGGATGCTGGCAAGAAGCTGATCACTGGTCAGCTTATCGCCCTTGGCGGCGGCCGCAGCAGAACTGGCGGCCGGCGAGACGTCATTTGACAGGGTTCCATCCTCCGGTCAGCGCATCGATCAGCCCCGATGCAGGGATACCTATAAAGATAGCATCTTTTTGCGCCGTCTCAATCATCGGTCACGCTTTTGGCACCAATATCTTGCGTCACGGGCGATGTTTTGCCCCGCCTGAGGGTGATCGCGTCATTCATCACGCGCACCTCACGCTGCGGGAAGGGGATGGAGATGCCATGTTCCTTGAACGCATCCCACAGTGCCAGAAACACCTGCCCGCGCACATTGGTCAGCCCGGTCGAGGCGTCGCGGATCCAGAACCGCAGCACGTAATCCACGGAATTGTCACCGAAACCGGTGATCCAGCAGACCGGGCGGCGATGGGCCTGAACACGGTTGACGCTGACGGCAGCGGCAATGGCGATCTCACTGACCTGATGGGGGTCATCGTCATAAGAGGTGCCGAAATGCAGATCGACCCGGACGTAATTGTTCGAATGTGACCAGTTGACCACCTGCCCGGTGACCAGATCCTCATTCGGGATCAGGTATTCCTTGCCGTCCCGTGTCACCACGCTGACATAGCGTGCGCCCAGCTGCTCGATCCAGCCGAAGGTGTCTCCCAGGCTGATCACATCGCCGGGCTTCACCGATTTATCCAGCAGGATGATCACGCCCGACACCAGGTTCGAGACGACCTTTTGCAGACCGAAACCCAGCCCCACACCGACAGCGCCGGAAAAGACCGCAAGCCCGGTCAGATCGAAACCCACCGCTTTCAGACCGACAATCACTGCAAGGCTGAACAGAACCACCTGCAACAGCTTGCCCGTCAGCACCCGCATGGTGGGCGAAATATCCTCGTTCTGCGCAAGCCGCCCGTTGATCAGCCTGGACAGGGCGCGCGCGCCCGCCAGCATCAGCCCGGTGATCGCCAGCGCCTTCAGCACGGTCAGCAGCGACAGCCGGAAATCGCCGATATGCAGGGCCACGCTGTCCAGAAACTCTCCGAAAGGCTGTGTCAGTTGCAGCAGATGCAGCGTCACCCAGATCCACGCGATCCATGTCACCAACCGCCGCAGGAAGCGGTTGGCGATGATCCGCGCCAGAAAGAAGGTGATCGCCCAGGCCGTCGCGATCGAGGCGGCCAGCGCAATCAGCTGGCTGCGGAACCCGAAAGTCACCTCTCGCATGACCAGCACCACCGACCAGCTGAGGATGACAAAGATGATCAGGGTCAGCTTGCGCTCGATCAGAAGGCCCAGCCGAAGCCGCCATTTCGGCCAATGTTCGCGGCGGCGCAGCCAGCCCGTGAAACGGGGCGAGATCAGGCGTGCCAGCAGCCAGGACAGCAGCATCAGCCCCAGAATCGCGGGAACCTGATACAGGCGCGACGGTATCAGCAATGTGTCGGCGAACAGTCGAATCCGATACCAAAGACCCTGCGCGGCATCTATGACCTGCGGATCCAGTTGTTCCATCGCCACCCCCTTCCCAAATCGCAAAACCAAGCATGCGCAACGGCACAATATTGCGTCAACGCAGAAAGAGACGTAAAAGCCCAACTATGTCTGGATTCATTTATTTCGACATACATGATCGCGCCCGCCTGCCGTCCCGGTTTTTTGGCGAAGCGCTGTGCGTGACAGCCCGGGGCTGAACGGTCGCGGCATTGCCTGCCGCAGCCAATGATATGTCGCACCTACATCACAGCCGAAAGCTACAGCCATGACGAACACAGCCGCAGCACGCACATTATATGACAAGATCTGGGACGCCCATGTGGTTGACCGGTCCGAAGACGGCACCTGCCTGCTTTATATCGACCGCCATCTGGTCCACGAGGTCACCAGCCCGCAAGCCTTCGAGGGGCTGCGGATGACCGGCCGCAAGGTCCACGCGCCCGAGCGCACCATCGCCGTGCCCGATCACAACGTGCCGACCACCTGGGACCGGCAGAACGGCATCGATAATGAGGAAAGCCGTATCCAGGTCGATGCGCTGGACAAGAATGCCCGCGAATTCGGCGTGCATTACTATCCGGTCAACGACATCCGGCAGGGCATCGTCCATATCGTCGGCCCGGAACAGGGCTGGACCCTGCCCGGCATGACCGTCGTCTGCGGCGACAGCCATACCGCCACGCATGGCGCCTTCGGGGCGCTGGCCCATGGCATCGGCACGTCAGAGGTGGAACATGTTCTGGCCACGCAGACGCTGATCCAGAAGAAATCGAAGAATATGAAGGTCGAAATCACCGGCCGCCTTGCGCCGGGCGTCACCGCCAAGGATATCGTGCTGGCGATCATCGGCCATACCGGCACGGCGGGCGGCACCGGCTATGTCATCGAATATAGCGGAGAGGCGATCCGCAACCTGTCGATGGAAGGCCGCATGACCATCTGCAACATGGCCATCGAGGGCGGCGCCCGCGCCGGTCTGATCGCGCCGGATGAAACCACCTTCGAATATGTCAAAGGCCGCGCACATGCGCCCAAGGGCGCCCAGTGGGAGGCCGCGCTGACCTGGTGGCGCACGCTTTACAGCGATGACGATGCGCATTGGGACAAGGTCGTGACCCTGCGGGCCGAAGATATCGCCCCCACCGTCACCTGGGGCACCAGCCCCGAAGACGCCCTGCCCATCACCGCCGATGTGCCCGCCCCCGACAGCTTTACCGGCGGCAAGGTCGAGGCCGCGCGCCGCGCGCTGGATTACATGGGCCTGACGGCAGGCACCCCGCTGACCCAGATCGCCATTGATGCGGTGTTCATCGGATCCTGCACCAATGGCCGGATCGAGGATCTGCGCGCTGCGGCCGATGTGCTGCGGGGCCGCAAGCTGGCCGATGGGGTGCGGGGCATGGTGGTTCCGGGGTCCGGCCTCGTGCGCGCGCAGGCCGAGGAAGAGGGGCTGGACCAGATCTTCAAGGATGCCGGGTTCGAATGGCGTCTGGCGGGATGCTCGATGTGTCTGGGGATGAACCCGGACCAGCTGGCCCCCGGCGAACGCTGCGCGGCGACCAGCAACCGCAACTTCGAAGGACGTCAGGGCTACAAGGGCCGCACCCATCTGATGTCGCCTGCCATGGCGGCGGCGGCCGGCGTGACAGGCCACCTGGTCGATATCCGCGACTTCGCGGCCGCCCCTGCGGTCTGAACATCAGTTCGCGCGATAGATGTGATACCCTTGGTGCCACTTCTATCGCGTGAATTTGAAAGGTGATGACCGATGACTTTCCGGCTTCTCTCTTGCGACGGCGGCGGGATCCGCGGCTATATCTCTTCGACGCTCATTGCCCGGCTGAACAAGGACACAGGCGGCAAGCTTCTGGATAATATCGACGGCTATGCCGGAACCTCGACCGGCGGGCTCATCTCGATCGCGCTCGCGGCGAAGGTCTCGATCGATACGATGGTCTCGATATATGAAAACGACGCCGGGAAGATATTTACCGAAAACAGCGCTTATTTTGCGCGAAACGCCGAAAAGTCGCGGCAGGTTGCACAGTTGGCGCAACAGCCCCTTGCTGGGCCGGGCATTTTTGAATGCCAATATACCGCCAATGGGCTGCATGACACATTGCTGCCCTATCTGGGTCAAACCACCTTCGGCGACATCACGGACAAGCTGCTGGTCATTAACGCGGCGCGGCTGGATAACGGCGATCCCGCAGGAGGCAGCTGGACCCCGGCCTATCTGAACAATTGCGGCATACAGGCCGATTACTCTGACATCTCGCTGCTGAACGCCGCCCTTGCGACCTCAGCGGCCCCGACCTATTTCCCGCCACACAATATTCCCGGCCTCGGCTTTTTCGCGGACGGCGGCACTTTCGCCAATAATCCTGTCCTGAACGGCGTGCTTGTCGCACTGGCCAGCGGTCGCGCGGCGACCTTATCCGAGATCGAGGTCCTTTCCTTCGGCACAGGATCGACGCCGGTGGCGATTTCGGAAAAGGCCGTCGGCGATCCGCTGAGTTGGGGTGTCACACGCTGGCTTTGGCCCACCGCGTCTGATGGCGTTCCGGCAACGCCGCTGCTCGGCATGATGTTCGATCTGTCGGCCAACAATATCGCCGATATCGCCGGAATCATCCCCAATGGCAAAATGGTGCGGATCAATCCGCCGCTGCCCGCTGAAGTCCCCTTGGACGGCTACAGCGCGCAGGATTATCATTACATGCAGCAGGCAATCGACGCTGCAATCAACAGTTCGCAATGGCAAGACGCTGTCGCTCTGGTCAACAGCTGGTAGCGTTTGAAGGAGAGTTAAATGGACAAATTCACGACCCTTACAGGTATCGCCGCGCCCATGCCGCTGGTCAATATCGACACCGATATGATCATCCCCAAGCAGTTCCTGAAAACCATCAAACGCTCGGGCCTTGGGGTGAACCTGTTCGATGAATTGCGCTATGACCGCGAGGGCAACGAGATCCCCGATTTCGTGCTGAACCAACCCGCCTATCGCCAGACGCAGATCCTGGTGGCCGGTGACAATTTCGGCTGCGGATCGTCCCGCGAACATGCGCCCTGGGCCCTGCTGGATTTCGGCATCCGCTGCGTCATCTCGACCAGCTTCGCCGATATTTTCTTCAACAATTGCTTCAAGAACGGCATCCTGCCCATCACCCTGCCGCAAGAGGCGGTGGATGTGCTGATGGATGATGCGCAAAAGGGCGCAAATGCCCGCATGACCGTGGACCTTGAGGCGCAGACGGTCAGCACCTCGGACGGGCAGGAATTTCATTTCGACATCGACCCCTTCCGCAAGCATTGCCTGCTGAACGGGCTGGACGATATCGGCCTGACCATGGAAAAGGCTCCGGCCATCGAGGATTTTGAAGAGCGGATGTCGCAGGCGCGCCCTTGGATCTGAGGCTTCTTGCCATTGCGGCGCTGATCGGCCTGCCCGCCCTGGCCGAGCCGGTCCGCATCGCCACCTATGATCCCGGCCTGTCACGCAAGGGGCCGGGGCTTTTGCTGCGCGATATCGAAAAGGGCGATCCGCAGGTCAGCGCGGCGGCGCAGGTCATCGCGGCGGCTGCGCCGGATGTGATACTGCTGACCGGCATCGACTGGGATCTGGACGGTCGCGCGCTGTCGGCCTTTGGCGCGGTTCTGGCGAAGGCGGGGCATCAGATGCAGTATCGCTTCACCGCCCGGCCCAATCGCGGGATCGCCACGGGTCTGGACCTGAACGGCGATGGCCGCAGCGGACGGGCCGAGGACGCGCAGGGCTTTGGACAGTTTTCGGGACAAAACGGCATGGCCGTCCTGTCGCGGCTGCCAATAGATCAGGTCGTGGATTACTCATCCGATCTATGGAAAGATTTTCCGGGCAACATCATGCCGCCTGTCTCGCCAGAGGTCGCCGCGATCCAGCGCCTGTCGTCAACCAATCACTGGAATGTGCAGATCACCACGCCGGATGGCCCGCTGCATCTTCTGGCATGGGCCGCCACGCCGCCGGTCTTTGACGGCGCAGAGGATCGCAACGGCCGCCGCAACCATGATGAAGCGGTCGTCTGGCTGGATCGCCTGCCCGATGCGCCCTTCGTCATGCTGGGCAAGATCAATCTCGATCCGGTCGATGGTGAAGGCCGGGCCGGGGCCATCACCGCCCTTCTGCAACACGCCCGGGATCCCCTGCCCCAGGGCGCCTATCAGCCCCCGCAACTTGGCGCGAATGCCGCGCATCGCGGCGATCCTGCGCTGGACACCGCGCAGTTCGACGAGGCCGGACCCGGCAATCTGCGGGTGGATTACGTGCTGCCCGCCAAGGGCCTGCGCGTGCTGGACAGTGGCGTGCTGTGGCCTCTGCCCGATAGTGATCCGGGTCAACTGGTCGGTCTTGCCTCCGATCATCGTCTTGTCTGGGTCGATCTGGATCTGACGCCCGCAGAAGACTCCGCAGCACCTGCCACCCTTCAATAGACGTCCCCCGGCCCCTTGGGCCGATGCTTGTCGGCCAAGGTCAACAGCACCTCTGCCCGTCCGAATTCCCGCACGGCATCCTTGCGGGCGGCCTCGAATTTGGGTTGCAGGCGCAGGATCTCACGCTGCGCATAACGCAGCTCGCGCGCGCTGCGGCCCGCCTGCGCATTGGCCATCCGGGCCTCGGACAAATGCAGCGGCGCGGTGCTGCGATAGCTTTGCGTCATGGCCATCTGCAGGGCCTCGGCCCGTTGCCTGGCCTGAACCATATGCTGGTTGAAGGCGGCGAATTTCTTCAATTCAAGATCCGCCTTGATCCGGGCGATCCGCTCCAGCATCTTCAACTGATCCCGCTTATTCACCATCCCGTTCTGGCCTTCTGCCGCATCTGCTCTGCAAATCGTATCGCCGCAGCCACCGCCGCGAAATGTTCATGCCGGATTTCACGGCCGATATCGACCGTGGCATGGATGGCCCTTGCACAAGGCGGATCCGACCAGATCGGCACCTTGTGGTCCTTTGCGCGTTCGCGGATCCGGGCCGCGACCTCATCCACGCCCTTGGCAAGGCAGACAGGCGCCTTGCCGCTGCCCCGCTTCCATTCCAGCGCCACGGCATAATGGGTGGGGTTCACGATGATCACATCGGCTTTGACCACATCCGCCAGCATCTGCCTGGTCGCCATATCGATGGCTTTCTGGCGACGCGCGGCCTTCAGATGGGGATCGCCCTCGTTCTCCTTGTATTCATCCTCCATCTCCTTGCGCGTCATCCGGTTCTTGCGCCGGTGATCGAACCAGCGCCAGCCCATATCAACCGCCCCGATCACGACCGAGATCGCCAGCGCCATCAACAGCACCCGCCCCAGGATCAGCCCCAGATCGCCGACCCAGCGACCACCGCCCATCGCGCTGCCCGCCAGCCGGTCCAGCAGCGCGCGAAACATCAGCCAGCCGCCGATGCAGACCAGCGTCACCTTGCACAATGAGATGCCGAAATTGACCAGACCAGAGATCCCGAATTTCTGCTTCGCATTCGAGACAGGGTTGATCCGCTTGATATCCGGCGCCAGCTTTTGCGGCGCAAAGACAAGCCCGCGCTGCAGCACAAGACAGATCAGGATCGCGATCGCGGGCACCGTGGCCAGCCCCACCGTCGCCCAGCCCGCAAAGCTTCCGATGGCGCGGGCGGTCATAAAGGTGGCATCCGGCGCCCAACCCTCGACCCCGACCGCACGGCTGGTCATGGACAGCCAGCGCTTGACGGCAAAGCTCGCCGCCAGACCAAAGGCCAAGGCCGCGCCCAGATACATGGCCGCCACGTTCAACTCGGTAGAGCGCGCGATATCCCCCTTTTCACGTGCCCGTTGCAGCTTCTGTTCCGAGGCCTCGAATGGTTTGTCGTCGTTCTCTTCGCTCATCCGGACCTCGGCAGGGTAAAGCTCAGAACTGCATCGCTCCAGATACCGATCAACATCGGCGCAAGGATCGCCAGCGCGGCCAGCGCCATCAGGACGGCAATGGGCGAGCCGATGAAGACAACCGGCAAGGCGGGCATCACGCGATTGACAACCCCGGAAAGAGCCTGAAACAGGAACCCACCCAGTGAGAAAGGCGCCGCAAGCAGCATCGCCAGGCCAAAGCTGTAGCTGAGAACGCGGACGGCTTCGGACATCATCATGCCCGCATCCGGCCAGGTCCCGATCGGCCACAGCAGGAAGCTATCGGCCATCAACTGCACCATCATCACCGGCGCGCCCAGCGCCATCAGGATCGCGACCCCGCCCAGATGCAGCATGTTCCCGATCGGATGGGGCGCGGCCTCGTTCTGGCCACCGACGATCTGCGACAGCGATGCCGTGGCGGCTATGGCCGAGGTGGCAATGTCGATGGACAGCGCCAGAAGGCGCAGCAGCATCCCCGCCGACAGGCCGATGACCATCTGGCCTGCCGCCTGCGACAACATCAGGGCCGGACCGTCGGGCATCGCGACCTTGGTGACAGCCGCCGCCAGCAACGGCGAAAGCGCCATGGCGATGGCAACGCGGACGCGCACCGGGATCACGCGCTCGCCCAATGCAGGCAGCGCCATGACGAAGGCCTGAACGCGCAGATAGACCAGCAACAGCGTCCAATCCAATCCCGGGAAGGTCGCGACAAGCTGGGGCCAGGTCATGCGGCCTCGACCGTGCCGACGAATTGCAGATCCATTCCGGGATCGATTTCCTCGAAGCCGATGACAGGGATGGCGATGCCATTCGCCCCAAGCACCGCGCGGATCATGCGTCGGCGATGGTCTGGAATGACCAGAACGGGCCGCAGAAGCGGCTCGGACCTGGCCAGCGCACGGCGCGTCTGTTCCAGCAGTTTCTGGGACAGTTGCGGTGTCATTGCCCCGGCGCCCGGCCTGCCGATTTCGCTGTCAGACCTGACAAAATCAGCCTCCCATGCCGGGTGCAGTTGCAAGGCGCGGATCTGGCCAAGATCATCCGCATGCTGCTGAGAGATCTGGCCGCGCAGACGTTTGCGCACCATTTCATATTGGGTTTCCAGCGACTCGATGCTGCGGAATTCGGCCATGGCGTCCAGGATCAGCGGCAGGTTGCGGATCGAGACACGCTCTTCCAGCAGGGCGCGAAGTATCGTCAGCAGGGCTTCCGGCGTCACCTTGTCCGGGATCATCCCCTCAAAATAGCGGCGATTGCGTTCCGCGCGCCCCGAGTCGGACAGCGACTTCAGCTCATCTATCTGCCGCTGCATCGCGCCCAATGTCATCAGCGCGGGGAGATTGCTTTTGACCACCTCCATCAGGTGGGTCGACAGCACCTCCATCGGGCTGACCACGGTGGCTCCGCAGGTCGCGGCCTCATCCTGATGATCCGGAGAAATCCACAGCGCGGGGCTGTCATAGACGGGCTCTTTCACCGGCGCGCCCGAGAGGGATTTCAGAACGCTGTCTGGACCAAGCGCCAGCACCTCTTTCGGGCGCAGCAGGCCACGGCCCCGCACCACGCCATGCACACGGATCTGATAGCTGCCAGCGGGCAGATCATCCATATCGGTGATCCTCACATCCGGCAGGATCAAACCGTAGCTGCGGGCGATGTGGATACGAAGATTTGCAATCCGGCTGCCCAGACCGCGCGCCTGATCCAGCGCGATCAGGACCAGATCCGGACCGATCTCGACGCTGACCTCATCCGTATCCAGAACATCCCCGATCCGCGCAGCCGGTCGCGTGGCTTTTTCCTCGACCGGCAGGTCGGGAATCGAGTCCTCCTCCTGCCGCTGTCGCCTCGCGACCAGAAACGCGACGATCGCCATGAGTGCAGCCATCGACAGAAACAGCGGCCTGGGCATGCCCGGTATCAGCGACATGATCAGCATCGCAGCGGCCACAACCGCGGCGGGCTGCCAGCTCCGCAGCAATTGTCCCGACATCAGCTGCGCGGTCGTATCGGTCGCGCCGCCCCGGGACAGCAGCAGCGCCGCCGCCATCGAGGTAATCAGCGCCGGAATCTGCGTCACCAGTCCGTCGCCGATCGTCAGATGGGAATAGGTCGACATCGCTTCCAAGACCGGAAGCCCGTGCACGACGACCCCGACGCTTAACCCGATCAGCAGATTGATGATGGTGATGACGATACCTGCAATCGCATCGCCCTTGACGAATTTCGATGCGCCATCCAGCGATCCGAAAAAGCTGATTTCGCGCTGCTCCTGCGTGCGACGGCGCTTGGCTTCCTGATGGTCGATGGCACCTGCATTCAGATCTCCGTCAATCGCAAGCTGTTTGCCCGGCAGCGAATCCAGCGCAAAGCGGGCTGCGACCTCGGCCATACGTCCTGACCCCTTGGTGATGACCATGAAATTCACCACCGAAATCACGGCAAAAACCGTCAGACCCACCAAAAGCGACCCGCCCGCGACGAAATTGGCAAAACCGTTGATGACATTGCCCGCGGCCGTGGTGCCATTATGGCCCTCGGTCAGGATCAGGCGGGTCGAGGAGACGTTCAGAGACAGACGGATCACCAGACTGACCAGAAGCAGAACCGGGAAGGCCTGAAAATCGGTCGGCTTTTCGACCAGAGAGGCCATGACAAGAACCAGAGTCGCTGTCGCGATGGACAGGGCGATCCCGAAATCCAGCAGCCCCGGCGGGAGCGGGATGACCAGCGAAATCACGATCAGCACCAGCGCGCCCGTCACCATCAGTGAGGCGTCCAGCCCGCGCGAAGATTTCGCGACTATCGCGCCAACGGCTTTCATTCGGTCACCTCAGCAGGGATGGCGGGGCGCAAGATGTCCTGCAGCGCCCATCCATCGGCCTGAAGCAGGCCCACGCGACGCAGGAAAATCAACGTTTGCAGCCGCGCCTCTGGCGACATTTCCAGAAGCGTGACACGGTAGTCGGGGGGCAGCGTGCGACCGTCCAGCAGCCAGCCACTTGCGGTTTCGGCATAGGCCGCCGCATCAGGCAGCAAAGGCAGCTCTGCGACCGCCGAGTTCAGCAGGCCTACGGACAGGATCGCGGCACCAAACATCACGCCGCCTTCTTCAGATCGCGCAATGCGCTTTCCAGCGTGTCAAAGCTGGGCCGGACATGCTCTGGCACCGCCTGGCGGCCGACCTCGACACAAAGATTCGTCGCGTGCTGGTGCAACCCGGCGATCAGCACGGATTTGATCACATCGAAGAAACCAAGATCCTGCTTCACGACACCGCTCAGGCGGTTGGCCAGCGGCGCAACAAAACCATAGGCGAGGAAAACCCCCAGGAAGGTTCCCACCAGCGCGCCGCCGATCATCTTGCCCAGAACCTCTGGCGGCTGGTCAATCGAACTCATCGTCTTGATAACGCCCAGAACCGCCGCAACGATGCCCAGGGCGGGCAAGGCATCCGCCATGGTCTGCAGGGCGTGGGGCACATGCATCCGCTCTTCCCGCAGGATGGACAGGCGCTGGCCGATCATTTCCTCGACCTGATAAGGGTCGTCATAGTTCAGACTGATCGAGCGCAAGGTGTCAGCGATCAGCGAGACGACGTCATGATCCGCAAGCAGCCGGGGATAGGCCGCGAAGATATCGGATTCGTTGGGCGTCTCGATATGCTGTTCCAGCGCGACGGGGTTTTCGCGGGCGATGCGCAGCAACTGAAACATCAGGCAAAGCACATCCTGATGGTCGCTTTCCTTCCATTTCGGCCCTTTGAAGGCCTGGATCAGGCCACCAACCGTGTGTTTCAGCACGTGACTGTCATTCGACAGCAGGTAAGAGCCGATCGCCGCCCCCATGATCATCATCATCTCGAATGGCAGCGCATGGGTGATCACGCCCATCTTGCCGCCCGCCAGAATATAGCCGCCAAAGACCATCGCCAGGGTCAGGAAGATTCCTACGAAACCGAACATGGAATTTTCTCCTTACCGCTTGCGAAGATTGCGAGCGCCCATCTGGGCGGTCAGCAGGGCAGCCTGTCGAGGCTCGACCGAGGCGATGATCCTTGCGCCGTTTTCGGGCTGGACGCGCATCAGGATCTCGGCCGCGAAATCGGCGGGCAGATTGCTCAGCACGGCGGCGGCCTCTGTCGGCTTCATCTGGTCATAGACCGCGACGAGCCGGTCGATGTCGCTGCGTACCGCAGAGGTGTCATTGCTGCGCCGCGCGCGGATCCCGTCTTTCTGTGCCCGCAACTCACCCAATCGAACAACCAGAGCGCGTTCGGCGGCGGCAAGTTCGGCCTTCTTTTCGTCGATCGATTGCATGTAGCGCTCGACACGCAGGGCCCTGTCGCGCAATTCGGTCGCCAGCGTCATCGCCTCTGGCACATCCGTGCAGCCCTGCAAGAGCCCCGGCGGCTCGGCAAAGGCAGCGAAGAACCGGGACGCATCCTGCGACTTCCACAGAACCGCCGCGGCAGGCAGGGCAAAGCCCGCCATTAAAAGGGAGAGCCAGGACCTACGCATGCGCATTTTCCACACGTTTGCGCAAACGCCGCGTCGCAACGACCGTCGTTTCCGGACTAGCAGCCGCGCGATCGATCTTCTGTCGCAAATCCCACAGCGCGCGCTCTTTCCGGGCTGCCGTGATGCTTTGGGTCAGTGCCTCGCCGGCCTCGGTCGCGTCGTCGCGCGCGGCGCGCATCGCGACTTCCAGCCGATCCACCTCGGCTGCCATGACGGCAATCGCACCTCCAAGCCCGGTTTCCAGATCATTCAGCCGCCGCAACCGCCGCGACAGGATCAGACAGAAGAAGGCAAGTCCGACGGAGGCCATGACCAGCACGGCCTGAAAGAGGTATTCTACACTCATTTTAAGCGAAACTCCGTAATCAGCAGGTCATTGACCATGTCCTCGCCAAGGGCCTGTCGCGTCCGCGACAGAAGCTCGGCGCGAATGATTTCCAGCACGCCGCGCTTGTCATAGGCAGCCGGGTCGATAGCAGTAAGAAAGATCGTATAGGCGTCCAGCACACGCGGCATCTGCGCCTCGACATCCTTTTTATAGGCCTCATCGGTTTCGATGCTGGTTGCCAGCCAAAGGTTCAGCCGGCTACCGGCGATGCTCAGATCCAGGGGCGGAACCTCGACAAAAGCCGGTTTTGACGAAGGCTCTTTCTTCGCCCCATCAGAGACGAGCAGAGCGGACGGCGTCCAAAATCCCATATAGGTTGACGCAAAGCCCGCGCCCGCCAGGGCAACGGCGACGAGAATGGGGATCAGCTTTCGCTTTTTTTTCGGGACCTGCTCTGCAGGGTCCAGGGCGACGTCAGTCATGGTGATTCTCCGTCCTGATAAGACGGAATTAGCACTGTGCGACTAACCAAATATTAATGTGCGCCATGCCATTGATGACAGGACAACGGAACCTGACGACGATTCGAAAGGAACGGTTTTGCAAAAACTGCAGGACTATTGGAGTGAGCGAAGCTCTCAGCAGAAAGCGATCCTGGCCGGTGCATTTCTGGCGACATTTCTAGCTATTTTCAGTTTTGCCTGGATCGCGAGTCGGCCTAACATGTCAATGATCTATGGCGGGCTGGATGCGGCGCAGGCGGGTGAAGTGGTCGCCGGTCTGGAACGCAGCGGTGTGCCCTATGAGGTGCGCGGCGATGCGATCTGGGTTGAAACATCGCAGCGCGACCGTCTGCGCATGGAACTGGCCGCGCAGGGCCTGCCCGCCGCGGGCAGCATGGGGTATGAATTGCTGGACGGAATGTCCGGTTTCGGCACCACGTCGCAGATGTTCGACGCCGCCTATTGGCGCGCAAAGGAAGGAGAGCTGGCACGCACCATTCTGGCGCTGCCCAATGTGAAATCGGCGCGCGTGCATTTGGCTGTTGAAGCCGGGCGCGGATACCGGCGGGACGTGACGGGCAATGCTTCTGTCACGCTGACGACCAATGGCCAGGCGATCAGCCGCGATCAGGCGGTTGCGCTGAAATATCTGGTCTCGTCGGGCGTTCCCGGCATGATGCCCGACAGCGTGACCGTCATTGATACGCAGCGCGGGATCGTCGCCGCCTCGGAAGATGACACCGGCGCGGATCGCGCGGCCGACATGAAGCGCAATGTCGAACGGATTCTTGAACCGCATGTCGGCACGGGAAATGCGATCGTGGGCCTGAATCTGGACCTCGTGACCGAGACGGAGCTGCTGACCGAGCAGCGCTTCGACCCCGACCAGCGTGCTTTGATTTCGCAGGTGACGGAAGAAACGTCGGATCAAAGCAACTCATCGGGATCGGGGGCTGTCACGGCTGCGTCCAATTTGCCCGACGGTCAGGATGCACAGGGCGACCAGACTCAATCCGCGCGGTCGGAAAATCGCCAGCAGGCGAATTACGAGGTCAGCCACGTTACCCGAGAGGTATCTCGTCAACCCGGCACGATCCGCAGGCTCACGGTCGCCGTGCTTCTGAATGGTGTCGCGCAGACCAATGCCAGTGGCGAGACGGAAATCGTCCCGCGTTCGGATGCCGAGCTTCAGACCCTGCGTGAGTTGGTCGCATCCGCGGTGGGTTACGACGAATCTCGCGGCGACCAGATTACGGTCAAGTCCCTGCCCTTCGCCGCGCTGGGAGAAGATGGCACGGCCGCGCAGACCGGCTTGCTTGACCGTCTGGAGCCGAACGGGCTGCTGCGGATCCTGCTGATCGGGTTCTTTGCAATGGCCATGATCTTCATGATCCTGCGCCCGATCCTGAAGATACGAAATGCCGCACCGGGCAAGCCCATGCTGGACGATTCCTCGCCAGCCGAACCTGCCTTGACCGGCGTTATCGAAACCGACGATGCCCAGCCCAGCCCGGCCAGCACCCTGATCGCGCCAGAACCGCGCGAGCCGGAACCGCTAGCCCTGCCCTCGGCAGATCCGGTCGCCAGGCTTCGCAGCATGATGCGGGAACGCCATGACGAAAGCGTCAAGGTTCTGTCCGGCTGGATCGACAACAAGGAGAACGCGCATTGAGCCTTGCCATGTTCAAACTGGAATCCTTCACATCCGCGCTGACCCATCAGGGCGCCATGGTCACTTTCACCCGCGAGGCGGTCGATAAGGCCTATGCCGACGGTCTGAGCGAGGGACTGTCCCGAAAGGAGGACGAAGATATCCGCGGCCTCGCGGCAGGCCTGGAGCAGCTTCGTCTTTGCCTGCGCGATGATCAGATCCGGCGCGCAGAACTGCGTCAGGAGGCTGTGATCTCACTAACGCCGATCCTCGAACAGATGCTGGAATGTCTGCTGCCCGCCCAGACATCGCAACGGCTGGAAAGCATATTGAAGGACGAATTGCTGCGGCTGTCGCAACTGGCTACCCCGCTGCGTGCCGTCATTTCCTGCAACGCGCGGCTGCGCGAAACTGTGGAAAAATGCCTGTCAGAGGCGGGTATCGAAGAGGTCGAACTGATCGACACGCAATCCGACAAGATCAGCCTGTCCTTGCAAGGCGGTCGGGTCGAGCTTTGCCCACAAAAGATCGCTGAGGATATCCGCCACATGATTTCCGAACTGAAGCTTGAGGACCCGACATGGACGCACTGAAACATCTGATCGACACCGACAATATTCAGGTCGAGGTCACCATCCGCCTGGGCCGGACCCGCCGGACCGTCGCACAACTTTCCGCGCTGACGGCGGATGACGTCCTGCTGCTGGACCAGACCATCGATGACGGTGTCGAGATCTGCGTGGGAGACAAGGTCATCGCGCGCGGCGAACTGACCGGGGACGGGTCGCCGGAGCAACGGTTGTGCGTGCGTATTCTGGGGGCATCGGAAGTCGCGTGATCCGCTGTCTGATCATCTGCCTGCTGCTGGTCCTGCCATCGGCCGCGCTGGCGCAAAGTCTGGCCGGGCTGGATCAGGCTGCGGGCCAGGGTTTGGGCCAGAATGCCGTCCTGCTTGTCGCGGCGCTGACCGCGCTGTCGCTGGCGCCGGGCATCGCAATCATGGTGACCTGCTTTCCCTTCATCGTGACGGTTCTGTCGATCTTGCGACAGTCGCTTGGCCTGCAGCAATCGCCCCCAAATATGCTGATCGTCAGCCTGGCGCTCTTTCTGACCTGGTTCATCATGGATCCGGTGCTGCAGGAAGCCTGGCGCGTCGCCGGCGCGCCGCTTCGCGACGGGCAGATCGACATTGCCGAAGCCATCCAGCTTGGCATCCGTCCGTTTCAGTCCTTCATGATCGCGCGCACCGATCCGGCGACACTTCAAAATCTAGCAGAAATCGCGCCCGGTGTGGGCGATCCGGCCCAGCGTTTGTCGGTGATCATCCCCTCTTTCATGCTGTCGGAGATTCAGCGCGCCTTCGAGATCGGCTTTCTGGTCGCGCTGCCATTTCTGATCATCGACCTGGTCGTCTCGGCCGTGCTGATGTCGATGGGGATGATGATGGTGCCACCGGTGGTGGTCTCGCTTCCCTTCAAGCTGGCGTTTTTCGTCGTGGTCGACGGCTGGGGCATGATTGCCGGTGCATTGGTCAGAAGCTATCAGTAGGCCGGACAGGGGTTTGACCCTGTCCGATACCAAATGCGCATCATTCAGGCGCGGCGATCCGAGAGCGCTTCGATTCCCAGCACGCTCAAGACCTTGGCCTCGATATGCGCGGCGTTCAGTGCCGAGCTGTCATACATCGCAACCGGCGCATCATGGTCGACGAAACGATCCGGCAGCACCATCGAGCGGTATTTCAGCCCGTGATCAAAGACGCCCTCTTCCGCCAGAAGCTGGGCGACATGGCTGCCGAAGCCGCCCACGGCGCCCTCTTCGATGGTGATGAGCGCGTCGTGGCCGCGCGCCAGTTTCAGGATCAGATCGCGGTCAAGCGGCTTGGCGAAACGCGCATCCGCAATGGTCGGCTTGATCCCGCGCGAGGACAGTGCCTCGGCCGCCTTCGACACCTCGGACAGGCGGGTACCGAAGGACAGGATCGCGACACCCTTTCCTTGCGTCACGATGCGGCCCTTGCCAATCGGCAGGATCTGACCGTGTTCGGGCAGGTCGACACCGGTGCCTTCGCCGCGCGGAAAACGGAAGCTGATCGGGCCGTCATCATAGGCGGCGGCGGTGGCAACCATATGCATCAGTTCCGCCTCATCGGCGGCGGCCATCACCACCATGCCGGGCAGGTTTGCCAGAAATGCGGTATCGAAAGCCCCGGCATGGGTCGGACCATCCTGCCCCACCAGACCGGCACGGTCGATGGCGAAGCGAACGGGCAGGCCCTGCACGGCAACATCATGGACGATCTGATCATAGCCGCGCTGCAGGAAGGTCGAATAGATCGCACAGAACGGCTTCAGCCCGCCCGCCGCGAGACCTGCGGAAAAGGTCACCGCATGCTGTTCGGCGATGCCGACGTCAAAACTGCGGCGCGGAAAACGCTCGGCGAATTGCTTCAGCCCTGTGCCGTCGGGCATGGCAGCGGTGATGCCGACAATCCTGTCGTCACGGCCCGCCTCATCAATCAGCGCCTTGGCAAAGACCGAGGTATAGCTGGGCGCATTGGATTTCGCCTTGGCCTGCTGGCCGGTAACGACATCGAATTTCGCCGTGGCATGGCCCTTGTCGGCGGCGTTTTCGGCGGGGCCATAGCCCTTGCCCTTGCGCGTCACCGCATGGATCAGCACCGGCCCGGTGGCCCGCGACTTCACCGTCCGCAGCAGCGGCAGAAGCTGGTCCAGATCATGCCCGTCCACCGGACCGATATAGGAAAAGCCCAATTCCTCGAACAAGGTGCCACCGACGGCCATGCCCTTCAGCATTTCCTTGGCCCGGCGCGCGCCCTCTTGCAGGGGTTCTGGCAGCAGGCCTACCGCCCCCCGCGCTGTCGCCTTCAATTCCTGAAACGGACCGCCCGTGTAAAGCCGCGTCAGATAGGACGACATCGCCCCAACCGGCGGCGCGATCGACATTTCGTTATCATTCAGGATCACGATCAGCCGCTTGCCCAGATGGCCCGCATTGTTCAGCGCCTCATAGGCCATGCCGGCACTCATCGAGCCATCGCCGATCACGGCAATCGCGTCGCCCGGATCCCCGCCCAGATCGCGCGCCACCGCAAAGCCAAGCGCTGCAGAGATCGAGGTAGAGCTGTGCCCCGCGCCAAAGGGGTCATAGGGGCTTTCCGCGCGCTTGGTGAATCCGGCCAGACCACCACCCATCCGCAGCGTGCGGATGCGGTCGCGCCGCCCGGTCAGGATCTTATGCGGATAGCATTGGTGGCCGACATCCCAGATGATCTTGTCGCGCGGCGTGTCAAACACCGCATGCAGCGCGACGGTCAGTTCAACAACGCCAAGCCCTGCCCCCAAATGGCCACCCGTTACGCTGACCGCGCTGACGGTTTCGCTGCGCAGCTCATCGGCCAGCTGGCGAAGCTCTGCATCGCTCAGCCCCTTCAGATCGGAGGGCAGATTGACGCGGTCGAGGATCGGCGTCTTGGGGCGGTCATTCATTTGGCTGGCCCTCCGGCCGGGCTGTCATCAGGTGTCGCGTTCGATAACGAAACGCGCAAGATCACGCAAGTTTCCTGCGGCCTCGCCATAGGGCGACAAGCCGCCCTCCGCCTGTTGCACGAGGGCCTCGGCGCGCGCGCGCGCCTGATCCAGACCCAGCAGCGAAACGAAGGTGGCTTTGCCCGCCGCGTCATCCTTGCCGACGCGCTTGCCGGTCACGTCTTCGCTGCCGGTCACGTCAAGAATGTCATCGGCGATCTGAAAGGCCAGACCAAGCGCACGGGCATAATCATCCAGCGGCGCGGTGTCCGCATCCGCGATCAGCGGCCCGGCCGTGGCGGCAAAGCGGATCAGCGCACCGGTCTTGCCATCCTGCAGCCGGGTGATGGCCTGCAGATCCAGCGGTTCCGAGGCAGCCTCGGCCGCGATGTCAAGCGCCTGCCCCCAGACCATGCCCTGCGCACCAACCGCGCGCGCAAATCCCGCGATCAGACGCAAACGCGCCTCTGCCGTGCCGATGCGCGGATCTGCAAGCAGTTGAAAAGCCAGCGTTTGCAGCGCATCCCCGGCCAGTATGGCGGTGGCTTCGTCCCACTGGACATGCACCGTCGGCTGACCACGGCGCAGATCGTCGTCATCCATCGCAGGCAGGTCGTCATGGACCAGCGAATAGGCATGCAGCGCCTCGACCGCGGCGGCGACAGACAGGGCCGCCTGGTCCGAGATCCCGTGCAGCCGGGCAGATTCCATCACAAGAAAAGCGCGAAGCCGCTTGCCGCCCGTCACCGCATAGGCCATCGCATCGCGCAGATCCCCCGCAGGCAAATCCGCAAGCGACTGATCCAGCGCCTGCTGAACCAGCGCTTTGACCTGCGTCAGCCGCGCCTCCATTACAGACCCTCGGCCGGTTCCGTTCCCGTCGGCTGGCCATTGGCCGACAGCGTGATCTTTTCGACCCGCTCTTCAGCCTCGCGCAGGCGATCCTCGCAAAGTTTGCGCAACTCGGCGCCGCGTTCGTACAGCTTGATCGATTCTTCCAGCGTCGCTTCGCCGGTTTCCAGCTTGCCGACGGTGGCTTCCAGTTCGCGCATGGCGTCTTCGAAGGACAGCTTCTTTTTTTCGCTCATAGCTTCGCTCCTTGAGGTCGGCGGGGCCTCGGCCCCGAATTTGGCGGATCATAGCCATCCCGGGCGGCAGTTGCCACCGGATCGCAGGTCAAGATCAGCCCATCAGCCGCTGGCCGTCATGGCCACGGATCGGCAAGGACATCAGCGCCCCTTCCGGCTGATCGCTGTAAAAGGCCACCTCGGTGAATTGCTCGGTCCGGCCCAGACGCGGGCCTTCGGTCAGGACACGATGTTCGACGCCGACCTGCGCCTCCAGATGCGCCTGCAATGCCCGATCGCCCGCCTCGCGCAGCCGCGCGGCGCGTTCGCGGACCACCGGCCCCTTGACGGCGGGCATACGCGCGGCAGGGGTGCCCTTGCGGGCGGAATAGGGAAAGACGTGCAGGAAGGTCAGTCCGCAATCCCCGATCAGCCGCAGGGAATTGTCGAACATCTCGTCGGTTTCCGTCGGGAAACCGGCAATGATATCAGCACCAAAGACGATATCGGGTCGCAGGCTGCGCGCCTCTTCGCAAAAGCGGATGGCATCGTCGCGCAGATGACGGCGCTTCATCCGTTTCAGGATCATGTCGTCCCCCGCCTGCAGCGACAGATGCAGATGCGGCATCAGCCGGGGCTCGGTCGCGATGGCCAGCATCAGGTTTTCATCCGCCTCGATCGAATCGATGCTGCTGATGCGCAGGCGCGGCAGATCGGTAACCAGCCGCAGGATCCGCATGACAAGATCGCCCAGCCTCGGCTCGCCGGGCAGATCGGCGCCCCATGAGGTCAGGTCGACCCCGGTCAGGACCACCTCATTGAATCCGCGCTGAACCAGCCGCTTGATCTGTTCGACGACGACACCGGCCGGGACGCTGCGCGAATTTCCACGACCATAGGGGATAATGCAGAAGGTACAGCGATGGTCACAGCCGTTCTGCACCTGCACATAGGCGCGATGTCGGCCAAAGCCGTCGATCAGATGGCCCGCCGTTTCCCTGACCGACATGATGTCATCAACGCGGATCTTTTCCGTCTCGCCGATCAGATCGGGGGCCTGCAGGCTGGCCCAGGTCTGCGGCTGCATCTTTTCATGATTGCCGATCACCTTGGTGACTTCCGGCATGGCGGCAAAGGTTTCGGGCTCGGTCTGGGCCGCGCAGCCTGTGACGATGACCGGTGCGCCCGGATTTTCCCGCGACAGGCGGCGGATTTCCTGCCGCGCCTTGCGCACAGCCTCGGCCGTGACGGCGCAGGTATTCACCACGACCGCCCCCGACAGGCCCGCAGCCTCGGCCATTTCGCGCATCGCCTCGGTCTCATAGGCATTCAGGCGGCAGCCCAGCGTGGAAAAGACCGGCGCGCTCATGCGGACAGCCATTCGGGCGTCAGCACGCCCGAAAAGACATGCGCGGTCGGCCCCTCCATCCAGACGCCATCCTCGCGCCAGTCGATGGTCAGCATGCCGCCCGGCACATTCACCCGCACCCGCCGCTCCGTCAGCCCACGCCGCGCAGCAGCCACCACCGCCGCGCAAGAGCAGGAGCCCGAGGCAAGCGTCGCCCCCGTCCCCCGCTCCCAGATGCGCAGCAGGACTTCATCGCGCGACAGGACCTGAACGATCTCGACATTCGTGCGCTCGGGGTAAAGCGGATGATGTTCCATCGCCGCACCGAAAGCGGCCAGATCGACGGCCTGCGCATCCTCGACGAAAAAGGTCATATGCGGATTGCCCATCCCCGTCGCCACCGGATCCCCCTCAATCGGCAGATGGTCGATCTCCACCTCGCGGGCCAGAGGGATCGCACGCCAGTCCAGAACCGGAGGCCCCATATTCACGCGCGTCAGGCCGCCACCGGCATCTTCGGCCAGCAGAATCCCGTGATCGGTCCGCAACCGCAAAGAGGCCTGCCCGGTCTCATCCAGCAACACCCGCGCGATGCAGCGCGTGGCATTGCCGCAGGCACCGCTGACAGAGCCATCCGCATTCCAGAACCGCAACCGCGCATCGGCATCTTCACAGGTCTCAAAGGTCGCCAGCTGGTCGAAACCGACGCCCTGATTCCGATCGGCCAGCCGCGCAACCAGCGGCGGCGCAGGAGGGTCACCCCCGCCACGCAGATCTATCACGACGAAATCATTGCCCAGCCCGTGCATCTTCGCAAAAGGCAGTCCGGCCTGCTGAATATAACTCATTCCGCGCATATAGGTCGGAATTCTCGATTCTGCCAGTAGCGTTCATTTTTCTGCTTGACGCCCCCGGCCAGCTTGCCTAGGAAGCCCCTCGTTGGGCCCGTAGCTCAGTTGGTAGAGCAACTGACTTTTAATCAGTGGGTCACAGGTTCGAATCCTGTCGGGCTCACCACTTATCATTATTGTGACGACTCGTGATGTTTGACCATTCGGGTCATGTTTTTGGTCATTATGGTCACTAAGTTTGGTCATTCGCCCGGTTGAGCGTGGTATCACATGGTTATCGGGACGGCGACTCGCGCTTGGATGGTTCGTGCTACAACCGGTCGAACGCCCTACAGCGCAGGTGACCAATCCAGCAACGGCCAGCCGTCAGCGCCACGGACTTTGTGGAATTGCAGCACGAGGCATGGCACCATCCCGTCATGATCGAATTTCGTACTCTCGCCGATGACCATCCCGATCTCGCGCATTCTCCGTTGCTTCGGGGCGCTCTCCTGACCCTGCACTATGTGCAGGAGCACGGATCAATCGGGCTGACCCAGACCAAGGCCTTCAAGCGCACCTTCGTCCATTGGGCTGTCGAGCATTTCAATTGGCCGGGCAAAAGCGCGGAAGAAATGTTCCGCTACAACAAGGTGATCAACGAATATGAGTTCCCACCGCTTGAGCTTCTGCACTTCCTGCTGATTTCCCTGCGCTTGGGGCGTCATTTCAAGGATGAGTTTCGGCTGACCAAACGCGGCGCAGAGCTGGCGCAAGTGCCTGGCCGCCTGTTTGCCGAGTTGATCCCATACTTTGTGTTCCAGGTCGATCACGCGTCCTATGCGCGCTTCGACGACCGTCCTTTCGGAAAATGGGACGTTTGGATGAACGTGATCAATGTAGAAGCGGATCAGGGCACGACCGAGGCCGCCTTGTTCGAAGCCTTCTACGGTGAGACACAAGACTGGCATACTGCGGGTTGGCGAGAGATGGTCGCATTCTCATCCTACGTGCTGCGGCCGCTCATGTGAGAGTGTCCGGTCTTCTGTGGATGGCTGATTGGGTCCATGCTTCCTGAGAGGAGCAAGGACCATGACGATTTCGAACGAACTGCTGGACGAGCTGCTGAAAGGCTGCAAACGGCCTGAGGATCTGCTGGGCGACGCCGGACTGATGAAGGAACTGAAGATCCGGCTGATGGAGCGGATGCTCGGGGCCGAGTTGACGGCACATCTGGGCTATGAGGCTGGTGCGGAGCCGCCGGCTGAGCAGACCAACCGCCGGAACGGGATCGCGACGAAGAGGGTGAAGGGCTCGGACGGCGAGGTGCCGCTTTCGGTGCCGCGAGACCGGGAGGGCAGCTTCGAGCCCGAGCTGGTGAAGAAGGGCCAGACCCGGATCGATGGGGTGGATGACAAGATCATCGGGCTTTACGCTGCTGGGCTGTCGGTTCGGGACATCCAGGCCCACCTGGAAGATCTTTACGGCCTGCGGGTTTCGCCCGACCTGATCAGCCGCGTCACGGATGCCGTGCTGGACGAGGTCCGCGAGTGGCAGCACCGGGCGCTGGACCGGATGTATCCGATCGTCATTTTCGATGCCCTGCGCGTGAAGATCCGCGATGCTGACAGCCGGATGGTCAAAAACAAGGCCGTTTACATCGCCTTGGGCGTCACCCGGGAAGGGGATCGCGAGGTTCTGGGGCTCTGGATCGCCGACAACGAGGGCGCGAAGTTCTGGCTGTCGGTGATGAATGAGCTGCGCAACCGGGGCGTTCAGGACATCCTGATCGCGGTCGTGGACGGGCTGAAGGGCTTCCCCGAGGCCATCACTGCGGCCTTCCCCGAGACCACGGTCCAGACCTGCATCGTTCACCTGATCCGGCATTCGATGAACTTCTGCAGCTGGAAGGACCGCAAGGCCGTGGCGGCCGACCTGCGCCCGATTTACGAGGCCCCCACCGCTGAGCAGGCCGCCCGCCAACTGGGTGCCTTCGAGGAGAAATGGGCCGGGAAATACCCATCCATCGCCCCGGCCTGGCGCCGGGCATGGGCGGAAGTGACCCCGCTCTACGCCTTCAGCGCGGCGATCCGGAAGATCATCTACACCACGAATGCGGTGGAATCGCTGAACCGCGTGCTGCGGAAAACGCTGAAGACCAAGGGCTCGTTCCCAACCGAGGAGGCCGCAACGAAGCTGATCTTCCTCGCCATCCGCAACTTCGAAAAGGGCGGCCGCGCGGTCCGGGAATGGGTTGCGGCCCGCAATCAGCTGGCCATAATGTTCGCAGGGCGCTTCGACGCCTGAACGTATCTGAAAACCGCATGGGCCACATCAGATACACAGAGTTTCAGACACACCCCGATGCTGACAGCCGGATGGTCAAAAACAAGGCCGTTTACATCGCCTTGGGCGTCACCCGGAAGCCGGTCTGCTTTTTCAGGGCGCTGCCAACCGGCGCACCGCAAACCACACATTGACGTTTACATTGGATGCCACCGCCAGAGACAACTTTCTCGCGCAACTCCGTTTTAGGATGCTGACAGGCTGAATCCCGGTGTTGCTCGATCTCCTTGAGATACTGCTCCGCCAGATCGCCCAGAAGTTCGATCTGCTCATCTTCGTCAGGATGGCTGAAGGTTGCCCGTGTCAATTTCGCCATTATTGTTCAGCCAGCTTCACGACAACCAGGGCTTCAGTCGTTCTTCCACCCGCTGCATCTGTTTGCGCATTTCGTCTTGGGTGACGTTCTGGGCTGTCAGGTAGTCGCGTATTGCGGCCTCGGCTTCGCTCCAGCTCACCCCCTCTCTTGCATCGTTTCCATCATGGCCCGCGCCCTTTTCTCATCGTTGGGGTGCATCGCAAAAGGGGCGGTCATACCTGCGAAGCAACCTGGAATCTGTTCTTGCCACGTCTTCATTTTTTCTTTCCATCATTCGTTATTTAACGACCCGGAGCTGGCTGCCCTTTTGAGGTCGAATGGGATCAGCGGCTAATCCGAAGGTCAGCTTCTCAATTTCGTCCAGGGGCAGATTCAAGGTGCGTGCAATCGTGTCCTTGGTTTTACCTTCCTGCCAGAGATGATCGAAAACCTGCTTCCAGACGCGCGATTTGTCTCGATCGGTCCCGTCCGGCTCGCCGGTTCGATACCCTCTTTGGGTCAGGTCAATACACATGGATCGGTACTGCCAATCAGTCAGCAACCCCACTCGCCTTCGCCCTCGACCTTGATGCCGGTGCTGTCGATCAGCAGCTGCAGCGGCTCCTTGGAGCCGCGATACGGGATGTCCACAGCCAGGGTCTTCTGGCGGCGGGACAGGGTACTGAAGTCAGGCGCCGTCCAGTCGAGGCCAGCCAGTCGCAGCAGGCTCTTGACGAAGCCGGTCGTCTGCCTGAGCGTCATGCCGAACAGCACATTCATCACGAGGCACGTCTGTATGGCGGAGACGCTGTAGCTCTGCTGGCGGCCACGCCTGCATGTCGGGGCGGCCTCCCGGCTCATCTCGGGGTTGACCAGATCGTCCGCAAGCAGCGGCGCTTGAGCGACTTATTATAGGCAGGCCAGTTCATGGTCTTGTAGCCAGTTCCTGGTCTTGTAGGTCGGGGGCGCGAGTCTGCTCATGTGCTTCAACTAACACAATGGATTCATGATATTAATCCTACAAGGGACTTGTGTGATAGAGCCTCTTCGACCACTCATTCGACAAAAACCGCGCAGTCGCCCGCCTGCATTCCATCGCCAACCCGGTCGAAGCGCAGATAGGCGATGGCGTGATCGCGCGATTGGGTGAAGATCGTGCCGACCTCTTTTCCGTCGCGCAGGATCGGGGTCCCGACCGGCGCCTTGCCCTCGGTCCGGACTACCCGCAATCCCTTGCGGAGCTCTGTCTTGTGCTTCATCCGGGCCGTGACCTCTTGCCCGACATAGCAGCCCTTGCGGAAATCGACGCCGTGCAGCCGGTCGAAGCCAGCCTCCAGAATATAGGTGTCATTCGGGATCAGTTCGACCAGCGTCTCGGGGATCACATGCTGCACCCGGATGGCATCGAAATCAGTGCCATCATCGCCCTGCCCGCCGTAAAGACGCCAGCCAAGCGCCGCGTGGCGCGGGTCGGTGATCGCACCGTCGGGCGCGGGGCCGGTGCCGCGGGCGACGGTCATATCCGTCGCTTCGATCTGCACATTCGAGCGCAGCTTGTACATCGACAGGCGGCGGATCAGATCGTCGGCCAGATCCTCGTGGACATCCAGAAGCAGGGCGTCACCATCCGGCACGATCAGGAAATCGGCCAGATATTTCCCCTGCGGGGTCAGGATCGCGGCCCAGACCGGCGCCTTGGCGACGTCATTCGTCACCAGCCCCTGCAGAAAGGCGGTGCGATCCTCGCCGGTGATGCGGATGATGCGACGGGTCATTGGCTGTCTCCGAATTGCAGGGCAACAAGGCGGGCATAGGCGCCTTCCAATGCCATCAATTGGTCATGATTGCCCTGCTCGACAACCCGTCCGGCGTCCAGAACCACGATCTTGTCGGCATTCCGGATGGTCGACAGGCGATGAGCGATGACCAGCGTGGTCCGCCCCTGTGACAGGTTGTCCAGCGCATCCTGCACCAGACGCTCGCTGGCGGTGTCCAGCGCGCTGGTCGCCTCGTCCAGAAGCAGGATCGGGGCATCGCGCAGGATCGCGCGGGCAATGGCAATCCGCTGTCGCTGACCGCCAGACAGGGCCGAGCCGCGCGGTCCCGCCATGCTGTCCAGACTGCGCGTCGTGCCATCCACGAAATCGGTCACATGGGCGGCGTCCATCGCGCGTTTCAGCGACGCCTCATCGGCCGAGGGACGCCCCATCAGGATATTGTCGCGCAAGGTTTCGTCGAACAGCGCCGATTCCTGCGCCACGGTGGAAAACTGATCGCGCAGCACAGCCAGATCGTAATCCTGCACCGGCACATTGCCCAGCAGCACCTGCCCCTTGTCGGGGTCGGTCATGCGCGTCAGCAGGTTGAACACCGTGGATTTCCCGGCCCCCGACGGCCCGACCAGCGCGGTGGTTTGCCCCGCCTCTGCCTGAAAGCTGAGCCCCCGCAGAACCTGCTGGTCGTCATAGGACAGCCAGACATCGTCGAGCCGGATCGAGGTATCTTCGGGCGCTTCCCGGCGCGGGCCAGAGATGATCGAGGGCTTGGTGTCAAAAACCTGATAGATCCGCTCCAGACTCGCGGCGGCGGTCTGCCATGTGCCCGCCAGCCCGCCCAGACGCCGCATCGGCTGAAAGGCCAGCGCCAGCGCGGTAAAGAAGGACATGAAGTCACCGACGCTGCGGTCGCCCTCCATCACTTGCGATCCGCCAAGTGCCAGCACCGCGACAAAGCCGATGCCGGTGACGATATCTGTCAGGGCAGGCATCAGGCTGGCCATGGCGGCGACCTTGACCTCGGCCTGGCGGATGCGGGCCACGATCTTGGCATAGCGGCGGGTCTGATCCTCTTCCGCGCGGTTCAGCCGGATCGAGGTGATGCCGTGCAGAACCTCATCCAGACGGGTTGCACGGGCGCTGGCATTGGCGCGGTTCTGGCGTACCTTGCGGCGGATATAGCGCTGCACCATCGCGGCAGGCAGGATCAGGATCGGCGCGCCGATCAGCGCCGCGGCGGTCCAGACCGGGTCGATCGTGATCGCCACCGCAAACAGCATGATCAGCGAGATCACGTCCCGGGTCGAGCTGGTGATGATCGTCGCCCAGACCCCTTGCACGGCAATCGTATCCCCCTGAATCCGCTCGATCATGGCGCCCGGAGGGTTGTCGCGGAAAAACTTTCCATCCAGCGTCAGGATATGCGCCAGAAGGTCGGTCTGCATCTTGGTCGAAATCCCCAGAGAGATCCGGCTCAGCATCGAACGGCTGGCCACCAGCGTCACCGCCCGCAACAGGAAGATGCCAAAGATCGCTCCGCCGACCCACCAGATCGCCCCGGCCTCCTTGCCGATGAACACCCGGTCGAAGAGCGGCTTCAGCATCCAGGAAATCAGCGCCAGGGTGGATCCCTCGACCGTCATCAGCAGAAAGGCCCCCAGCATGCCGCCGCGATGTTCCCGCAGATAATCGGTCCACAATCGGCGGAACAGGCGGGCAGAGTTTTCAGGCTGGGTCACGAGCTGCAAAACCCTTCTTCGCGGATACGTCTTCTGACAGGCTTAGCCCGGACCGGGTGCAGGCGGCAAGGCCGGGCGAAGATCGGGCACCGATGGCCGGTCCTGTCCCGTCATCGGTAACCTGCTGCATTGCAACGCATTTGCCATCCGCCGTCGCGGGACGCAATCAAAGGCGCGAAGCCCCGTTGACCTTGCGACGCGCTGGCCCTACCGATCCTTGCGATATTCAAAGGATCCCCGCCATGAGCCTTGCCGCCGGCTATCCCCTGATCGCCATTCCCGGCCCCTCGCCCCTGCCAGAGCGCGTCCTGCGCGCGGCGCATCGGATTTCGCCCGATATCTACGGGACAGAGCTTGCGGCGACGAATGAGCATGTCATGGCGCAGTTGAAGCGGCTGGCGGGCACCACGGGCCATCTGGCGCCCTATATCGGCAATGGGCATGCGGCATGGGAAGCCTCGGCCGCGAATATGTTCCATCGCGGCGATCATGTGCTGGTGATCACCTCGGGTCATTTCGGCCGCTCCTGGGCGCAGCAGGTCAATGAAATGGGCGTCATGGTCGAAACGCTGGATTTCGGCGCCCTTCCGCCAGAGCCAGAGGCGCTGGCCCGGCGGCTTGCGGCGGATCGCGATCAGATCATCAAGGCGGTGATGGTCTGCCAGACCGACACGGCCAGCGCCTGCATGGCGGATATCCCGGCGCTGCGCGATGCGATGGGCGATCATCCGGCGCTGCTGGTGGTCGATGCCATCGCCTCGCTGGGCTGCGCGCCGATGATGATGGATGACTGGGGGGTCGATGTGCTGATCTCGGCCAGCCAGAAGGGGCTGATGAGCCCAGCCGGTGCCAGCTTTGTCTGGTTTTCGGACCGCGCGGCGCTGCGCGGACGGACCGATCTGACGACGCCCTATTGGGATTGGCATCTGCGCGCCAATGCGACGCCGGACGCGTTGTGGCGCTTTTGGGGCGGGACGCCGCCGGTGCAAATGATCTTTGCGCTGGATGAGGCGCTGCGCATGATCCTGGATGAAGAGGGTCTGATCGCCGTCTGGGCGCGTCATGCGGCACTGGCCCGGGCCGTCTGGGCGGCGGGCGAGGCCTGGGGCCAGGACGAAAGCGGCATCCGCCTGTCCGTGGCCGATCCCGCGTCGCGCGCGGCCTCGGTCACGGCGATGCGCCTGCCCGAGGCCGAGGCCCTGCGCGCCTGGACCGCGACCCATTGCGGCGTCACGCTGGGCATCGGGCTGGGTGCCGAAGATCCGGCCAATGCGCTGCGGGTGGCGCATATGGGCCATTGCAGCGCGGGCATGCTGATGGGGGTTCTGGGCGCGATGCAGGCGGGGATGGTCGCGCTTGGCATCCCGCATGGTGCCGGGGCGCTGGACGCGGCGGCGCGGGCGATAGCCGAACCGGCCTGATCCGACAATCGCCGCGATGTGCTGAACGCGGCGGCAGAGGTCATGAGCCTTTGGCGGATCCTGAGGCCGCGTTCTGACAGCGCGAACACCCTGGCGCGATGATGTCGGCCCTGTCCGGGGTCAGTCCGGGGCCTTACCCTGCTCTACCGCGACGAAGGGGCCGCCCGTCGCCGGATTATAGCCGTTCTGGATCAGCCAGTCCTGCATCCAGCGAAGTTCGGCCTCATGAGCGGCGATGATTTCCCGTGCCAGTTCCTGGATCTCGGGGCCGCGACCCAGTTCCAGCGCCGCCTTGGCCATGTCGATGGCGTTCTGATGATGCGGGATCATGCCAAGGACGAAATCCACATCGGCATTGCCGGTGGGCTCCATCGCCATGTCATTGGGAAGATCCTGCAGACCGTCGGCATAGCCCCCTGCGGCACCGGCGTCGTTGGCGACGGGTTCCTGTTCTGCCTCTTGCGCGTAGGCGCCAAAGGCCAGCGCGAAGAAGATCGGGCTGAGCCCGGCTGCGCGACGAATTTCCTTTGTCATCCAAGCTCCTGACTTGCGCGTGAATTCAGCGGGTTCTGCAATATAGGCATGGGCCGGTTGCCAAAAGGAAATCACGTTTCGGACATGTCGCCGGATCAGGAGGCGGGCATGCGCGCAATGGTAATGAGGCTGTTGCCATAGCGGCGCTGGTCGATCAGATCCAGCGGCGCAGGCAGGATGGGCGGGGTCGCCTCTTCCCAGACGATCGTGGCGTCGGGCGCGATCCAGCCGCCGTCAAGGGCCGAGGCGATGGCGCGCTCTCCCAGGCCCTGACCATAGGGGGGGTCGAGAAAGATCAGCCCATATCCCTGCCCGCGATTGTCGCCCAGTCGGGTCGCGTCGCGCCGCCAGATATCGGTGCTGCCCATCGCACGCGCCTTTTCGACATTGCTGCGGATCAGGGCGCGCGATTTCACCCCGTCATCGACAAAGGCGACGCGGGATGCGCCCCGCGACAGCGCCTCCAGCCCAAGGGCGCCGGTTCCGGCAAAAAGGTCCAGCACCCGCACACCGGGCAGCGGGTTTTCGGGAAGGCTGTTGATCAGCAGATTGAAAATGGCTTCGCGAACCCGGTCGGTCGTGGGGCGCAGATGGGCGGCCATGTCGCCCTCGCCCAGTTCCGCCAGTTTCAGGCCGCGCAAGGTGCCGCCGACGATCCTCATGCCGGTTGCCGCCCGGGGGCTGTCTGCCCCCGGACCCCCGAGGATATTTTTGCAAAGAAGAAGATCACAGCAGCGCCTTGAGGTCGGGGGTTGCGGGGATAAGGGCCGGGTCGGGGGATTTACCGGCCTCGATCAGGCGCTTGCCGATCATATAGGCGCGGGCGTCGTTCAGCGCGTCCACCGCGATCAGACTGTCGCCGTTGTAATACCAGACCGAGCCTGCATGCGCGCCCTCGGCCGCGCGGGTGACAACATGGTCATAGCCGGTGGAGAGGCCCGCGATTTGCAGTTTTGCGTCGAACTGATCGGACCAGAACCATGGTTTTGCCTGATAGGGTTTGCGGGCGCCAAGGATGTTGTCTGCCACGGTTTCGGCCATGTCGATGGCATTGCCGACGCTTTCCAGCCGCAGATGGGCGACCGGGCCGGGGAAGCTGGCGCAATCGCCTGCCGCCCAGATGGCGGGGTCCGAGGTGGTGCCGAACTGATCCGTCACGATGCCGTTTTCGACGATGAGGCCTGCGGCTTCGGCGATCCCGGTGTCCGGGGTCACGCCAATCCCGGTCAGGATGAGATCGGCGGGCAGGTGCTGGCCATCGGCCAGCTCGATGCCGGTTGCGTGATCCGTACCGGTCACGCGCCGGATCCGGACGCCTTCACGGATCCGGACGCCATGGGCCAGATGCAGATCGCGGATCAGATCGGCGGTTTCGGCGGCTGCGACCCGGCCCAGGATCCGCGGCGCGGATTCCAGCAGTGTCACATCCAGCCCCATCTTGCGGGCGACGGCGGCGCCTTCCAGCCCGATATAGCCGCCACCGATCACGATCAGTTTCCTGCCGGGCTGCAGATCGGGCGCCATGGCCTGCACATCCTCCAGATTGCGGATGGTATGGGTGCCGGGCAGATTGCCGCCCATCGCGGCGGGCAGGCGGCGCGGCGTGGCGCCAAGGGTCAGGGCCAGCGCGTCATAGGGGATCTGGCCGCGATCGGTGGTGACGGTCCGGGCAGCACGGTCGATGGAGAGGGCGCGTTCTGACAGGCGCAGATCGATCCGCTGTTCCGCCCACCAATCCGCGCCCCGCAGCAACAGCCGGTCCAGCCCCATCTGGCCCAAGAGATAGGCCTTGGACAGCGGCGGGCGTTGATAGGGTGCGACGGGTTCCGCGCCGACCACCGTGATCGGCCCGTCATGCCCGCGGGCCCTCAGCCGCGCTGCCATCGAGGTCGCGGCCTGCCCTGCCCCAAGGATCACGATCTGCATGGCCTGCCCCTTTCCGGTCTATGGCGTGTCACCCGGCCGCACCCTATAGTCGCCGCGAATCCGTTGCAATTCAGGAGGACATGTCATGACGATTGCCACCGGCGAGACCTTTCCCGCAGGCCAGCTGCTGAAGCTGGGCGAAAACGGTCCCGAACCCGTCGATACCGCAAGCCTGACCGGGCGCGTGGCGATCTTCGGCGTGCCCGGCGCCTTTACCGGCACCTGCACCACGGCGCATATGCCCAGCTTCATCCGCACCGCCGATCAGTTCCGCGAAAAAGGTGTCAGCCGCATCGTCTGCCTGACGGTCAATGACCCCTTCGTCGCCGATGCCTGGGCCAAGGCCACGGGCGCGGATGCGGCGGGGATCGAGGTTCTGGCCGATGCCGATGGCAGCGTGACCAAGGCGCTTGGCCTGTCCTTCGACGCCCCGCCTGCCGGTCTGATCGGCCGCAGCCAGCGTTTCGCGGCGCTGCTGAAGGATGGCGTGGTCGAGGTGCTGGAGATCGAGGATTCGCCCGGTCTGTGCGGGGTCAGCGCCGGCGAAGCCCTGCTGGAGAAGGTCTGAACCAGATCCGAAAGGGGCCGCGCGCCCCTTTCACCCCTTGCGGAACGGCGTCCAATCGGCCAGCGCCTGAATTTCCTGACCCATCAACGCGCGTTCGCGATCCAGATAATCGTCCAGCGCGCGGGCAAAGCCCTGATCCTGCACCCAATGCAGCGAATGGATCGGGACCGGCTCATATCCCCGCGCAAGCTTGTGTTCGCCCTGTGCCCCGGCCTCGACCCGCGACAGGCCATTGGCGATGGCATGGTCGATGGCCTGATGATAGCACAGTTCGAAATGCAGGAAGGCGTGGTTTTCCAGACAGCCCCAATAGCGGCCGTAAAGAGCATCGGGGCCTATGAAGTTCAGCGCGCCCGCAATCGGAAAACCATCCTCTTCCGCCAGCACCAGCAGGATATCGTCGCGCATGGTCTGGTGAATATGGTCGAAAAACGCGCGCGTCAGATAGGGGCGGCCCCATTTGCGGCTGCCCGTATCCTGATAGAAGGCCCAGAAGGCATCCCAATGTTCGGGCCGCAGATCGTCGCCCGTCAGGTGGCGGATGCTGCCGCCAAAGCCCTGCGCCCGCGCGCGCTCTTTCCGGATCGCCTTGCGCTTGCGCGATGACAGCGCGGCAAGGAAATCGTCATAGCTGTCATAGCCCCTGTTCAGCCAATGGAATTGTTGGGTCACGCGGGGCAGAAAGCCCGTCTCTTCGCCCAGTTCCGCCTCGGCCTTAGTGCAGAAGGTGACATGGGCGCCGGATGCGCCGCCCCGTTCGGCCACCTGCGTCATCCCGGCCAGCAGCGCCTGCCGCACGCCCGGATCATGCGCCAGCAGCCGTGCACCCGTGGCCGGGGTAAAGGGCACCGCGCATTGCAGTTTGGGATAGTAATCGCCACCCGCGCGGGCATAGGCATCCGCCCAGGCATGATCGAAGATATATTCGCCCTGGCTGTGGGATTTGGCATATAGCGGCGCGACACCGACCGTCTGGCCGTCATGGTCCACCGACAGATGCAGCGGTTGCCAGCCCGTTCCCGGCCCGACCGATCCCGATTCCTCCAGCGCCATCAGAAAGCGGTGCGAGGTGAAGGGGTTGCCATCGCCCAGCCCATCCCAATCCGCGGGCGCGATCTGGGAAATCGAGGCATGTGTGGTCAGGGTCAGGGGCGTGCTCATGGGCCTGAACCTAGGCATTGCCAAGGCGATTGTCAGGGGCCTGAACCTCACAATCGGATTATGTCGCGCGACCCGATGGCAGCACCGGGTGCGCAACGGGCATCGACGCCCAGTCATCCAGCAAATGACGCGACAACCCGCCGAATTGCGGGTGGTCATGGGCGTCCATCAGATCCGCCAGCCTGTGAATGCCGGTCAGGATGGCGATGCGCCGCAGGTCGATCTGACGACCGGAGATATGCTGGTAATGCGCGACCATCCTGCGGGTCAGATCCGGGTGGATCAGGTTGGTGTGCTGAAGATCCCAATGGGGCGATCCGATGGACGCATCGGCAAAATCAAACGCACCGCGCAGGATCCCCTGCCGGCGGTCAAAGGCCATGTTCCAGCCGTGACCGTCGAACCAGCTGAAGACCTGATCGCTTTCGGGCGGCAGATCCTGCCAGGCCACCACCACAGCGCGCGCCCAGCCTTGCTGTGCATCGGACAGCAGCGGCAATGTCGTCGACAATATCTCATCCGGTGGTGGCAGATCCTCGACCGGGGGTGCCCCGATTTCGACGGCCTGAGCCAGCGGGATGGCGTGCAGCTGGGCGTAAAGACGCGCCAGATCACGGGCCAGCAGATCGCGCCGTGCCGCATCCAGCGCCAGATATTCCGGCGCGCCCAGCGTCTGACCCGGGATCAGACGATGGCTGGAAAAGACCGGCGGACCATCATGGATACGCAGATCGGGGACCGGCAGATCGACATGCGGACGGATCAGCGACAGAAAGGCGGCCTCTGTCACCAGCCGCGCGCGGGCCTGATCGTGGCGCGGCAGGCGAAAGACATGGGTGCGGGTGATGATGGCGATATTGTCAAAGCCATTCGCCATCACATGCCGGGGCTGCGGGTCCGGGAAATCGCGCGCGATCACGGCAAGCGCCGCCGCCAGATCGAAATCAGGGGGCGGCTTGTGCGAAAAGGGATCGATCATCGCCGCCGCCTGTTCCGGATCATGGTTGCGCCGCCGCAATCACGTCTGCGGCGCGGCATCCCCGACAACCGGACGATACCCCTCGAAGGTGATATTGTCGGCCATGTGCCGGGCGGTCGCCTCGTCTTCGTGGCTGCGGATGGTCCAGCACAGGACCGGATGGCCAAGCGCCTTCAGCGCGTCGACCCGTGGATTGCCCAGATCGCGCCAGTCATGAGAGATGAAGCAGGCCCCCGAGGGATCGAAATCATCGATTGCGGCCAGCGAGACACGTTGATCGCCGGTCAGCAGGGGCCAGTCCTTTTCGGGAAAGCCGCAACTGGTCAGGCCCACGGGAATTTCGGGCGCGATATGGTGAAATGCCGTCACGACATGCGGGTTGAAGGACATCACCGCCACCGGCCCGTCATAGCCCTGCAGGGCGTCGGCGACCCGCTGATGTAAATCGCCGATGTCGGCGCCAAGACGGCCATCCTGATCCTTGATCTCGATCAGCAGCGGCACACGGCCCGCCACCAGTTCCAGCATCTGGGTCAGCGTCGGAATGGGCTGGTCGCTGCCCAGCAGGCGCATCCCCTCCAGCGTCGAGGGCAGATGGTTGCGGATCATGCCCTGCTCGCCGGTCAGCCGCTCCAGCGCGTAATCGTGAAACACCATCGGCGTGCCGTCATTGGCGGGCTGGATGTCGATCTCTATCCCGTAGCCCGCGTCGATGGCGGCACCGGCAGCGGCCAGAGAATTCTCTGGCACGCCCATTCCGTGCAGACCACGATGGGCCAATGGGATCGCAGTGAAACCGGCGGGCAGGCCGGTCATCACTTGACCTCGAAGACGGCATCGACCTCGACGGCGACGCCAAGGGGCAGCGATCCTGCCGAAACGGCGGCGCGGGCGTGGCGTCCGGCATCGCCGAAAACCTCGACCATCAGATCGGAACAGCCGTTCACCACCTTGGGCTGGTCGGTGAAATCGGGCGTCGAATTGACGAAACCGCCCAGCTTGACCACCCGGACCACCCGGTCCAGATCGCCAATCGCGGCTTTCAACTGGGCAATCAGCGCCAGACCGCAGCGACGGGCGGCGGCCTGCCCTGCCTCGACATCCAGATCCGCGCCCAGCTTGCCGGTGATCAGGCCATTTTCGCCCGCGCTGATCTGGCCCGAGACAAAGACCAGATTGCCGGTCTGCACGAAGGGCACGTAATTGGCCGCAGGCGCAGGCGCGTCGGGCAAGGTGATGTTCAGATCTTTCAGGCGGGCTTCGATGGACATGGGACACCTTTTTCTGTGAATGCGAGGCCGCCCCGGTCCGGGGCGGTTGCGACGTTACAGATCATCAGGAGAATGCGGCGTCAACGCAAGGTTTTCAGCGCCCCGGCCCAGCGGGACAGTTCAGGCAGCATCGCATCGGCGCTTTCGATCATCGGCTTGGTCGGCTGCAGCTTGCCATCCTTCAGATGTTCGAACACCATCGGCATCATCACCTGCTCGGTCAGCGGCATGACCTTCAGCGTCGTCAGGATCGGCTTGGCCGATTGCGTCGCCCGCAGCCCGCCCGAGATCCCCCCGTAGGAGACAAAGCCCGCGGGCTTGTAGCCCCATTCCTTCACCAGATAATCCAGCGCGTTGAAATAGCTGGGCGGCGCGGTGAAGTTATATTCCGGCAGCACGAAGACAAAGGCATCCGAGCCATCGACAATCGCCGCCCATTTCTTCGTATGGTCGTGCTGATAATCCTGCTTGGCGGGGTGGTTCGGCTCATCGAAGACCGGCAGGTTCAGTTCTGCCAGGTCCGTCAGGATCACCTCATCAAAGCCCGAGGGGTTTTCGCGGGCGTAATCGAAGAACCAATCTCCGATGGCTTTCCCGATGCGGCCCGGACGGGTCGAGACGATGATGACATTCAGTTTCATTCCGTTCTCCTGCTGATGTGGCGCCGATATAGCGCGTCATGTCAGCAAGGCAACGCAGCAAGGGGCTTTAAGGTCCGTCAGGCGACCAGGGCTTCTGCACGTTTCAGATCGACGCTGACCAACTGGCTGACGCCCTGTTCGACCATGGTCACGCCGAACAGCCGGTCCATCCGCGCCATCGTGACCGCGTGGTGGGTGATGATCAGAAAGCGCGTATCGGTGCGGCTGGTCATTTCATCCAGCAGATCGCAGAAGCGGCTGACATTGGCATCATCCAGCGGCGCGTCAACCTCGTCCAGCACGCAGATCGGGGCCGGATTCGCCAGAAAGACCGCAAAGATCAGCGCCAGCGCGGTCAGCGTCTGTTCGCCCCCCGACAGCAGCGACAGCGTTGACAGCTTCTTGCCCGGCGGCTGGCACATGATCTCCAGCCCGGCTTCCAGCGGGTCATCGGATTCGACCAGAACCAGACGCGCCTCACCCCCGCCGAACAGCGTGGTGAAAAGCGTGCCAAAATTGGCGTTCACGGTCTCGAACGCGGCCAGCAGACGTTCGCGCCCCTCGCGGTTCAGACTGCCGATTCCCGCGCGCAGCTTGCGGATCGCCTCTTCCAGATCGGTTTTTTCTCCGGCCAGCCGGTCACGCTCTGTTTCCAGTTCCTGCTTGTCCTCATCGGCGCGCAGATTGACCGCACCAAGGGCGTCGCGCTGCCCGCGCAACCGGGCGATCTGATCCTCCAGCGCATCGGCGGGGGCGTCGGTGCTGACCTCGCCCAGCGAGGCCAGCAGATCCTGGGGCGAGCCCTCGGTTTCCTCGAAAATCCGGCTGCGGGCGGCGGTTTCGGTGTCGCGGGCGGCTTCGGCGCGGGCTTCCCGAGCGGCGCGGTCTTCGCGCGCGTCCGAGGCCAGGCGCGCCGCATCGCGTTCGGCATGGGCCGCCGCGCGAGCCGCATCATCGGCGGCAGATAACGTCGCGCGGGCAGCGGTCAGGCGGTCATTGGCCTGATCTTCCCGATCCGACAGGCTGGCGCGGCGTTCGGCCAGAATGGCGGGCTGCGCCTGCGCGCTGGTCAGATCCTCGCTGGCCGCATCGCGCCGCGACGCCAGTTCCGAGGCCCGCGTCCCCGCCTGCTGCAACCGCAGCTTCCAGCCCGATTCCTCTTTCGCGATCTCTTGCAGGCGCTTGATCCGGGCATTCGCCTCGCGCCGCAATTCATCCAGTGCAGCGCGGCGGGTCATGGTGGCGATCCGTGCGGCTTCGACACCGGTACGGGCGTTTTCGACGGCCTGGGCGGCATCGCTGCGATCGGGCAGATCGGCCAGCGCGCGTTCGGCCACCGCCAGCCGCGCCTGCGCGTCCGAGGCATCGGCACAATGGCGCGACAGTTCAGAGCGGGCCGATTCGACACGGCTATTGGCCATGGCCAGATCGGATTCCGCACGGGTCGCGGCGCGCGAGGCCTCGGACAGCAGCCTTTCGGCTTCGCGGCGCGCGTCGCGGGCGGATTTTTCGGTGCCGACGGCATCGGCCAGATGCGCCTTTGCCTCGTCATGCGCCTCGACCGCGACGGCGACGCGGGCCTGCATCTCTTCGGCCTGCGCGGTGATTTCGTTCAGCTGGTTCACCTTCTGCAGATGCAGCGCGGCCGAGGACGAGGCCTCGCCCGACATCACCCGCATCCCGTCCCAGCGAAACAGATCGCCCTCGGCCGTGACCAGCCGCTGACCGGGCAGCAGGTCGGCCTGCATCGCCGCCGCAGTATCAGGATCGGCGACAAGGCCCACCTGTGACAGCCGACGCGACAGCGCATCCGGCGCGGTGACATGCTGCGCCAGCGGCTGCGCCCCGGCGGGCAAGGGCTGCGGCGCGTCCCAGCCGGGCAGGCTGTGCCAGCCGCTTTCGCCATCCACCGCCAGACCGGCGCGCAGATCATCGCCAAGCGCGGCACCAAAGGCGATCTCGAACCCCTTCGTCACCTGCACCTTGTCCAGTATCGCCTTGCCATCCGACTGGCCGCGTTCGACCAGACGGCGCAGCGCGGCCATTTCGGCGGTCAACGCCCCGGCCTCGCCCTCGGCCTCGGACCGGGCGATGCGGGCGGCGGCTTCGGCGGTTTCGGCATCGCTGCGGGCGGCCTCGGCTTCGGCCAGCGCATCTTCGGCGGCCTCGGCCCTGTCGCGGGCCAGATCCTGCGCCTCTTCCGACTGGCGCAGGCTGTCGGCGGCGCTTTCGCCAGCCTCAGCGGCGCGATTGGCGGCCTCTTCGGCCTCACCGGCAGCGCGCTGCGCACGGTCCAGCATGTTGCGCAGATCCGATACCAGACGTTCGGCAGATTGGTGACGGGCGGCCAGACGCGCGGCCTCATCGGTCAGTTCGGCCAGTCGCGCCTCGACCTCGCGCAGGGCATCTGCGGCCTCATCTGCGGTATCGCCCGCGAGTTGCAGCCGTTCGTCATGGCCATGACCCGCCTTCTCTAGCTCTCCCCGCTCCCAGGACAGGCGTTCGACCACCTCTCCGGCATCGCGGTTCAGCGATTCCTCGCGCTCGATATCGCGGTCAAGCTGGGCAATGCGGGCGGTCAGGGCGGTGATCGCCTCGGCGGCGCGGGTTTCAGCCTCATCCAGCGCCTCGCGCTCGACCACGACGCGGGACAGGATCGCGGCGGCTACCTGCTCTTCCTCGCGCAGCGGCGGCAGGGCGGCCTCGGCCTCTTCGCGGCGGGCCTCGGCCTCGCTGGCGGTGGCGGCGCTGGCGGCAGCGGCCTTGACCGCCTCGGCCAGCGCCTCGGCCGCAGTCAGCCGCGCGGCTTCGGCCTCGGCCCAGCGGCGATACAGCAAGACGCCTTCGGCCAGCCGCAGCGCCGCACCGATTTCGCGATATTTCGCCGCCGCCCGCGCCTGACGCGCCAAGGACGCCGCCTGCGTGGACAGCTGATCCAGCGTGTCATCCACGCGGGTCAGGTTGTTTTCAGCGGCATTCAGCTTCAACTCGGCCTCGTGCCTGCGCTGATACAGACCGCTGATTCCGGCGGCCTCCTCAAGAATGCGGCGCCGGTTCTTGGGCTTGGCGTTGATCAACTCGCTGATCTGGCCCTGCCGCACCAGCGCCGGCGAATGCGCCCCGGTCGAGGCATCCGCGAACAGCATCTGCACGTCGCGCGCCCGCACATCGCCGCCGCCGATCTTATAAGCGGAACCCGCATCGCGGGTGATCCGGCGGACGATGTCGAAATGGTCGTTATCGTTGAAGCCCGCAGGCGCCAGCCGGTCGCGATTGTCGATGGTCAGCGTCACCTCGGCATGCGCGCGCGCCGCGCGGCGGGTGGTGCCCGCGAAGATCACATCCTCCATCCCCGCGCCGCGCATCGCCTTGGCCCGGTTTTCGCCCATGACCCAACGCAGCGCCTCCAGCAGGTTCGACTTGCCACAGCCATTCGGCCCGACAACCCCGGTCAACCCCTCGCGGATGATCAGGTCGGTCGGATCCACAAAGCTTTTGAAGCCATTCAGGCGCAGCCGGTCAAAGCGCAAGGCGAATTCCTTTCGTCATGTCGCGAAGGATTGTCGCAAGCCCGGGGCCAGAGTCAATCAAAACCGCAATATCTAGCGGTAAAAGGGCAGTTATCCACAAGATGCAAGTACTCGCCACAAGATTTTTAGCGGCTATGATGGCGCTTATGATAGCTGCATTGTCCCTGATTCTTGCCTTTCAGCTGGTGGGAGAGGTCATCTCTCGGCTGCTGGATCTGCCGCTGCCCGGCCCGGTGATCGCGATGGTCCTGCTGGTCGCGGCCTGCCTGTGGCGGCCCTCGCTGGCCGCCCGGATCCGCCCGGTGACCGAGGTGTTGCTGGCCAATCTGTCGCTGTTCTTCATCCCGGCGGGCGTCGGGGTGATCGCGCATATCCCGACGCTGCGCGAATACGGGCTTGGGCTGGCGGCGGCGATCGTCGGATCGACGATTCTGGCCATTGCCGCAGGGGCGCTGGCCTTTTCGCTGGTGGCGCGCTGGACCGGCGCGACCGATCCGTCGGCAATGAAGGATGGCGGCCATGACTGATCCGGCGCTGATCTGGTCCTATCTGGCGGAAGGCCCGCTGTTATGGCTGACGGCGACGCTGTTTGCCTATCTGATCGGCAATGCCTGCTTTCAGGCCGCCAGACGGCAAAGCTGGGCCAATCCGGTGCTGATCGCGGTGGTGCTGCTGGGCCTGTTGCTGGGCCTGACGGGCACGCCCTATCAGACCTATTTCGAGGGCGCGCAATTCGTCCATTTCATGCTGGGCCCGGCGACCGTGGCGCTGGCCATGCCGCTTTATGACAACCTGTCGCGGGTGCGCCGTGCCGCACTGCCGATGCTGGCGGGGCTGGTGGTGGGATCGACCGTGGCCGTCGTCTCGGCCCTGGCCATCGCGCGGGCCTTTGGCATCAGCGGGCAATTGCTGGCCTCGCTGGCGCCGAAATCCACCACGGCGCCGGTCGCCATCGGCATCGCGGAAAAGATCGGCGGGCAACCGACGCTGACGGCGCTGCTGGTGCTGCTGACGGGGATCTTCGGCGCCATCATCGTGACCCCGCTGCTGAACCTGCTGCGGATCAAGGATTGGCGCGCGCGGGGCTTTGCGGTGGGCGTGGCCGCGCATGGGATCGGCACGGCGCGGGCGTTGCAGGTGAATGCCACCGCCGGGGCGTTTTCCGGCATCGGCATGGGGCTGAACTCGGTCCTGACCGCGATCATCGCGCCCATCGTGCTGCAACTGTTCGGCGGTTAGGCGCCCTTGGGACGAAACGCCTTGATCCGCGCGGGATCCGTCTCGATCCGCGCCGCCCCCATCAGGTCAAGGCAATAGGGCACCGCCGCGAAAACCGCGTTCATGCAGGTGGCAATGGCCGAGGGTTTACCGGGAATGGTGATGATCAGCGAGGCTTTGCGGATCACCGCCGTCTGCCGCGACAGGATCGCCGTCGGCACTTCGGCCAGCGACGCCCGGCGCATTTCCTCGCCAAAGCCGGGCAGTTCCTTATCGGCCACATCCATCACCGCCTCGGGCGTCTGATCGCGCGGCGCAGGGCCGGTGCCGCCGGTCACAAGGATCAGATCCGTGCCCGCATCGGTCAGTTCGCGCAGCTTGGCCGCAACGACCTCTCTGCCGTCCGGGACGATGTGGCGGTCGATCTGAACCGGCGAGGTGATGACATCACGCAGCCAGTCCTCGGCCCCTGGACCGCCCTTATCCTCGTATTCGCCGCGGCTTGCACGATCCGAGACGGTGACAATGGCAATACGGGCGGGGCGCGAGGGGTTCTGTGTCATGGGCTGCAATCTGTCGCAGGTCGCGCGGAAAAGAAAGCCCCCGCCGCCATGCCAGCTTCCGGCGGGCGCGATCCTGACATAGACAAGGCCCATGACATCACGTTCTGCCCTTGCCCTGCTGTGCCTTGTCGTCGTCTGCGGCATGTCGCCCTGGTTCGCGACCGCCGCCGTGCTGACCGATATGGCGCGCGAGGGCGGCTTTGGCCACGCCCGTCAGGCGCTGCTGAGTTCCGGCGTTCAGGCGGGCTTTGTGATCGGGGCGCTGATCTCGGCCATGCTGGGGCTGTCGGACCGGTTCGACCCCCGCCGCGTCATGGCCTGCGCCGCGCTGATGAACGCGATCGCGACGGCAGGGCTGTTTCTGGTGCCACTGGGCTCTGATGCGGCGATCGGGCTGCGGGTGATCGCGGGGGCGGGTTTCGCGGGCATCTATCCACCGGGCATGAAGATCGCCGTGGGTTGGAGCCGACGTCAGCGCGGTCTGGTGGTCGGGCTGCTGGTGGGCGCGCTGACCTTTGGATCGGCGCTGCCCTATCTGTTCGCCTGGTGGGGTGCGGCCGAATGGCGGCCGGTCGTGGCGGCGGCATCGCTGGCCTCGGCCTGTGCGGCAATCGGCAGCTTTGCGATGCGGCTTGGACCCCATCACGCGCGGGCGGCGGCCTTTTCGCCACGCGCGATCCGGCTGATGTGGACCGATCAGCGCGTGCGCAGCGCCACCGGCGGATATCTGGGCCATATGTGGGAACTTTATGCCATGTGGGGCTGGATCGGCGCTGCTGCGGCGGCCGGCTATGCGCAGCGCATCCCGCCCGAACAGGCGCAACAACTGGCGGCGCTGACCGCGTTTCTGGCCATTTCCACCGGCGCGCTTTTCTGCGCTCCGGCCGGGCTGCTGGCGGATCGGATCGGCAAAGCGCCCGTCTCGGCCATGGCGATGCTGGGATCGGGCAGCATGGCCGTCGCGGTGGCGCTTTGCTTTGGCGGGCCGGTCTGGCTCAGCTTTCTGCTGATCCTGTGCTGGGGCGCGCTGATCATCCCCGACAGCGCCCAGTTTTCGGCCATCATCGCCGATGCCGCCCCGCCCGAGGCCGCAGGCAGCCTGATGGCGATGCAGACCGCGCTTGGCTTTGCGCTGTCAATCGTCACGGTGCAGATCACCCCGGTGATTGCGGCATGGCTGGGCTGGCCCGGGGCGCTGGCGCTGATGGCGCTTGGGCCGACATTCGGCATCGCGGCGCTCAGACCGCTGCTGGCGAAAAGGCAGGTGCAGGGCAGTCCCTGACGGGCTACAGCGCCACGATGTGATTGTCCCAGGCACAATCGGTCCGGCTGAGCAGCGCGGGTTCCTGTTCCCTGACCGAAATCAGCCCGCCCAGCCCGTCACTGGCCAGATAGCCCGCATCGCGCGGCGCCAGACCGCAGACATCGCTGCGCGACACCGCGCCCAGAAAGGCGCCTTGCCCCGAAAAGCGATGCAGCCGCCCGCCACGTGGCGAGGTGATAGCAAGCTCGGCCCCCTCACCGCTAAAGGCGATGCTGCCCGCATATCCCTGCATCGCCAGTTCATCCGCCAGCGGCGCTTCGGCCAGAATGGCCTCCGCACCGCGCCGGTGCAGACCCAGCAAGGGCGGCGCGGCGTCAGCCTCACCCTCCCATTGCATGGCAAAGCCGACCAGCCCGTCCGAGCGCAGGGCAAGGTGGCGGATCGAATTCTGCTGCAGATCCGGCGCCAGTTCGACCTGATCCAATATGTCGCCCTGCAGGTCCTGATAGGTCAGGTTGGGGCGCATGGTCGCGATGTTCAGCTTGCGCCGGTCGGTCGGATCGGTGGCAATGCCGCCATTGGCGATCACGATTGTCACGCCATCGGGCATCAGCCGCAGATCATGCGGACCGATGCCCCCGCTGGGCCGTTCCGCAATCCGCCGATAGCCCGCCGCGACATCCCAGACGCCGATCACGCCCTGACTGTCCTCGGCCCGCTGTTCGCTGGTCAAAAGCAGCGCGCCGTGCCGGGCAAAGACGCCGTGACCATTGAACTGGCGACCCTCGGGCGGCGTCAAGCGGTGGCGCACCGCGCCGGTCGCGCAATCGATGACCAGCGCGAACTGGCCGGGGCGCCGGGCAAAGGCCACGGCTTCGGCCCGCGTCGGATGGCCCGCGCCGGCATGACCGCGCGCGGGCAATGGCACGCGGAACGTGGTCTGGCCCTGATGATCCAACCCGAACAGTGCGAAACTGCCATCCTGCAATCGTGCCGCCGCCAGCCATGACGGGTTGCCGACCGCCGCCCAGCCCAGACGCGGCGCGGCCCCTGCGGCCAGCAGCGCGGCCAGAAAATTGCGACGCGTCGTCACGACCCTAATCCCCGTCCTGAGAGTTGAAGCCGACGGCAATGCCAAGCGGGGTTCCGATCTCGGCTTCGATGGCCTCCTGCATGGCGCGAACCGCCTGTTGCACCTGTTCGGCATGCAGCCGCGCCTGCGGCTGCGTCAGGTTCTGAAAGCCCGGATCGTCGATCCGTTCGGCAAGCGCGTGAATTCGCGCCGCTGCCGCATCCGTTTCGGGCAGATCCGCATCGGTCAGCCGATGCGCCAGCGCCTGCGCGGCATCGACCGACAGCAGCACATTGCGCAGGGAACGGCCCGAGCGCCAGGCCTCGGCCCGGGACGGGCGCGGCTGCTGAAACGTGCCCATCGGACGCCCAAGCCGCTGATCGGCGGTGAATTCCAGCCCCGACAGAAGTTGCGTGTAAAGCGCGCGCAACGCCTCGGACTGGTCCAGATAGGTGGTGTTGCCGGGGGCACCCGCGCTGCGCAAGGTCGCCGCGAAATCCTGCTGCCAGGCCTGGTCCAGCGCCACCGCCTGATCGGCCAGATCGACACTGACCGCCCGAACCAGCGCGCAGCTATAGCTGTCCGGGCCATAATCGGCGAAATCCGGATCGAAGATCAGCATTTCCAGCGCGAACAGCCCGCGCGCCGCAATCGAGACCTGCGAATAAAGCGCGGGATCGAAAGCGGCCGGATCCTGATCGGCGATGAATTGCGACAGGCTGCGCTGCGTGAACCCGCGCTTGTCGGGCCAGAAGGCGATAGAAAGCGCCCCGGTCTCGGACGGGCCAAGGCGCAGGTCGGCAATCGTCATCCAGGCGTCGAATGTCGTCTGATAGGCCGGGGCGACGGCATCGGCGCGGCAATCCTGCGCGGCGGTTTTCTGCAACGCCTGCGCCGCGTCGGCAAAGCCTTCGAAGCCGGGCAGGATATGGCGCTGCAACGCCTGATCCACATCGGCCCATATCGGGGTTGCCAGCGTCAGCGCGGCAAGGCAGGCGGCAAGATGTTTCATAGACTCTCCAGATATCGGATCAGGGCGGCGCGATCCTCGGGCGGCATTTCGACCACTGCATCGCGGGCGGCCTGCGCCTCGCCACCATGCCACAGCACGGCTTCAAGAAGCGAGCGGGCGCGCCCGTCATGCAGGAAATAGCTGTGCCCCGACACGGTTTGCGTCAGCCCGATGCCCCAAAGCGGCGCGGTGCGCCATTCGCGGCCATCGGCGCGGCCTTCGGGTCGGTTATCGGCCAGATCCGGGCCCATGTCGTGCAGCAGCAGATCGGTATAGGGCCAGATCAGCTGAAAACTGGCCGGGTTTTCACCTTGCAACCGGTTCGTCACAAAGCTGGGCCGGTGGCAGGCGGTGCAGCCGGTTTCGTAAAACACCTGCTTGCCGCGCAGGACCTGCGGATCGTCCAGATCGCGCCGCGCGGGCACGGCCAGATTGCGGCTGTAGAAGGTCACCAGATCCAGCGCCGCCTGATCGATTTCGAACCCGTCCTGTTCGGGATCACCGCCATCCAGCGCGGCAAGACAATCGGCCTGCGCGGCGGTGCATTCGCCGGACCCTGCCGGGTGCAGCGGGTTCGAAATGCCGATATCGCCCGAAAAGGCCGAGGCGCTTTGTTCCAGCACCGTCGGATTGCCCGCCTTATGCCCGAAACGGCCCAGCATCGGCTGATCATGGACCTGCGACCAGACGATCTGCGGATTGCCGGAGATTCCGTCGCCATCGGCATCGTCCGGGTCTGCCCAGGACAGGATATCCTGCGCGGGGATCGCCTCCAGCAGGCCCATGCCGATCATCTGCGGCGCGACACGCGGCGACAGCATCGCATCGGGATGCAGCGGGCCATAGCCCAGATCGGCAGCGCGATAGGTCGGGCGGCGCAGTGTGGCGACCTCCTGCCCTGACAGCGGCACCTGAAATTCCTCATAGCTGATGTCCAGCCGATATTCCGCGGCATGGCCGGGCAGGCTGAAATCCTGCAACTGCAGGCCATAGGTCGGTTCGGGCGCGGTCGGATGCGTGCCCTCGATATAATTGCGGATCCTGTCCCGGTCAGCATCCGCCATCGGGATCGAGACGCGCAGGAACATCGACACGGCATTGTCCTCGGGGCCTTCGGGCGGATGGCCGCGCCCATCCTTCAGATGGCAGCGCTGGCAGGACCGCGCATTATAAAGCGGTCCCAGCCCGTCCGATGCGATGGTCGAGGCCGGGGGCGACACCCAGATCCGGCGGAACATGCCATTGCCGACCTTGAAATCCAGCTCCTGCTGGAAGCTGAGATTACCGGCGGGCTGTGAAAAGGCATCTGCGGTGGCGCGGGCACGCACGGTCTGCGCGCCGCCCGGATTTTCCTCGAAGGGCCAGGGGGCCGAAAAATCGGGCTTCGGGGTGGTGACGGTGGCGATGCGGTCGCGCTCTTCGGCGGTCCGGGGAATGACATCCAGATGCGGGTCGCGCAGATCGGCCCAGGGCGCGGCGGGATCGGCCTGCGCGATCTGAACGTAACAGGCGGCCATCAGCATGGCCGCCAAAGCTGTCTTTATCGGCTTCATCCATTCCTACACATGGCTGAAGAAAAGCTGCGGCATTACTGAAAGACCGCCGAAGGGTTGTCCAGACTGTCCGAGCCCTCGATCGCGATGCCATCCAGTTCCAGCGCCGTCACCACCCGCTCGATCGAGCGGGTCTGCGCGACCAGCGCATCGACGCCGCCCATGATCAGCGCCTCGCCTTGCGAATTGCCGCGTTCCAGCATCTGGTCATAGGCGAAACCGGCCTCGGAGGCGGTCTTGATCCGGGCCAGCGCCTTCATCGTGTCGGACAGGCGCGCTTTCATCTCGGCATCCAGTTCGGGGTTGCCCTCGGCCACCAGATCCGACAGCGACGCGCCGGACACGACCGATCCGTCGATGCGCATATAGTCGCCCAGATAGACATTCTGCACGCCCAGCCCGTCATAGTAATGGCTGTTCGGCGTGTTGTCCGAGAAGCAGTCATGCTCTTCCTCGGGGTCGTTCAGCATCAGGCCAAGGCGCATCCGCTCGCCCGCCTGTTCGCCATAGGACAGCGAGCCCATACCGGTCAGCATGGCCGACAGGCCCGCCGATTCATCCCCGGTCAGCGCGGTGCGGGCGGCGCCACCTTCGGCCCATTGCGCCGTCATCCATTCCAGATCGGACACCAGCAGCTGCGATGCCGCCGCCAGATATTCCGCGCGGCGGTCGCAATTGCCATTGGTGCAGGCCTCGCCCTGGGCGTAATCGGTCCAGGGCCGGTTGCCCGCGCCCTTGCCGTGACCGTTCAGATCCTGACCCCACAGCAGAAATTCGATGGCGTGATAGCCGGTGGCGACATTCGCCTCGATCCCGTCGGCCTCTTGCAGCGTGTCCTGCAGCAGGGCGGGCGTGATCTCGGTCGCATCGATTTCCGTGCCCGACAGGGTGAAGCGGGGATTGGCAATCACGTTCAGCGTGGCGAACTGGTTTTCGTCGCTGGGCCCGCCATAGCTGCCATCGACGTAATCGATCAACCCCTCATCCAGCGGCCAGGCATTCACCCGGCCTTCCCAGTCATCGACGATGGCATTGCCAAAGCGGAACACCTCGGTCTGCTGATAGGGCACGCGCGCCGCGATCCAGGCAGCCCGCGCCGCCTGCAGATTTTCGGCCGAGGGCGCCTCGATCAACGCATTCACGGCCTCTTCCAGCGTCCGGGCAGAGATCATGCTGTCCTCATACCCCGCCTGCGCGATATCGGCATAGGTCTCCAGCACCTCGGCCGCCGTCTGCGCCATGGCCGCATTGCCAAGGCCCGCGGCAAGGGCTGTCACGCTGATCCCGAATGCGATTCTGTTCATCTTCTCACTGTCCTTGCTTGATCATGATCTGCGCGCGGCCATCTGCCTGCGGCGCTTTTGGGAAAGAGATGCGGTGAAAGATGTTTCCGGGTCCGGCCTGCCAAGGGCAACGCGCGATCCGCAAGGGCGCATCCGCCACAAGGCGAAGGTTGCAACCCGTCCTTCGAAACTCTTTCACCGCGTCTCTCCTGTCGCTGCGGCCCGTCAGCCCAGAGCGATGGTTATCAGCAGTAAGCTGAGAGAATTAGTCAGATATGTCAAGACAGCTTATCGGCGCTTATCATCAACCGCAGGATGAGAAATCGGATCTTATGCAGGTGTTTCGCCATGATCAGGTGATGTGGCCCAGCACCTCACCAAAGCCCAGAACGCTGCCCGGCTGGACGCCGTGGCGCAACTGCCCGGCACGATGCGCCTCGACACGGGTTTCCATCTTCATGGCCTCCATGATGGCAATGACATCGCCCGCCGCCACCTTGGCCCCATCCTCGACCTGCCAGGCCGTCAGGGTGCCGGGAACCGGGGCGGTCAGGGCGCTTTCATCCGCCTCTGGCGCGGGTTCGGCCGTGCTCTGGGCGACGGGTGCCGCTGACAGCAGGCCCGGGGGCAGGCCAAGCTCGTGCCGTTTGCCGTCGATCTCGATCCCGACGCGCAGCAGATCCGGCATCTGCGCCGGGGTGACGCGGGCATGAGGGGCCACGGCACGGGCAAGCGCATCGGCGAAATCGGTCTCGATCCAGCGGGTATGGACGCGGAATTCGCCATCCTCGGCCAGAAAATCCTCGGCCTCCAGCACGGCGCGGTGAAAGGGCAGCACGGTTGCCACGCCATCAATGGTGAATTCAGCCAAAGCGCGGCGCGCACGCTGCAAGGCCTCGGCGCGGGTGGCGCCTGTGACGATCAGCTTGGCCATCATGGAATCGAAACTGCCCGGAATGACCGAGCCGCTGCGCACCCCGCTGTCAACGCGAATGCCGGGGCCTGCGGGTGCGTCGAATTGCGTCACCGGGCCGGGGGTCGGCAAGAAGCCACGGGCGGGATCTTCGGCATTGATGCGAAATTCGATCGCATGACCGCGCGGCGCGGGCACGTCATCATTCGCCAACCTTGCCCCGCGCGCCACGGCGATCATGCCGCGCAGCAGGTCGATGCCGGTGGTTTCCTCAGTCACAGGATGTTCGACCTGCAGGCGGGTATTCACCTCCAGAAAGGAAATCGTGCCATTGGCCGACAGCAGATATTCCACCGTGCCCACGCCGCTATAGCCCGCATGGGCGCAGATCCGGCGGGCGGAATCGTGGATCCTTTCGCGCTGTTCATCGCTGAGGAACGGGGCCGGGGCTTCCTCGACCAGCTTCTGGTTGCGGCGCTGAAGCGAGCAGTCGCGGGTGCCGATCACCTTCACGGTGCCGTGGCGGTCGGCCAGCACCTGCGCCTCGATATGGCGGGGCCGGTCCAGAAACTGTTCGATGAAACATTCGCCGCGACCAAAGGCGGTCAGCGCCTCTCGGGTCGCGGAATCGAACAGTTCCTCGACCTCTTCCAGACGCCAGGCCACCTTCATCCCGCGGCCGCCGCCGCCAAAGGCCGCCTTGATCGCGATGGGCAGACCGTGTTCGCGCGCAAAGGCCAGCGCGTCCGCCGCGCTTTCGACCGGTCCGGGCGTGCCCGCGACCAGCGGCGCGCCCACCGCCTCGGCGATGCGGCGGGCTTCGATCTTGTCGCCAAGCGCCTGAATGACCTGCGGATCGGGGCCGATCCAGATCATCCCGGCATCGCGCACCGCCTGAGCGAAATCGGCGCGTTCGGACAGAAAGCCATAGCCCGGATGAACGGCATCCGCGCCAGCTTTTCGGGCGATGGCAATGATCTTGTCGGCGTCCAGATAGGTCTCGGACGGTTTTTCACCGCCCAGAGCATAGGCGTGATCGGCCATCTGCACAAACATCGCGTCGCGGTCGCTGTCGGCATAGATGGCGATGGAGTCGATGCCTTCGTCACGGCAGGCACGGATAATGCGCACTGCGATTTCGCCCCGGTTTGCGATCAGAAGACGCGTCAGGGGCTGCAAGTCAGGGCCTTGGGTAAACAGGGTCATGGTCGCCTCAATTCGGATCAATGGGGGTGAAATCATGTTCAGCCGTGAAACGGATCCGCGCGCCGGGCGGGATCTGACCGGCCAGGTCCAGCGCCTGCGGCAGCAGGGTGGCAATGACCGGATAGCCGCCAGTCAGCGGATGATCGGCCAGAAACAGCACCGGCTGGCCGGAATGCGGCACCTGTATCGCGCCGGTTTCCGTGCCTTCCGAGGGCAGTTCAAGGCTGTCCTCGCGGGTCAGGGGCTGATCACCTTCCAGCCGGATCCCAACGCGCGAGGATTGCGGGCTGACCCGCCATTCCTGCGTCAGAAAGCGGTCGATCATCTGCGGCGTGAACCAATCCGCGCGCGGGCCAAGGGTCACGGGCAAGGAGACCAGATCATCCGGTCCGGGCAGATCGGGCACAGGCTCTGCTGCGGCGCCCGCCACGCTGCGCGCCCCGGCGGGCGACAGACGCGCGCCAGCCGTCAACGGATCGGGGCCGATGAAGGCCAGCGTATCGGTCGCGGCAGAGCCAAGGACAGGCGCAACCCTGAAGCCGCCACGCAGCGCCAGATAGCTGCGCATCCCGCGCCGTGGCGAGTGGATCAGCAACTCGTCGCCCGCATCCATCGCAAAGGCGCTGCCCGTTGCGACAGAAAGCGTCTGCCCCCCGGCGATCAGGTCCACCCGGTCCGCCGCGCCGGTCAGGGCCAGCGTCACGGCGGCATCGGCGCGCAGCCGGACCGGGCCCATGGTGATTTCCAGCGCAGGCGCGGACGCGGGATTGCCGACCGCCCGGTTCGCGCGATGCAGCGCGGCACGGTCCAGCGCGCCAGAGGCGGAAACCCCCTGCCCGCCCTGCCCCGGTCGCCCGTCATCCTGAAAAACGATGGGAAAGGCCGTCGAAAGAAGGGTCAGCCCGGCCGCCCCCTGTTCTGCGGGCGGTGAGGTCACCGGATGGGTCTTGGCCTGCCCCTCGACAAAGCGCGCCCGCCGCCCCGGCTGCAGCACAGCGGGCGGATCGCGCGACAGATCCCACATCGGCAGTTTCGTCGTACCGATCAACTGCCAGCCGCCGGGCGTATCCTGCGGATAGATCCCGCAAAAGCGCGACGCCAGCGCGACCGAGCCCGCAGGGATCCGGGTCCGGGGCGATTGCCGACGCGGCAGATCGAAGCGCGGGTCGTCGCAGGTCATATAGGCAAAGCCCGGCGCGAAGCCGCAAAAAGCCACCTGCCATGTCGCGGCCTGATGCGCGGCGATGACCTCGGCCACGGTCAACCCCATCAGGCTGGCCACATCCTCCAGATCCTGACCATCATAGGTCATGGGGATTTCGACCACATCGGCGGCGCTGTCGCCCTGATCCCGCGCGGCAAGGGGGCGGTGGCGGTCACGGATCGCGGCGGCCAGCGCGGCATCGGCGCCGATGCCCGGCGCCGTGCGGATCATCAGGGTCCGGGCCGCCGGGATGATCTCGGCAATGCCCGCGATCGGATCTGCAAGCAAGGCATCGAACAGCGCCAGCGTCTGTTCCAGATCCTCAAGCTCGACCAGCAGGCTGCGCGGACCGACGGGCAGGAAACGCATCGTCATATCTGCCACCGGCTGTCAGGAATATCGGTGATGAACATGTGTCCGGGGGCATGTGTGATCGCAAAGGGCGGCCTGGATGCCATGACCGCCGCCTGCGGGGTCACGCCGCAGGCCCAGAAGACCGGCACCTCGCCCGGATGGATCGCGACCGGATCACCGAAATCAGGCTGCGTCAGATCCGTGATCCCCAGGGCCTCGGGCGCACCGATATGGATGGGGGCACCATGCACCGCCGGGAAACGGCCCGAGATCATGGCCGCCTCGGCCACGCGATCGGCGGGGATCGGACGCATCGAGACCACCATATTGCCATGCAGGCGCCCTGCGGGGCGGCAGGCGCGGTTGGTCAGAAACATCGGGACATTGCGGCCCTGGGCGATATGGCGCACCTCGATCCCGGCCTGCTGCAACGGCGTTTCGAAGGTGAAAGAGCAGCCGATCAGAAAGGTGACCAGATCGCCCTGTTCTGCCCAGAGATCGGTGACATCCGGCAGGCTGTCCACCAGTTCGCCATCGCGCCACACGCGATACAGCGGGATATCGCGGCGCAAATCGGCATCCGGGGCCAGTGACGTGCGGAAGTCGCCCGGATCGGTCACATCCAGGATCGGGCATGGCTTGGGGTTGCGCTGCCCGAACAGCAGGAAATCCCACGCCCAATCGCGTGGCAGCGAGATCATGTTGCATTGCGTGAAACCGGGCGCCATGCCTGCCGTGGGGGCCACGGCACCGTCGCGACAGATCAGGCGGGCGGCGCGGGCCGTTTCGGGATCGGGCAGCATCAGCCTGCCTCCGGCGCGAAGGGGGCGACTGTCACACCGGCCGCGATCAGCCCCTCGCGGATGTGCTGTGCCATCTGGACCGCACCGGCACTGTCGCCATGCACGCAGATGCTGTCGGCCTTCAGCGTCAGGGTCGAGCCGTCAATCGCCTCGATCACGCCCTCGGTGGCCAACCGCACCATGCGCGCCGCGACCATCTTCGCATCATGCAGCACCGCACCAGCTTCGCGCCGCGAGACCAGATGACCCTGCGGCGTATAGGCGCGATCGCCGAAAGCCTCGGCCACGGTGGCCAGCCCGGCCTCTTGCGCGCGCGACAGGATCGGCGCGCCCGCCAGCCCCATCAGGATCAGGCCGGGATCGACCTCGCGGATCCCGGCAATCACCGCATCGGCCTGACGCGCATCACCGGCGATGGTGTTATACAGCGCGCCATGCGGCTTGACATAGCTGACGCGCGTGCCCGCCGCTGTCGCCAGCCCCTGCATCGCGCCAATCTGATAGATGACATCCGCCGTCAGCTCGGCCGAGGTGACATCCATCGGGCGGCGGCCAAAGCCGACACGGTCGGGATAGGACACATGCGCCCCGACCGCGACCCCGCGCGCAGCGGCCTGACGAAGCGTGGTCAGGATGCCCTGCGGATCGCCCGCGTGAAAACCGCAGGCCACATTGGCAGAGCTGACAATATCCAGCATCGCCTCGTCGTCGCCCATTTTCCATGCGCCATAGCCTTCGCCAAGGTCGCTGTTCAGGTCGATGGAAGTCATAGCACTCTCTATCTCCGGTGGCTGTGGACAAGGCGGCCCGGCAATCGGGCCGCCTGCGGGATTACACGCTCAAGAAAGCAAAGATCGGGCCGATGGATTTGAAGCCCATATACCATGTCAGCACGCAAACGATGGCGCTGGCAATCAGCAAGGGCCGGTTATAGCGGTGCCCGCCCATCAGGTCGGACCGCGCAAAGCCGACATAGGTAAAGATCGACAGGCCGATGGGCAGGATCAGGCCGTTGAAGCCGCCGACAAAGACCAGAATGGCTGCGGGCGCGGTGCCCATCATCAGATAGACCAGCAGCGAAAAGCCGATAAAGATCACCGTCGCGATATTCCGGCTGCGCTCGTTCAGGCGCTGGAAGACGTTAATGAAGCTGACCGAGGTATAGGCCGCCCCGATGACCGAGGTGATGGCCGCCGCCCACAGCACCACGCCAAAGATGCGCATGCCCCATTCGCCCAGGGCCGCGGCAAAGGCCTGTGCCGCCGGGTTGGCCGCCTGGCTGGACAGATCCAGCGTGACGCCCGATGCCACGACGCCAAGGATCGCCAGGAACAGCACAAAGCGCATGACGCCGGTCATCGCGATGCCCGACAGCGCGGCATTGGTGACCGCACGCAGGTTTTGCGGCCCGACCAGCCCCTTGTCCAGCAGCCGGTGCGCGCCGGAATAGGTGATATATCCGCCGACCGTGCCGCCCACGATGGTGGTGATGGTGGCAAAGTCGATCACCTCGGGAAAGATGGTCTGACGCAGCGCATCGCCCACCGGCGGGTTCGAACTGAGCGCGACGAACACCGTCATGATCATCATCAGGATACCCAATCCGATGATCGCCCGATCCAGAAGGAAACCGGCCCGCTGCGACAGAAAGACCCCGATGGCCAGCAGGGCCGAAATCGCGCCGCCGATCTTGGGATCCAGCCCGATCATGGCATTCAGGCCCAGCCCGCCGCCCGCGATATTGCCGACATTGAAGGCCAGACCGCCGATCATCACCAGAATGGCCAGCAGATATCCCGATCCCGGGATCGCGGCATTCGCCGTTTCGGACGCATTGCGCCGCGTCAGCGCGGTGATCCGCCAGATATTCAGCTGCACGACAAAATCAATGACAATCGAGGCCATGATCGCAAAGGCAAATGCGGAACCCAGCTTGGCCGTGAACGTGGCCGTCTGGGTGATGAATCCCGGCCCCACGGCCGAGGTCGCCATCAGAAATATCGCGGCCAGAAATCCGCCCCGCATCACCTCGGTCGGGATGGGGGACGTCTGTGGGGTTTGGCTCATCAGTCATGCTCCTGCTGCAAGGGTGGATATCGGTCTGGGAATAGCTGGAACCTGCATTCAGTTCGTCAATCGGTCAAGAATTATTTATCAATGCTTTATATTTTGTTGAACAATATAGCTGAAACGTAGGGATATTATGCCTGTTTCTTGGGCGCCGGCCTGTTTTCCTGTCAGGCTGCTATCATCCGATTGCGTGAAAATATCGGGGAAATACGCGAATCAGCGGCGGAACATGCTTGATCCTCTTGCAGCTTCCGGCCCATGATCGGCCGCCATTCAGGACCGTGACATGACCCCAGCCACCTCGCCCAGCCTTGCCGAAGAAACCGCCGCCAGACTTCGCGAGCAACTGGCCAGCGGCAGCTTGACGCCGGGGCAACGCCTGTCCGAAGCCAGACTGGCGGCCGAGCTTGGCATCTCTCGCAACACGCTGCGCGAGGTGTTCCGCCTGCTGACCCGCGAGGGTATCTTGCGGCATGAGCCCAATCGCGGTGTCTTTGTCGCCACGCCCTCGATGGCCTCGGTTCTGGATATCTTCCGCGTCCGCCGCCTGATCGAGGTTCCGGCGCTGGCGCAAGCCTGGCCCCGGCACGACGCGGTCGCCCGGATGCGCGCCGCGGTCGAGCGTGCGGAAAGCCTGCAGGATGCGCAAGACTGGCAGGCCATCGGCAGCGCCAATATGGAATTCCACACCGCCATCGTCGCATTAAGTGACAGCCCGCGCCTGACGGCCTTTTTCGCGCAGATCATCGTCGAATTGCGCCTGGCCTTCGGCCTTCTGGCCAATCCAGAGCATCTGCACCGCCCCTATATCCAGCAGAACCGGGCGATCCTGACCCGACTGGAAGAGGGCGACCCGAAAGGCGCCGCCCAGATGCTGCAGGATTATCTGGAACAATCCGAACGCGCGGTCATGGCCGCTTTCGCACGAATTTCCTGATCCCCCGTCCAATTCCAGCGGGGCTTGCGCCGACGCTGAAATCGGCGTTCAACGCAAGCTGGGAAAGACGCGTCCGGTCCCGGGAACCGCGCCGCGTCGTGGAATGGCGCGCGCGGGCATGAGCGGCGCGATATGAGGGAGAGGATCATGGATCAGTTGGAAGCATTTCTAGGCCAGATCGGCGGTATCGTCTGGGGGCCATTTCTGTTGATTCCGCTGCTGCTGGGCACCGGTCTTTATCTGACCATCAAGCTGGGCGGCATTCAGTTCGTGCGCCTGTGGCCCGCGCTGCGCCTTGGCCTGATCAAGCGCAGCGACGATACGGATGACGGCGATATTTCGCAGTTTCAGGCGCTGACAACGGCCATGGCGGCGACCGTCGGCACCGGCAATATCGTCGGCGTGGCCACCGCGATCAGCACCGGCGGGCCGGGCGCACTGTTCTGGATGTGGGTCACGGCGCTGCTGGGCATGGCCTCGAAATATAGCGAGGCGTTTCTGGGCGTGCGTTTTCGCACCACCGATTCAGCGGGCGAAAAGAACGGCGGCCCGCAATATTATCTGGAACGCGGGATCCCCGGCGGGCTGGGCAAGTTCCTGGCCATCAGTTTCGCCATCTTCGCGGTCTGCGCCTGTTTCGGCATCGGCAATTTGACGCAGGGCAATTCGATCGCCTCCAACCTGGACAGCAGCTTTGCGATCCCGACTTGGATCACCGGGCTGATCCTGTCGGGTCTGACGCTGGTGGTGCTGATCGGCGGGATCAAATCCATTGGCCGCGTCACCTCGGCGCTGGTGCCTGCGATGATCCTGTTCTACGTTTTGGGCGCGCTTTACATCCTGCTGGCCAATATCAGCGCGGTTCCCGCCGCGCTGGGGCAGGTCTTCAGCGAAGCCTTTACCGGCAGCGCGGCGATTGGCGGCTTTTTCGGCTCGACCATCATGATCGCGGTGCAATATGGCGTCGCGCGCGGCATCTTTTCGAACGAATCCGGCATGGGATCGGCGGCCATCGCGGCGGCCTCGGCCCAGACCACGCATCCGGTGCGTCAGGGTCTGGTGTCGATGACCCAGACCTTCATCGACACAATCATCGTTGTCACCTGCACCGGGCTGGTCATCATCACCACCGGCGTCTGGCACGAGATCGACCCGGCCACCGGCGAACGGATCTCGGCCGCGATCATGACGGGTCAGGCCTTCAGCCACGGATTGCCGGGGCAGTGGGGCCATTGGATCGTCACCGTCGGGCTGACGCTGTTTGCCTATTCCACCATTCTGGGCTGGGCCTATTACGGCGAACGGAACGTCGAGCGGCTTGGCGGACGCGGCGGCGTCATGCCCTTCCGCGTGCTGTTTTCGCTGGTCGTCTTTATCGGCTGCACGGTGAAGCTGGGCGTGGTTTGGAACTTCTCGGATGTGATGAACGGGCTGATGGCGATTCCGAACCTGATCGGGTTGCTGCTGCTATCCGGGCTGATCGCCCGCGAAACCCGCTTCTACCTGCAGCATGACCCCAAGCTGGAGGCCAATGCCGCCGAGATCGAGGCGTTCATGCAGGGCCAGTCCAGCTGGGAGGAATGGAAGCGCGGCGAAGAACGTCAGGCCTGATGAGACAGGACAGGATGAAATGCCGCCCTTCCGGGGCGGCATTTTTCGTTCCGGGCGCTGTCGGCTTTCGGTGGCCGCCGGTTCCTGGCAGAACAGGGCAGCAGATCAGGGAAAGGCCTTGTCATGACCACAAAACCTGACCGCCGCCGGAACCTGTTCCGCGAGGGCCATCTGTCGGTCGGGATCGTGCTGCCGATCCGCGACGGCGAGGGCGATGAGGTCGATTTCCGCCAGCAGGTCGATCTGGCCGCCCTTGCCGATGATCTGGGCTTCGATGCGGTTTGGGTCCGCGATGTGCCGCTGAACGGGCCCTGGTATCCCGAGGCGTTCGGCCATCCCGACCCGTTCGCGATGCTGGGCGCGCTTTCCCTTGCTACGCGGCGGATCGCCATCGGGACGGCGGCGACCGTGCTGACCTTGCGCCACCCGCTGCATATCGCGAAATCTGCCATCTCGCTGGACCGGCTGGCACCGGGGCGCTTTGTCCTGGGGCTTGGATCGGGCGACCGTCGCGAAGAATTCGATGCTTTCGGAGAGGATGCCGCCGATCACAAGCAGCTGTATCGCCAGCATTGGACCGAATTATCGGCAGCACTGCAGCGACCGCCGCGCATCCTGCATCAGGCGGCTGGGCCGGACATGGCCTTTGAACTGCGCCCCCCGGCGGCCAGCGACATCCCCATGCTGGCCATCGGATCAGGCGGCCAGACGCTGGAATGGATTGCCCGAAATGCGGCGGGCTGGGTGACCTATCACCGCCCTTCGGCGGTTCAGCGCGACCGGTACATGCTGTGGCGCAGCGCCGTCGCGCGTCACGCACCAGGGCAGTTCCGCAGTTTCAGCACCGGGCTGCGGCTTGATCTGCAGACAGATCCCGCCGCAGCCGTGGAAGAGATCGAGCTGGGCTATCGCACGGGCACCCTTGGCCTGTCCCGGATCCTGCAAGAGATGCGCGATACGGGTGTGCATCACGTGCTGCTGAACCTGCCGCCGAATGGCAGCTTGGCGCAGGATCGCCTGACGACGATTGCCCGCGATGTGCTGCCCGCCCTTACCCCCGCGCCGCAGGGCTGAGGGCCATCGGCATCAGTGGAAATCCCGGCTGGGAAACAGGCGTTTGGCCTGCTCTCGGGGGTGCATCGCGCGGGGCTGTGGCAGGGGGCGCGGGGCGTTATCGGTCTGCGGCGTGGTGCGCCCGACGGCCTCTTCCAGCGGATGCCCCAACTGCCCCAGCAGATGCGAGACATCCTCGATATGCCGGGCGATCAGATGCACCACGATCCCTTCGCGCTGCAGCATGCCGGTCACGCGCAAAAGCCGCCCGCCCATGACCTCGCGGCGAAAGCGCTGAAAGACCTTTTTCCAGACCACGACATTGCTGACGCCGGTTTCATCCTCCAGCGTCAGGAAGATCACCCCCGAGGCCGTGCCGGGGCGCTGGCGGGTGATGACAAGCCCGCAGACCGAGGTACGGACCAGCGGTGCCTGAACCAGCTTGTCATGCGCCGTCAGGCCGGGAAGCGAGGGGCGCAGCAATTCCATCGGATGCGCGCGAAGGGTCAGACGGGTGGCGACGTAATCCTCGACCACCTCTTCGCCCAGATGCATGTCGGGCAGCGCCACCTGTGGCTCGTCGATGACCTCGCCATCGATCGGATCGTCGAACAGGGGCAAAGGCTGCTGACCGTGGATCGCCTTGACCTGCCACAGGGCATCGCGGCGTTTCAGGCCCAGCCCGGCAAAGGCATCGGCCTCGGCCAGCCGTTCCAGCACCGGGGGCGGGATGACCGCGCGCAGCCAGACCGCCTGCGGATCGGTATAGCCATTGCCCCGCGCCGCCGCGATCCGTTCGGCATCCGCCTGTTTCAGCCCCTTGACCTGCCGAAAGCCCAGCCGCAGCGCCAGCACCCCATCGGCACGGCGCTCCAGCGTATTGTCCCAGGCACTGGCATTGACGCAGACGGGCCGTATCTCGACCTGATGTTCGCGCGCGTCGCGCACGATCTGGGCGGGGGCGTAGAACCCCATCGGCTGACTGTTCAGCAGCGCACAGGCAAAGACCGCCGGATGATGGCATTTCAGCCAGGCCGAGACATAGACCAGCAGCGCAAAGGCCGCCGCATGGCTTTCGGGAAAGCCGTAATCGGCAAAGCCCTCGATCTGGGAAAAGCAGCGTTCGGCAATATCCTGCGAATAGCCGCGCGCCAGCATGCCATTGATGAATTTGTCGCGATGCGCGCCAATCGTGCCCATGCGCCGGAACGAAGCCAGCGCCCGGCGCAGGTGATCGGCCTCTTCGGCGGTAAAGCCCGCCCCCACCACCGCAATTTGCAGGGCCTGTTCCTGAAACAGCGGCACGCCAAGGGTGCGGCGGGTCACGGCCTCAAGCTCTGGCCCGAAAGGTTCGGGCTCTTCCAGTTTCTGCCTGCGCCGCAGATAGGGCTGGACCATGCCGCCCTGAATCGGACCGGGGCGGACGATGGCGACCTCGATCACCAGATCATAGAATTCGCGCGGCTTCATCCGGGGCAGGAAATTCATCTGCGCCCGGCTTTCGACCTGAAACACGCCCACCGCATCGGCCAGTTGCAGCATGCGGTAGGTTTCGGGATCCTCCGGCGGCACGCTGGCCAGGGTCAGCGCCCGGCCCTCATGCAGGTCCAGCAGCCCAAAGGCCTTGCGGATGCAGGTCAGCATGCCCAGACCCAAGACATCGACCTTGAGAATGCCAAGCGCGTCGATATCGTCCTTGTCCCATTCGATCACCGTGCGATCCTCCATCGCGGCATTTTCGATGGGGCACAGTTCATCCAGCCGGTCGCGGGTGATGACGAAACCGCCGACATGCTGGGACAGGTGGCGGGGAAAGCCGATCAACTGGCCGATCAGGTTCAGCGTCTGGGACAGCCGCCGGTCCGAAGGATCCAGCCCCAGTTCGCGCACCCGGTCCAGATCAGGCCCTTCGCCCGAATAGCCCCAGATCGAGCCCGACAGACCCGCCGTCACATCCTGCGACAGGCCCATGACCTTGCCGACCTCGCGGATCGCGGCGCGCGACCGGAAATGGATCACCGTGGCACAAAGCCCCGCCCGGTGGCGGCCATACCGGCGATAGATCCACTGAATCACCTCTTCGCGGCGCTCATGTTCGAAATCCACGTCGATATCGGGCGGTTCGCCCCGGTGGCGCGAGACGAAGCGTTCAAAGACCATGCCGATCAGATCGGGCGACACATCGGTGATGCCCAGCAGATAGCACAGGATCGAATTGGCGGCCGATCCGCGCCCCTGACACAGGATCCCCTGACTGCGCGCATATTGCACGATGTCATGGACCGTCAGGAAATAGGCTGGGAAGTTCAGTTCCTCCACGACGGCCAGTTCCTTTGCCATCAGCTGCAGCGCCCGTTCCGGCGCACCCTGCGGATAGCGGCGCGACAGGCCTTCGCTGGCCAGACGTTTCAGCCGGTCCATCGGGCTTTCGCCCCCCTCGGCAATCTCGTCGGGATATTGATAGCGCAGTTCGGACAGGCTGAAGGCGCAGCGGGCGGCGATCTCCAGCGTCCGGCGCAGGGCGGCGGGGTGGTTGTGGAACAGCCGCACCATATCGGCATAACCCTTGAGCCGCCGTTCGGAATTGGGCAGGGCGCGGGTGCCGATGCTGTCAATGGTACAGCCCTCGCGCAGGCAGGTCAGCACATCGGCAAGCTGTCGGCGCTTGGCCCGGTGCATCAGCACATCGCCCACCGCCACCATCGGGGCCGAACAGCGCAGGGCAAGGCGGGCGCAGGCATTCAGGTAATCCTGATCCGAGCCGTCATAGCGTGGCGCAGCCCCCAGAAAGACATGGGCCGGAAAGCGCCGCTGCATGCGATGAAGATCGGGGGCGGCGGCCTCCAGCCCATCTCCGGGCAGCGCGATCAGGATCATGCCCGCGCAACCGTCCAGCAGGTCCTGCAATTCCAGCAGGCATTCGCCCTTGCCCGCCCGCCGTTTCCCAAGGGTCAGCAGCCGCGACAGCCTGCGATAGGCCGCCATATCCGTCGGCAGGGCCAGCCATTCCACGGCACTGTCCTGCAGCACCAGCCGGCAGCCGGTGATCAGCTTTGGCAGATGCTCCGCATCGGGCCGGGCAATATCCTGCGGCGCGCCGATTTCCTGACGAGAGCAACTGTCGATCCGATGCTGCGACCGGATCCGGACGGCCTCATCCGCCTTGCGCTGCAGGATCTTCAGCGCCGAATAGGCCCTGACCACACCGGCCAGCGAATTGCGGTCGGTGATGGCAATGGCCGTCAGGCCCAGTTCAGCCGCCGTCGTCACCATCTCTTCCGGATGCGAGGCCCCGGTCAGGAAGGTGAAATTCGTGGTCACGCAAAGTTCGGCATAACCTTGGGGGGATGGGCCGATGTTCATTCCCTGCAGTCCCGGTTAAAACGGCCGGATTGAGACGCAAAGGATTTCGCATGGACCTTGTCAGCACCGTAGATATTCCCGCCCGGCCCGAGGCGATCTGGCCGTTCTTCTTCGAAGCCAGAATGGATGACCGCATCCCCCTGCCATTCCGCTTTGGTCTGCCCAAGGCCGTTTCCTGCTCTGTCATCAAGGGCGATGGCAGTCCGGGCAGTATCCGCCGCTGCATCACCACGCGCGGCTATATGGATCAGGTCATCGATGTGGCCGATCCCTGCAAACGCTTTGCCTATCACCTGATCGACAGCGATTACTGGGGCCAGCCCTTCATCGACCATGTCGCCGATGATATCCGGCTGGAGGTGCTGGACGATCGCCTGACGCGGGTGACGCGCCGCACCAGCTTTGACGCCAAAGGGGTGCTGCGCATGCCCGGCCGGATGGTGATGCGGGCCGGGTTCGGCTTTGCCCATGGCTATGCCAATGAAAACTGGAACAGGCTGGCGCAGGCGTCCTGATCCGGGGCGCATCGGGGGGATCGTCATGCGAATTCCCCCTGCACATACCAGCCCGGATCCTGCGGCGTGTGAAACAGCCACAGCCGCCGCCCCTGCCGGGTCTCGACCCGCCAGTAATCGCGCAGGCCGCTGCGCCAGTTTTCGTCATCCAGCCACCATTCCGGCGCGATCCGTTCCGGGCCCGTGACCCGCAGCGTGGTGAACTGCACCCGCCGCCAGCGGAATTTCCGTGGCGGGCGCGCGCCCTTGGCGCTGATGAATTCGGGCGGAAACAGCATCAATGGCCGCGGCGGGCTATGCGACCAGCCATCTTCCGCCCGGGAATAGGCCGCAGGCGCGATGATGAAGCTGCGTTCCGGAATATGGCTGTCGGCGGGCAGGATGCGCTGAATATTCTCCAGCCCGATCCCGGTGCCGATCCGGCTGATCAGATCGTCCAGCCGATCCTGACGATCCGAAGCGACATGATTGACCTGTTCGACCGGCAAGGGTTCGACCTGCCGGGCCTCAAGCCGCAACTGGTCGATGCCGAAACCTGCATCGACATCGCCCATGGCGCGCGCAAACAGCGGCAGGATCCGCGCCGCATCCCGCAAGGGCCGCGCCAGACGCAACTCGATCCGGCGGTCGCTTTGATCCACCCGCCGCAGGGTCAGGCACAACATCCGCGCCCCCGCCTCTTGCCGGTCCAGTTTCTGGCAAAGCCGCACCAGCAGACGTTCGATCCCGGCCATCAGATCGTCCAGCAATCCGATCGGTTCGGGCAGGCTCAGCCGCACGCCGTAATGGGGCGGCTCTTGCAGCGGGGCGATTTCCTCGGGCTGCGCGCCAAGCGCCTGATCCAGCCGCATCAGCAGGCCCGGCCCAAAGCGGCGGGCCAGCGGGGCGCGGGCAGCAGCGGCCAGATCCCCGATGGTCCGCAGGCCCAGCCGTTGCAGGGCCGTGACCACCTCTTCCTCCAGCCTCAGCGCGGCCACCGGCAAAGGGGACAGCGCGGCCAGCGGTTGCTGCGGGTGGGCAACCCCTTCGCCATGATGCGCCAGCGCCCAGGCCGCCCCCCGCGTATCGCCCAGACCGATCTGCACCGACAGACCGGCCCCGGCAAAACGCTGTCGCAGATCGGCCAGCATCGCAGCCTCTCCGCCCCAGAGATGGGTCGAGCCGGTCACATCCAGCACCAGTCCGTCGCGCCCCTCGACCCCGACCCAGGGGCAATAGCGTGTCAGCCAGCGCCGCAGCCCCATCAGAAAGCGCCAATCCGCCGCCGGGTCGCCGGGACGGCTGTTCAGTTCCGGGCAAAAGGCGCGCGCATCGGAAAGCGGCATCCCGCGATACAGGCCCTGCCGCTCGGCCGGGGCATTCAGGCAAGAGATTCGGTTGGTGTTCTTCTGGTTCAGCGTCAGGGCAAACGGGCCCTCATCCGGCCATGCCCGCAAAACCCGGTCGCTGGCCAGACGCGGCATCCAGAGGGACACGATACGGCGGGTGATTCCATCACGCATGGCCCCATTATATGTTCTTGTTTTGTTCCAGTTAAGCCAAAAGCGGCTGGCCGGTGATCACAGCCTTGCAGGAGGAGTAACAAAAACCTGCCCCTGCGGGGTCAACCGGCAAGCGGTCCGGTCTGCCAAAGCCTGACCTTCAGCCCGCCATGCGCGATGATCGGTCCGGGCGGCTGGAAGGGCAGGCCCGTGGCCTTGGCCAGTCCCGCCTCGCTGGTGACAATGCCCACGCGCCAGCCTGCAAAGCGACTGCGAAACACCTCGCCCATGGCCGCATGCAGACCGTATAACGGACCCTTATTGCCGATCCGGGCGCCATAGGGCGGGTTCACGACGATCAGGCCGGGCGGGCTGTCGGGCGGCTGTAGATCGCTGATCTGGCATTGGTCAAAGCGCGTCAGTTCGGCAACCCCGGCACGCGCGGCATTCTGCTGGCTCATGCGGATGGCGCCTGCGTCGCGGTCGCTGCCGAAGAACTGCGGATTGGCCCTGCGGACGGGCACGGATGCCTTCAGCGCCTGCCAGCCCTCGGCGTCAAAGCTGGCAAGGTTTTCAAAGGCAAAGCTGCGGCTGCGACCCGGCGCAAGGCCCAGGGCGATCTCGGCCGCTTCGATCACGAACGTGCCCGAGCCGCACATCGGGTCCAGCACTGGCTGGCTGCCGTCAAACCCCATCTCGCGCAGGAACATCGCCGCCATGGTTTCGCGCATCGGCGCCTTGGCGACGGCCTCTTTATGGCCGCGCTTGTGCAGGGATTCGCCGGTCGTATCCAGACTGATGGTGACCAGATCATCCTCGATCCGCAGCTTCACCACGATGGCGGCATCCGCCGCAATCGGTGCGCCCAGTTCTTCGGCAATCGCGCGTTCGATGCGCTGCGTTGCGGCCCCGGCGTGATAGATCCGCGACTTGCGCGTCACCGCCTCGACCTTGACGGGCAGATCGGGGCGCAACACATCGGCCCAAGGGAATTTCCGCCCGCGCTTGTCCAGCTGCGCCAGATGCATGGCCCGAAAGCTGCCGACCCGCGCCAGCACCCGCGTGGCGCCACGCAGAAGCAGATTGGCGCGCCAGACATCCTGCCAGCCCCCCCGGATGGTCACGCCACCCGGCTGGGTCTCGGGCGTCCAGCCAAGCGCCCGCACCTCGGCCGCCAAAGGGGCTTCCAGCCCGGGCGTCGCCACCAGAAATATCTCGAAATCATCGCTCATGATCGCAGCCCTATCGCCTGCGCGCGGGGAAAGCGAGGGGTCAGCGCCCCATCCGCCGGATCATGTCGATGGCCTGCCGCATGCGGCGGCTGTTCTGGCGCATCGCCCTGGCATCGCGTGCCGATTGCTGCGGCGTCTTGCCCTTGCCTTTGGCCATCTTGTCGATGGCCTTGTTGGTGCCCCAGTTCATCAGATGCCGGGTCAGCATCCGCCCGATCATATTGACCGCCTGATTGAGGTTCATCGCCTATTCATCCTCGAACAGATCATCCGCCGGGCCCGAGAAATCCTCATCCTCATCGGGCTGCGGCGCCAGGGGGACCGAGATGCCGTCGGCGGGCGGGCGCGACTCCAACAGGCCCGCCGCGCGCAGTTCCGACAGGCCCGGCAGGTCGCGGGCGCTTTCCAGCCCGAAATGATCCAGAAAGGTCTCGGTCACGACAAAGGTGGCGGGGCGGCCCGGGGTCATGCGGCGGCGCCCCACCCGCACCCATTCCATCTCGATCAGCTGATCCAAGGTGCCCCGGCTGACGGCGACGCCGCGGACCTCTTCGATCTCGGCTCGGGTGACGGGCTGGTGATAGGCGATGATCGCCAGCGTCTCGATGGCGGCGCGCGACAGGCGGCGCTGCTCGACCGTTTCGGTCTGCATCAGGAAGGACATGTCGGGTGCCGTGCGAAAGGCATAGCCATCACCGATCCGTTCCAGCCGGACACCCCGGCTTTCATAGCGGCGGCGCAGGCCGGTCAGCGCCTCGGCGGGATCGCTGCCCGCAGGCATGCGGGCGGCCAGTTCGCGCACCGCCAGCGGCTGGGCCGAGGCGAACAGCAACGCCTCGACCATCCGCTCCTGCTCTTCGATCGGCGGCGGCGGAAATTCGGGCGCGGTGGGCGGATCGCCCTGTTCGGCGCTGTCATCGGGGGTCAGATCGGTCACGTCAGTTGCGGTCATTCGAGGGTTTCATGCGGAAGCTGATCGGCGCAAAGGTCTCGCTCTGCCGTATCTCCAGCCGCCCTTGCCGCGCAAGCTCTAACGAGGCGGCAAAGGTTGCGGCGGTGGCGGATCGGCGGCGGCTGCCCTGCCCGTCCCAGCCATCGGGCAGGAAATCGGCAAGATCGGTCCATTCCCCGGCGAAACCGATCAGATTGCGCAGCCGGTCCAACGCCTGCTCCATCGTATAGACATCCTGCCGGTCAAAGGCATAGGGGCGGAATTCATCCTTTGTTTTCAGCCGCGCATAGGCCCGCATCAGGTCGATCAACCCGGCCTGCCACTGGGTGCGCCGCTTGCGCGCGACGCTTTCGGGCGCGCCGCGCTGAAAGCGGCTGATGCCCAGACGGTCGCGCCCCATCAGACGCGCCGCCGCGTGTCGCATCGCCTGCAACCGTTCCAGCTGAAAGGCCAGATGGGCGGCCATATCCTCGGCGCTTGGCCCCTCTGCCTCGGGGTCGGGGGGCAAGAGCAGGCGGGATTTCAGGAAGGCCAGCCAGGCGGCCATGACCAGATAATCGGCGGCCAGTTCGATCCGCAGCGCGCGGGCCTGTTCGACGAATTGCAGATATTGTTCGGCCAGCCCCAGGACCGAGATCTTCATCAGATCCACCTTCTGCGTCCGCGCCATGCTCAGCAACAGGTCCAGCGGGCCCTCGTAACCATCGACATCGACGATCAGCGCCTCTTCCGCGCGGCGCTGCGACACCGCCTCGGCATCGAAATCATCGCGGGCCGGTTCGTCAGGAACCGCCCGAAGATAGGGGACATTGGCTGGCGTCTTGGCCACGCGGCCTCCGCAGATGCATCAAGAGCGTCAGAGTCTGCGCAACCCGGCCACGAGTCAAGCGGTGGCTGCGGCGGGAACCAATTCCTGCCATTCGGCCCAAAGCGCCGCGCGATCCAGATCCTGTGGCATGTGGCGCTGCGCAAGGGCCGCATCGGCGCGACGTTGCGCATCCGGCGACAACGCACCCGCAGCGGCGACCACCGGCTCCATGCTGGCAACCGTGCCGTTGCAATGCAGCACAAGATCGCAGCCCGCCGCGATCGAGGCCGTGGCCCGCTCTGCCTCGGTCCCCGACAGGGCGTTCATGGTGATGTCATCCGTCATCAGCAGCCCGTCGAAACCGATCTGATCGCGGATGATGCCGATCATCCGGGCCGAGGCCGTGGCGGGGGCGTCATCCAGCGCGGTAAAGCGGATATGGGCGGTCATGCCCATGGGCAGATCGTTCAGGGCGCGGAAGGGGGTGAAATCCAGCGCCTCCAGTTCTGCCGCGCTGGCAGCGACGGTGGGCAGGTCGTGATGGCTGTCGGCAATGGCGCGGCCATGCCCGGGCATGTGCTTCATCACCGGCAGCACCCCGGCCGCCAGCAGGCCATCCGCCGCCGCGCGCCCCAGTTCAGCCACCTGCGCGGGCCTGTCGCCAAAACAGCGGTTGCGCAGGAAAGGATGGGTGTCGGCCTGCGCCACGTCCAGCGTCGGCGCACAATCCGAATCGATGCCCGCATCGCGCAATTCGCAGCCGATCAGGTAATAGCGCAGCCACATGGCCCGTGCCCCTGCCCCGGCCTGATCCAGCGGCGCAGGCCATTCGCGCCAATGCGGCGCGCGCAGGCGCTGCACGCGCCCGCCTTCCTGATCCACGGTGATCACCGCATCGCGGCCCACGGCCTCGCGCAGATCGCCGGTCAGGCGGCGCAGCTGTTCGGGATTCTCCACATTGCGGCCAAACAGGATGAATCCCCAGGGATCGGCCGAGCGAAAGAAATCCCGCTCGGCCTGTGTCAGCTCAGTCCCGGCGATGCCGCCAAGGATGGTCGCGTTCTGCGTCATGCCTATTTCAGCGCAAGGCAGTCGGTTCCGCCGGATTTCAGCGCGCTGCAGAAATCGCGCGCCTCGCCAAGCGATCCGAAACCTGCCACGCGCAGGCGCCAGAAGGTGCGCCCGTTCGAGACATGTTCCTGAATCACCTGCTGCTTGCCGCTGAAGGATCCGAATTTGCCCGCCAGACGATTCCATTCGCTGGCCGCAATCGAATTGCTGTCAAAAGCACCCAGCTGAACCACCGGACCGCTGGCGGAAGAGGCAACCGGGGCAGCTTCCGGGGCCGGTGCTGCGGGTTCAGCGGGGCGGCTGGCAGGCGCCTGCGGGCGCGCATCCGTCGCGGTCGTCACGGCCGAGGCGACGCGCATCCCGCGCGGACGCGGCGCCGGGCGGGACGAGGCCGTCAGCACGGCGGAATTGACGGATGCCTGCGCCTCGGCCAGCGCGGCGCTGATCGCGTCGGTCTGGGCGGGCGCGCCGGTTTCATCGGTCACGACCTGATTGACCGGGCCTTCCAGCGCGGGCTCTTCGCTGATCGTGGCGGCTTCGATGGCCTGATTGGCCAGCGCCAGACGCTGCGCCTCGGCGGCGGCCTGTTCCTGCGCCAGGGCGCGGGCTTCGCTGTCCGACATCGGCACGATCGGCTCGCCATCGAAGCTCAGCGGAATTTCGGATGTGTTTTCGGGTTCGCGGGCCGTGGCGCCCAGATTGCCCATCGCCACGTCTTCATCCGACAGCCCGGTGGCTGCGGGGGCGATGGCGACCTGATCGACGCTGCGCGGGGCGGCACCTTCTGCGACGCCATTCACCGAATAGCCGGTATAGCTGGTCAGTTCGCCGCCGGGATTTTCCGGCGTGGTCCGGGAATCGCCCGCGATGGCCTTGATGACCGGCACGCCCGACACGTCACGAGAGACAAGCTGCCAGCCCCAGACCAGCAGGCCGATCATCATCGCGACCGATGCAAGCGCCCCCAGATAATGCGTCAGCCGGGACAGCCGCGCCGTCAGGCTGGCCGCCTGCGGTTCACCGGCGGAACGCCCGTCGTCGTAATGCGAGGAACCCTCGTCCCACTCATTCTGGTCATAAGAAAATTCGCGCCGCACCTTGTGCCGCGAAAACACGTATCCGCCTTCGCGGAAATCCATCACTGCCATTGTCTGCCTGCCTGCCGGTTTGCCCGGTTTAACGGTTCACTGCTCTCAGACGTCCGACGGCGGCACCGTTATTCAGCGCATTTCTTCCATCGGAGTGACGCCAAGGATACCCAGACCGGACGAAATGACAACGCCGACGGCACGAACCAGCGCAATTTTTGCCTGGGACGTGGCGAAATCGCCATCCTGAACAAAGCGCAAGGAGACATCGTCATTGCCGCGATTCCACAGCGAATGCAGGTCCGAGGCGATCTCATACAGGAAAAATGCGATCCGATGCGGCTCATGCGCGCGGGCGGCATGTTCGACCAAACGTGGCCATTCGGCAACTTTTCGGGCCAGTTCCAGCTCGGCCGGATGGTCCAGTTTGGTCAGGTCTGCGGCCAAAAGCGCAGAATCGCTGACATCGATTCCCGCCTCGGTCGCGCGGCGCAGGACCGAGTTCACCCGCGCATTGGCATATTGTACGTACCAGACCGGGTTATCCTTGGACTGCTCCAGCACCTTGGCGAAATCGAAATCCAGCGGCGCGTCATTCTTGCGCGTCAGCATGATGAAGCGGGTCACATCCGCGCCGGCCTCTTCCACGACATCGCGCAGCGTGACGAAGGTGCCCGCGCGTTTCGACATCTTGAAGGGCTCGCCATTCTTGAACAGCTTGACCAGCTGGATCAGCTTGATGTCCAGCGGCACGGCGTCATTCGACAGCGCCTTTACCGCCGCCTTCATCCGCTTCACATAGCCGCCGTGATCGGCGCCAAAGATATTGATCAGCTGGTCGAATTCGCGATGAATCTTGTCCAGATGATAGGCGATATCGGGCGCGAAATAGGTCCAGGCCCCGTCCGATTTCTGGATCGGCCGGTCGACATCATCGCCGAAGGCGGTCGATTTGAACAACATCTGCTCACGCTCTTCCCAGTCCTCGGGCAGCTTGCCCTTGGGCGGCTCCAGCACGCCGCGATAGATCAGGCCCGCGCTTTGCAGGCGCTCGACCGCGGCTTCGATCTTTCCGCTGGAATAAAGCGCCTTTTCGCTGGAATAGACATCCATGCGCACACCCAGCAGCGACAGATCCTCGCGGATCATCTGCATCATGGCCTCGGTGGCGAAATTGCGGATCTCGACCAGCCAGTCCTCTTCGGGCTTGTCGATCAGGCTGTCGCCATATTTCTCTTTCAGGGCCTGACCCACGGGGATCAGGTAATCGCCGGGATACAGCCCCTCGGCGATCTGCGGCTCTAGCCCGTTGGCCTCGCGATAGCGTTCATAGGCCGAGCGGGCCAGCACATCGACCTGCGCACCGCCATCGTTGATGTAATATTCGCGGGTCACGTCATAGCCCGCGAAATCCAGCAGGCTGGCCAGCGCATCGCCAAAGACGGCGCCCCGGACATGGCCGACATGCATCGGACCCGTGGGATTGGCGCTGACGAATTCGACATTCACCCGCGCCTTGTTCCCCATGTCGGAACGGCCGAAATCGCGGCCCTGTTGCAGCGCCGTGCCGATGATCTCGTACCACACGGCGGGCGACAGGCGCAGGTTCAGAAAGCCCGGACCGGCCACCTCGGCGGCCAGGATACGGTCGTCGGTCAGCCGCGCGGCCAGCCTGTCGGCGATGTCGCGGGGCTTCATCTGCGCGGGCTTGGCCAGCACCATTGCCGCATTCGTGGCCATATCGCCATGGGCCGGATCGCGCGGCGGCTCGACGGCGACATTGCCGTAATCCAGCCCCTGCGGCAGTTCGCCCGCCGCCACCATCTGATCCAGCGCCTTGACGACGAGACCGCGAATATCGGTAAAGATGTTCATCTTGCCATTCCTGAAAGCTTGCAGCCGGTTAACGCTGCCCACCCCCAAAGGTCAACAGCGACCGGCCCGCAAGCCCGATATTCTGTCAGGACGTGGCGCGGATCAGCCCTGCTTTTCGCCAATCAGGTCAGGATCGTCGCGGCCCGGGCGGTCGCTGTTCTCCTCGCCGTTTTCGGCGGCCTGATTGCGCTTGACGGCCTCGGCCTCTTCCTTGGCGATCTGGCGGGCCTTGTCCTTCATCTCGGTCTGCTGCTCATTCTCGCGCCGGATCTTTTCGGCGATCTCCTGCGGCACAAGCGAGACGATGCGCATGTCGGGCTTGCCCTCGATCTTGGCCGCATCCTCGATGAACCACAGCTCGTTGTTCAGGACCGCAGCCAGCGGCACGGCACCCTCGCGGACCTCGCGCCATTTTTCCAGCGTATATTCCTCGGTCAGGCGGGTCGTGCGGAATTCCCAGCCATCGGCCAGCATCTCCAGATATTGCGCAAGGGTGCGATTGCCATTGATGCTGCGGCCACCCAATTGCGTGGGCAGGGCGTGGCGGGCGCGGTCTTCCTTGTCGCGCGACACCTGCCAGATCGCCTCGCGCCCGAATTCCGGGCCAAGATCGGTGGCGACAAGCGTGTTATAGGCATCATTGTCCGAGGCGGCCAAGATCGCGGAATAGGCGATGAATTCGACACTGTTTTCCGCCGCTTCGCCCAGAATATCGCCGTAATAGACCGGCACGCCTGCCGCGCGGGCGGTCCGCAGATGGTCGCGGTTCGGATCGGTGATCAGCACCTGCACATCCGCCTTTTCCAGCGCCTTCGCCAGCCCGGTGGCGAACAGCGACCCGCCCACGATCAGCAGGCCCGGTTTGTCGCCCGAGGTCAGGCCAAGCCGGTTTGCCAACGGCTTCAGCGTGAAACCGTGCAGGACGACGGTCGCCAATACCAGCACGAAGGCCAGCTGCGCGATCATGGTGCCGTCCTCGATCCCGATCGAGACCAGCCTTTCGGCAAAGACCCCCGACACCGCCACCAGCACGACACCGCGCGGCCCGGTAAGGGCGATCAGCAGCTTTTCATTCCAGGGCAGGTTTGACCCGCTGAGCGAGATCAGCACGGTCAGCGGTCGGGCCACGCAGATCACCAGCAGCAAAAACAGCAGCGTGCGCCACCAGGTCAGTTGGGCCAGCGCCTCGAAATTGACGCCTGCCGCCAGCAGGATGAACACGCCCGACACCAGCAGGATGGTGGCGTGCTCCTTGAAACGATGCAGCTCGTAATAGCTGGGCAGATCGGCATTGGCGATGACAAGCCCCATGAAGGTCACGGCCAGAAGCCCGCTTTCATGGGTGACGGAATCCGACACCGCAAAGACCGCCAGAACGGTGACGAACAGCAGCGGCACCTTCATGTATTCGGGCACCCAACCTTCGCGGAAGGCCTGCACGATGATCCACCCGGCCGAGATCCCAACAGCCGTGGCGAAGCCAATGCCCAGACCGAAATCCAGCAGCGCACGGGTCAGGGGCACGTCGCTGTGCACGACGACGACCATCCCAAGCGCCAGAACCGCGACCAGCGCGCCGATCGGGTCGTTGACGATACCTTCCCATTGCAGGATCTGGGCCGGCCGCGACCGCAGCTTGGCCTGTCGCAGCAGCGGTGCGATCACGGTCGGGCCGGTCACGATCATGATCCCCCCGAACACGGTCGAGGATTCCCAGCTGAGCCCCGCGCCATAGCGCAGCACCAGCGTAGACAGCAGCCAGCCCAGCGGCGCCCCGATATAGACCAGCCGTCGCACTGCGGGCCTGGCATCGGCAAGTTCCTTGAAGCTCAGCGTCAGGCCGCCCTCGAACAGAATCACGGCGACGGCCAGGGAAATCATCGGCGCGACCAGGCTGCCGATATCGCGTGAGGGAATGAAGATCCCGGTGATCGGCCCCAGGATCAGGCCCGCCGCCAGCATCAGCACGATGGCCGGAAGCCGAAACCGCCATGCCAGCCACTGCGCCGCGACGCCGGCCACGCCTACGATTGCAAATGCCTCGACCGGGCTAAGACCGCCTGCCGCTTCTGTCGCCATGATGTCCCGCTATTCACTATGTTCCAGTTGTTGTTAGCGCAGAACAAAACGAAAGGGGAATGAGTTCCTGACAAGACACGCTTTTTTCGCGTAAAATACGTGAAATTGTTGACGATCAGCACAGTTTGGTCTAGGTCAGCCCAGCCCGCATCCGGCGGGCGACCGAAGGGGCGTGAGAGACTGCGTCCCAGATTGCCGCAAGATTTCGCCCGCACAGGGGCGACGGCATGGACGCAAGGCGCCCCGAAAGGGGCGTGACACCAACGCAAGAAAGCCCCGCATGACCAAATTTTCCGATCTCAAGCTCGACCCCAAGGTGCTGAAGGCCATCGCCGAGGCAGGCTATGACAGCCCGACCCCGATTCAGGCCGGGGCGATCCCGCCCGCCCTTGAAGGGCGTGACGTGCTGGGCATCGCACAGACCGGCACGGGCAAGACCGCCAGTTTCACCCTGCCCACGATCACCCTTCTGGGCCGTGGCCGCGCCCGGGCGCGGATGCCGCGCTCGCTGGTGCTGTGCCCGACGCGCGAACTGGCCGCCCAGGTGGCCGAGAATTTCGACGTTTACGCCAAATACACCAAGCTGACCAAGGCGCTGCTGATCGGCGGCGTCTCCTTCGCCGAACAGGACAAGCTGATCGACCGTGGCGTCGATGTGCTGATTGCCACGCCGGGCCGCCTGCTGGACCATTTCGAACGCGGCAAGCTGCTGCTGACCGGCGTGCAGATCATGGTCGTGGATGAGGCCGACCGGATGCTGGACATGGGCTTCATCCCCGATATCGAACGCATCTTCCAGCTGACGCCCTTTACCCGCCAGACGCTGTTCTTCAGCGCTACCATGGCGCCCGAGATCGAGCGGATCACCAACACCTTCCTGCACACGCCGGAACGGATCGAGGTCGCGCGTCAGGCCACCACCAGCGAAACGATCACGCAGCGCCTGGTGGAACTGACGCCCACCCGCCGCGATCAGACCGCCAAGCAGAAGCGCGACCTGATGCGCGCGCTGATCGATGCCGAGGGCGAGGCGCTGACAAATGCCATCATCTTCTGCAATCGCAAGACCGACGTGGATATCGTCGCGAAATCGCTGAAGAAACATGGCTATGACGCCGCCCCGATCCATGGCGATCTGGACCAGTCGCACCGCACCCGCACGCTGGAATCCTTCCGCGATGGCAAGCTGCGCTTTCTGGTCGCCTCGGATGTGGCGGCGCGCGGCCTGGACATCCCGGCGGTCAGCCATGTGTTCAATTTCGACCTGCCCGGCCATGCCGAGGATTACGTCCACCGCATCGGCCGCACCGGCCGCGCCGGACGTTTGGGCACCGCCATCAGCATCGCCACCCCCGCGGATGAAAAGCTGCTGTCGGCAATTGAAAATCTGGTCAAGCAGACCCTGCCCCGCGCCCCGCTTCCCGAAGGTTTCTCGCTGTCGGAATCGGACCGCCCGCAGCGTGGTGGTCGCGAAGACCGCAAGGGTCGTGATGGCCGCGAAGGCCGCGACAAACGGCGCCGGGGCCGCCGAGACGATGAACAAGGCAAGGATAACAGCGTGGACAATCAGGGCGACAACACTCGCGACGACCGCCCGGAACCCAGGAAACGGTCCGAGGATCGCAAGGATCGGCGCGATGACAACCGCCGCGACCGCCGTCAGCGCGGCCGCAATGATGATCGTGGCCCGGTGATCGTCGGCATGGGCGATCACGTTCCCGAATTCATGCTGGTCGAACTGCGCCCCTCGATGCCCGAGGGCGCGACCGAGGTGGATCAGCAGGACGATCAGGCCCGCAAGCCCGCCGAGACGGAAGAAAAACCGGCCAGCAAGCGCAGCCGCTCGCGCCGTCGTAGCGCGCGTCAGGACAAGGCCGAGCCCGCGACCGTGGAAGAGACCGCCTCGACCACCGAAGCGGCCCCGGCAGCGGAAGAACAGACCGCCGCAGCGCCGCAGCCCGAAGCCCAGCCCGCAGACACGCCCGAGGCGCCGGCAGCCATCGGCGAATATCCCGAACCCCCGGCAACGCCCAAGCGCGCCCGCCGCAAGAAGGCAGAGCCCAAGGAAGACGAGGCCACGGCCGAGGCTCCCAAGCCGCGCAAGCCCCGCACCCGCAGGACCAAAGCCGAGATCGAGGCCGAAAAAGCCGCCAAGGCCGCCGCGCCCGAGGATGCTGTTGCCGAGGAAAAGCCCAAGCGCACCCGCCGCAAAAAGGCGGAACCGCAGGCGGAAGACATCGCCGAGGCTCCGGAAAAGCCCAAACGGACCCGCCGCAAGAAGGCCGAACCCACCGGCGAGACCGATGAAAAGGGCAATGCCGACGCTGACGCCTGATTGCCGCCCATGCGCGATCTGACCGCCCTGCCGCATCACCCGCGCCGCAGGCCCGGCCTGCGGCAGGTGCTGCCCGATCTTGCATTGGGCCTGATCGCGGCCCTGGGTCTTGCTCCGTTCAACGTCTGGGGCGCCACTGTCCTGGCCCTTGGCGCCCTGACCTGGCGCCTGTCGCGCAGGCAACCCCACGCCGTCTTCTGGCACGCCCTTGCCGCAGGGACCGGATGGTTCGCCCTGTCGATGAGCTGGATCGTCGAGCCGTTCTTGGTCGAACCAGAGATCTACGGCTGGATGGCCCCTTTCGCGCTGCTGCTGATGGCACTTGGCGGCGCTTTGTTCTGGGCGATCCCCATCTGGCTTGCCGCCCGACTCAGCCCGACCTGGCGCGGTCGTGCGGTGAACATCGCCGCAGCACTGGTCCTGTCGGACTGGTTGCGCGGCTGGATCTTCACCGGCCTGCCCTGGGCCCAGATCGGTCAGGTCTGGATCGGCACCCCGATTGCGCAAAGTGCCGCATGGATCGGCGCGATCGGCCTGTCACTGCTGACCGCCGCGATTGCGCTGCTACCGACCCTCTTCTGGCGACCCTTGGGCAAGACCCTCTACGGCTTCCTGCCCGGAACCGTCGCCGCCATTGCCCTGACCGGCGGCCTCTGGGCCCTTGGCCTCGCCCGACTGGCCCAGCCGTTGCCGCCCGACCGCGACAGCATCATCCGTATCGTCCAGCCGGATGCAGAACAGCACCTGAAATGGGACCCGGAATGGTCGGGCATCTTCTTCCGCCGCCTGCTGGATCTCTCGGCGGAACCCAGACGGCGCGATCTGGTGATCTGGCCGGAAACCGCCGTGAATTTCCTGCTGGAAGACGCGGGCGACCTGCTGCCGATCATGTCACAGGCCGCCGATGCCCCGCTGGTCATGGGCATCCAGCGCCGCGACGGCAGCCGCTATTTCAACAGCATCGCCTGGCTGAATCGCGACGCATCGCTGGGGCCCATCTACGACAAATTTCACCTCGTCCCCTTCGGCGAATATATCCCCTGGGGCGACGCGATGGCAAAAATCGGCATCTCCGCCTTCGCGGCACAGCAGGGCAATGGCTATTCCCCCGGCCCCGGCCCCGAAACACTCCCCGGCGACGAAATCATCCCCGATTTTCAACCGCTGATCTGCTACGAGGCGATCTTCTCCCAGCACTTGCGCGCTACCGAAAATCGCCCCTCATGGCTGCTCCAGGCCACCAATGACGCCTGGTTTGGCACATTCTCCGGCCCCTACCAGCATCTCGAACAGGCCCAACTCCGCGCCATCGAATCCGGCCTCCCCCTGCTCAGGGCGGCCAATACCGGTATCAGCGCCGTGATCGACCCTTACGGGGACATCCGCGCCTCTCTGGGCATGGGAGAGATCGGCAAGATCGACGCAGCCCTGCCCGCCGCACTTCCGGAAACCTTCTGGATCAGATGGGGCAATGCCCCCACCCTCATCCTGCTGGCGCTCATCTTCGGCACAACCATGATCCGCCGCCGCGCCTGAGATCTTTTGTGTCCAAATATCCACGGGGGAGCCGCCGAAGGCGGCGGGGGCAGTCGCCCCCCTGCCCGCTGATCAGTCGCGAAAGTTCCGGCTGTCCTTGACCTGATCCCAGGCCCAGACCACCTCGGCCAGCCGATCCTCGTCAGAGCGGTCGCCGCCATTCATATCCGGATGCAGATCCTTCACCAGCGATTTGTACTGCTTGCGAATCTCGGCCCGGCTCCAGGTATCCTTGGCTTCCAATATCTCGATCGCCTTGCGCTCGGTCGGCGGCAATTTGCGGCTGATCTTGGCCCGCGCCTCGGGCGAGGTGCCGTTGGCACCCAATATTTCAAGCGGATCGCTGACGCCGTGCCGCGCCCATTTCTGCTCTTCGGCCGCCCGGCCAAATGGCTTGGTCGGACGCTCCCAGACGGTCGCGTTGTCAATAAATTGCTGAAATTCTTCTTCGCTCTGGCCCTGAAAGTAATTCCAGTTCGCGTTATATTCGCGAACATGGTCTTTGCAGAACCAGAAATAATCATCCAGATGACGGGGATTCTTGGGCGCTCGATATTGCCCGGGCGCATCGCAGCCCTCTTTTTCGCAAATGCGAGTCGAGGTCTCGAATGCACCGGACATACCGCGACGACCCTTGTTCCGCCGCTTTTTGTCCTTCGCGGCGGAGATATCGAATCCGAACGGGTCACTACTGCTCATTCCGGGTACCTTTGCGTTTCGGAGGCGGTACTTTAAGCTATTTCACGCAACATGAAAGGTCTTGACGAAGGGAAGTGGCGATGATCGCGGATGAAATGAAGGAAAGACTGGCAGCCTTGCAGCCAACGCAGGTCGAGATCATCGACGAAAGCGAAGGCCATCGCGGCCATGCTGGCTATCGCGAGGGCGGCGAAAGCCATTTCCGGATCCGGCTGGCCAGCCCGGCTTTCGCGGGCATGGGCAGGATCCAGCGGCACAGGCTGGTGCATCAGACGCTGGGCGATATCGTCCCGCGGATCCATGCGCTTGCGCTGGAACTGTCCGAAAGCTGAGCCGTTAGCGCCCACAGGCTTGTGGCAGCAGGGTGCCCCGCGTAGAAGCCAGTCAAACAGGCATTCAAGCAAGGATATCCCATGAGCACGCCCAAGGATTTCAACGATCGCATGCTGTCGCTGGGCCTGGCCCGGGTCAGCGAAGCTGCCGCCCATGCCTCGGCCCTGCTGATCGGACGCGGTGATGAAAAGGCCGCCGATCAGGCCGCCGTGAATGCGATGCGCGATCAGTTGAACATGCTGGACATCAAGGGCGTCGTGGTGATCGGCGAGGGTGAGCGGGACGAAGCGCCGATGCTGTATATCGGCGAAGAGGTCGGCACCGGCAACGGTCCCGAGGTGGATATCGCGCTGGACCCGCTGGAGGGAACGACGCTGACCGCCAAGGACATGCCCAATGCCCTGACCGTCATCGCCATGGCACCGCGCGGCACCCTGCTGCATGCACCCGACGTCTATATGGACAAGCTGGCCATCGGGCCGGGCTATGCCAAGGATGTCGTCAGCCTGGACATGTCGCCGGCCGAGCGCGTGCGCGCGCTTGCCAAGGCACGCGGCTGCAAGGACAGCGATATCACGGTCTGCATCCTTGAGCGCCCCCGGCATGAAGAGATGATCGCCGAGGTTCGTGAAACCGGCGCCGCGATTCGTCTGATTACCGATGGCGATGTGGCCGGCGTGATCCATACGGCAGAGGCAGAGCTGACCGGGATCGACATGTATATGGGCTCGGGCGGCGCGCCGGAGGGCGTGCTGGCGGCCTCGGCGCTGAAATGCATGGGCGGGCAGATCTGGGGTCGGCTGCTGTTTCGCAATGACGATGAGCGCGGTCGCGCCGCAAAGGCGGGGATCACCGACCTGAACCGCATCTATTCGCGCGATGAACTGGTCACGGCGGATGTCATCTTTGCGGCGACCGGGGTCACCAATGGATCCATCGTTGCCGGGGTAAAGCGCGAGCCGCATTACCTGCAGACCGAGACGATCCTGATGCGGTCCAAGACTGGATCTCTGCGCCGGATGATCTATCGCAACCCGGTCAAGTGAGGTAGGTGCGGGATGGGGGCTTTGCCCCCGGCCCTGACGGGCCTCCCCCAGGATATTTTGACAAAGAAGAAGTTAGGGGCAGGGTGGCGTTTCTGGGAATCGAGCAGTCGCTGACCGGTCGTCGCTGGATTGGCTGCGATCCTGCCGTTGAGCGTATGGCCGAAGGCCTGGCGCAGCAGGCGGGATTGCCGCTGGCGGTGGCGCGGGTTCTGGCCGAGCGCGGCGTGGATGCGGCCGATGCGGCGGGTTTTCTGCTGCCCAAGCTGCGCGATCTTTTGCCCGATCCCTTGCGTCTGCGGGATATGGAGATCGCGGCCGAGCGGCTGGTTCAGGCGGCGCTGGAGGGTCAGCGCATCGCGATCTTTGCCGATTACGATGTGGATGGCGGATCCTCGGCGGCACTACTGCTGGACTGGCTGCGCGGTCAGGGGCGCGATGCGACGCTGTATATTCCCGACCGGATCGATGAGGGCTATGGGCCGAATGTGCCTGCCATGACCTCGCTGGCGGCGGATCACGATCTGATCATCTGTGTCGATTGCGGCACCCTGAGCCATGAGGCGCTGGCCGCTGCGCAGGCTGCCGATGTGATCGTGCTGGACCACCATCTGGGCGGCGAGACGCTGCCCCCTGCCCTGGCCGTGGTCAATCCGAACCGGGCCGATGAGGACGGCGATCTGGGCTATCTCTGTGCAGCGGGCGTCGTGTTCCTGACCCTGGTTCAGGCGGGGCGCGTGCTACGCGACAGGCAGAAGCCCGAACCTGATCTGATGGCGCTGATGGATCTGGTGGCGCTGGCGACGGTGGCGGATGTCGCGCCGCTGGTCGGGGTGAACCGCGCCTTTGTGCGGCAGGGTCTGGCCGTGATGGCGCGCAGGCAGCGGCCCGGTCTGGTCGCGCTGTCCGATGTTGCCCGGCTGGATGGGCCGCCAAGCGCCTTTCATCTGGGGTTTCTGCTGGGGCCGCGCATCAATGCGGGGGGCCGTGTCGGGCGCGCCGATCTGGGCGCGCTGTGCCTGTCGGCCCGCGACCCACATGAGGCCGAGCGGTTGGCCCGGCAATTGGATGAGTTGAACACCGAGCGTCGCGCCATCGAGGCCGCCGTGCGCAGCGAAGCGCTGGCGCAGGTCGAGGCGCGCGGCGATGCCCGCCTGTCCTGGGCTGCGGGTCAGGGCTGGCATCCGGGCGTGGTCGGGATCGTCGCAGCGCGGGTGAAGGAGGCAACGGATCGCCCCTCGGTCGTGATCGGGGTGGATGGCGGCATCGGCAAGGGGTCTGCCCGCTCGGTTCCCGGGGTCGATCTGGGCCGCGCGATCCAGCGGCTGGCGCGCGAAGGGCTGCTGATCAAGGGCGGCGGCCACGAGATGGCGGCGGGCCTGACCGTCGCCGAAGAGATGATCGCGCCCGCGATGGCGCGGCTGGGCGAGTTGCTGGCCCGCGATCTGGACAATCGCACCGGCGCCCATGATCTGCGGATCTCTGGCCTTTTGGAGGGCAGCGGCGCCACGCCCGCGCTGTACCGGCAGTTGGAGGATGCGGGCCCCTTTGGTCAGGCCGCCCCCGCCCCCCGCTTCGTCTTCGCAGATCAGTTGATCGACAGCGCCAGCACCATGGGCGACAACCACCTGCGCCTGTCCTTCCGCAGCCCCGGATCGCCCGCGCTGGTGGCCGTGGCCTGGGGTGCGATGTCCGGCCCGCTTGGACCCGCGCTGATCGGCGCGAAGGGCCGCCGCTTTCATCTGGCGGGCAAGCTGGATCTGTCCACATGGGGCGGGCGCGAAAGATTGCGCCTGCGCCTTGACGATGCGGCACCGGCCTGAGCGCCGGATCCTCTGGCCACGATGCCGCCGCGGCGCTAACGTGGCCGCAACCGAAATAGGAGGCAGCGATGAAACTGACCTGGCTTGGACATGCCGGCTTTCGCATGGAAATCGAAGATGCGGTGATCCTGATCGATCCCTGGCTGTCCGGTAATCCCGTCTTTCCCGAAGACAAGCGGTCCGACGCGATTGCGGGCGCGACCCATATCCTGCTGACCCATGGCCATGGCGACCATACCGGCGACGCACTGGCCATCGCCAGGGAACTGCAGATTCCTGTTGCTGGCATCTATGACATGATCAACAGCTGGACCACGCGGGAAGAGGTCGAGGGCATCGGCTTCAACAAGGGCGGCACGGTGGATCTGAACGGGGCGCGGGTCACGATGGTGAATGCCAGCCATTCAAGCTCGATGGATGGTGCGGACGGGCCGATCTATGCCGGCCATGAATCGGGCTATATGATCGCGGGCGACGGGCATGTCACCTATGTCTCGGGCGATACGGATATCATGGCCGATATGGAGTGGATGGGCGACTACCATAAGCCCGATATCGGCATCCTCTGCGCGGGCGGGCACTTCACCATGGATATGAAACGCGCCGCCTATGCCGCCCGCAGATATTTCAACTTCAAGACGGTGATTCCCTGCCATTACAAGACCTTCCCGCTGCTGGAACAATCGGCCGAGGCGCTGGCATCCGGCCTGCCCGGCGTCAATGTGATCGAGCCGCAGGTTATGAAGGTCATCGATCTATGAGCTTTCAGGATTTCGATGAGGAAGGCGCCGGTGGCGATCACGCCGCTCGGCTGTCGGCCTTGCGCGATCAGCTGCGCAAGGATGATCTGGACGGGTTTTTCGTGCCCCGCGCCGACGCCCATCAGGGCGAATATGTGGCCGAGGCCGATGCGCGTCTGGCCTGGCTGACCGGCTTCACCGGCAGCGCGGGCTTTGCCATCGTCACGATGGACAAGGCCGGGGTCTTTATCGACGGGCGCTACCGGGTGCAGGTGAAATCCCAGATCGATCTTGACCATTTCACCCCCGAACCCTGGCCCGAAACCAAACCCGCCGACTGGCTGCAGCAGGCCCTGCCCGATGGCGGGCGTATCGGCTTTGACCCCTGGCTGCACACCCGCAGGGAGATCGAGGCGCTTGACCAGGCCCTGAAGGACAGCGGTATCAGCCTGATCGCGGTGGACCATAATCCCGTCGATCTGATCTGGTCCGACCGCCCGGCCCCGCCCGTCGGCGCGGCCCGGATCCATGATGCCGAATTCGCGGGCGAAAGCGCGATCCAGAAACGCGCGCGGCTGGCCGAGGAGTTGCGCAAGGCCGATGAGGCCGCCGCCTTCCTGTCGCTGCCCGATTCGATCTCGTGGCTGCTGAATATCCGCGGCACCGATATTGCCAGAAACCCGGTGGTACAGGCATTTGCCATCCTGCTGGATGATGGCCATGTCACGCTCTTTGCCGATCCCGCCAAATTCGACGCTTCCCTGCGCGACCATCTGGGGGACCAGGTCACCATCCTGCCCCCACACGCGCTGGCCGCCGCGCTGACCGATCTGCAAGGCCCCGTCCGGCTGGACCCCGGCTCGGCGCCCGAGGCAGCCTTCCGCATCCTTGAGGCGACAGGCACCGAAATTGCCCGCGGCCCCGACCCGGTCGTGCTGCCCAAGGCGATCAAGAATGAGGCAGAGCTCCGCGGCATGCGCGATGCCCATCGCCGCGACGGCGTCGCCATGGTCAATCTGCTGGCATGGCTTGACGCGCAGGATCCGGAAAGCCTGACCGAAATCGATGTGGTCAGAAAGCTGGAAGATTACAGGATCGCGCAGGGCATCACGGATATCAGCTTCGATACGATCATGGGGTCGGGCCCAAATGGCGCCATCGTCCATTACCGCGTCTCAACCCGGTCAAACCGCCGCCTGTCCCGCGATGACATGCTGCTGATCGATTCCGGCGGCCAATATCCCGATGGCACCACCGACATCACCCGCACGCTGCCCCTGGGTACTCCGCCCGAAGGTTCAGTCGCCCCCTTCACGGCCGTGCTGCGCGGGCTGATCGCCATCAGCCGCGCGCGTTTCCCCACCGGGGTGGCCGGCGCCCATATCGACGCGCTGGCCCGCCAATATCTGTGGAGCCTCGGCCTCGATTACGACCACGGCACCGGCCACGGCGTCGGCGCGGCCCTCTGCGTGCATGAAGGCCCGATTCGCATCAGCAGAGTCAGCGACGTCACGCTGGAACCCGGCATGATCCTGTCGAACGAGCCCGGCTATTACCGCGAAGGCGCCTTCGGCATCCGCCTGGAAAACCTGATCGTTGTGACCAAGGCCCCCGCCGAAACCGGCCGCAAGATGCTGGGCTTCGAAACGCTGACTCTCTGCCCCATCGACACCCGCGCCATCGACAAAAACGCCATGTCACGCGACGAAATCGACTGGCTCAACAGCTACCACGCCCGCCTGCGCGAGGAATTGCTGCCCCTGATCGACGCAGAAAGCCAGGACTGGCTGCACCGGGCCACAGCCCCGCTCGACTGATTTTCTTCTTTGCGAAAATATCCCCGGGGGGTGCGGGGGGCAGGCAGCCCCCCGCCATCGCGGGACGCAATCTAAAGACAGGATTGCAGAATACGCTCCGCCTCGGCCTTGCAGGGCGTCAGCGCAGCACGGTCCTCGCCCGGGTAAAACCGCGCGCGCAGCGCCGTCGGCATGGGCGCGGGCGCATCGATCACCACCTTCATTCCATCCAGCCGTGCCGTCTCGGCCTGCCAACTCCGCGCCAGCGCGATCTGCGCGGATTTGGTGGTGCCATAGGCGCCAAAGAATTTCTCGCCCGCATGCGGGTCGTCAAAGAACATCGCCGTGCCACCACGCAGATTCAGCAAGGGCTCCAGCAAGGCGATCAGACCGCGCGTGACCTCAAGATTGGTCAGCACCGATTTGCTCCAATCCTTGCCCGAGATATGCGGCGCGGGCGACAGGGGCGCGGCGTTAATGGCCGTATGCGCCCACAGATCCAGCCCGCCCCAGCGGCTGGCAATGGCCTCGGCCATCTGCTGCATCGCCTCGGGATTGGTCACATCCATCGGTGCCAGCGTCGCCGATCCGCCAGCTGCACGGATACGGTCGTCCAGCTCTTCCAGCCCGCCCACGGTGCGCGCCACGGCCAGCACGTGAAAGCCCTTCGCGGCAAGCCCTTCGGCCAGCGCCGCACCAAGACCACGAGAGGCCCCCGTCACCAGCGCCAGCCCTGCTGCGCCTGTCTGATTATCTTCGCTCATGCCGTTCCCATGCCATCGGCCCCGACCGGGTGCAAGCGCGATCCCCACACCATATGACAAAGGGCCCCGGCAGGGCCCCTTGCGTCTTCTCTCCGCCAGCCTCAGCGCTTGGCAATATCGACGTAATCGCGCTTGTCGCTGCCGATATACAGCTGACGCGGGCGACCGATCTTGTTCTGCGGATCGGCGATCATTTCCTTCCATTGCGAGATCCAGCCAACCGTGCGCGACAGCGCAAAGATCGGCGTGAACATCGAGGTCGGGAAGCCCATCGCCGACAGGATGATGCCGGAATAGAAATCGACATTCGGATACAGCCTGCGCTCGACGAAATATTCGTCCTCCAGCGCGATCTTTTCCAGTTCCTTGGCGACCTGCAGCGTCGGGTTGTTCTCGATCCCCAGCAGATCCAGAACCTCGTCGGCCGATTCCTTCATCACCCGAGCGCGCGGATCGAAATTCTTGTAGACGCGATGGCCAAAGCCCATCAGGCGGAACGGATCTTCCTTGTCCTTGGCGCGCTTGATATATTCCGGGATCTGATCGACCGAGCCGATCTCTTGCAGCATTTCCAGCGCCGCCTGGTTCGCACCGCCATGCGCAGGACCCCAGAGACAGGCGATCCCGGCAGCGATACAGGCGAAGGGATTGGCCCCCGACGACCCCGCCAGACGCACGGTCGAGGTCGAGGCATTCTGTTCGTGATCGGCATGCAGGGTAAAGATCCGGTCCATCGCCTTGGCCAGCGCCGGATCGACCGAATATTTCTCGGCCGGGACCGAGAAGCACATGTGCAGGAAGTTCGAGGCGTAATCCAGATCGTTCTGCGGATAGACGAAGGGCTGACCGATCGAATATTTATAGGCCATGGCCGCAATCGTCGGCAGTTTTGCGATCAGGCGGATCGAGGCCACCTCGCGCTGCCACGGATCCGCGATATCGGTCGAATCCGGGTAGAAGGCCGACATGGCGCCTACAACGCCCACCATCGTCGCCATCGGATGCGCATCGCGGCGGAAACCACGGAAGAAATTGTGCATCTGTTCATGCACCATGGTGTGACGCGTCACGCGGGTGCGGAAATCGTTCATCTGCTCTTCGCTGGGCAGTTCGCCGTACAGCAGCAGATAGCAGACTTCCAGATAGTTCGATTTTTCGGCAAGCTGCTCGATCGGATAGCCGCGATACCACAGTTCGCCCTTGTCACCATCGATATAGGTGATCGTCGAGTCGCAGCTGGCGGTCGAGGTGAAACCGGGATCATAGGTAAAGACGTCCGCCTGACCATAGAGCTTGCGGATGTCCAGAACATCCGGGCCTGCGGTCGGGCTGAGAATCGGCAGCTCGTATTCGGCTTCATTCAAAACTAGCTTGGCGGATTTAGCGTCGGCCATACAACGTCCTTTCCGGGCTGGGCCGGATCGCCCTAACACTTTGGCTAGAAAGCAACCCTGGCATGTGAGGGCAGGCTTCAGCCTGCCAATTCGGTTTGATCCTGCAGCCGGGCCAGCGATTCGTCGCGACCAAGCGCCGTCATCATGTCAAACACGCTGGGCGTTGCCGTGCGGCCGGCCAATGCGGCGCGCAAAGGCCCCGCGATCTTGCCCAATCCGACGCCATTTTCCTCGGCAACCTGCTTGGCAGCCTGCTCCAGCTCGTCTCGTGACCAGCTACCATGCTGCACCGCGGCAGTCAATGATTTCAGCATACCACGGGATACCGTATCCAAGGCTTTTGATGCTTTTTCATCGATATCGACGGGCCGCGCAATCATCGCGAAGCGCCCCTGTTCCAGCAATTGCGGCAGCGTCTTTGCCTTTTCCTTCAGCACCGGCAAGGCCGCCGAAAGACGCTCTTTTTGCAGTTCTGTCAAAGGTTTCTGGTCCGTCTCGGCAAGAAAGCGATCCAGTTCGGCCATCAATGCGTCATCCGGCATCAGGCCGATATGGTAGCCGCTGACATGTTCCAGCTTCTTGAAATCCAGCCGCGCGGGCGCCTTGCCAATCCCCGGCAGATCGAACCACTCACGCGCCTGTTCATCGCTGAAAAGTTCGTCATCGCCGTGGCTCCAGCCCAGACGCGCCAGATAATTCCGCATCGCAGCAGCAGGATAACCAAGCGCCGCGAATTCGTGCAGACCGACAGCGCCATGGCGTTTCGACAATTTCTTGCCATCCTCGCCATGAATCAACGGGATATGCGCATAGACCGGCGCGGGCCAGCCCATCGCGTCATAGATCTGCAACTGCCGCGCCGCATTGGTCAGGTGGTCATCGCCGCGAATGACATGGGTGACGCCCATATCGTGGTCGTCCACAACCACCGCCAGCATATAGACCGGCGTGCCATCGCTGCGCAGCAGGACCATGTCGTCCAGCTGATCATTGGCAATGCGGACCTCGCCCTGAACAAGATCCTTGATCACGGTTTCACCGCTGCGCGGCGCCTTCAGGCGGATCGCATAGGGACCGTCGGGCAATTCCGTCGCGTCGCGCCAGGGGCTCTGGAAGGGCTGCCGGGGATGCTCTTCGCGCCAGGCTGCGATTTCCTCGGCCGTGGAAAAGCACTTATAGGCATTGCCCTGCGCCAGCATCTGGCGCGCGACTTCGGCATGGCGGTCGGCGCGGGAAAACTGGCTGACGGGCTCTTCATCCCAATCCAGCCCCAGCCATTCCAGCCCTTTCAGCAGCGCCTCGGTCGCCTCCTCGGTCGAGCGTGCGCGGTCGGTATCCTCGATCCGCAGCAGGAATTTTCCACCACGGCCGCGGGCATAAAGCCAGTTGAACAGGGCTGTGCGCGCGCCGCCGATATGCAGATAGCCAGTCGGCGAGGGCGCAAAGCGGGTCACGATCGGTGCGTTTTCTGACATGATGGCCTTCTGATTTTCGCGGAAAGGCAGGACGCGTTAACACTTTGGTAAGCGCGCCGTGCCACCTTTGTGGTGAAGAGATAAAGAAGCAGCCGCGAAAGGACAAGAATGGCCGCCACGTCCGGCCTGATTCCAGCCAATCCAGCGCCAAGCAGTCAGGCGGTCCTGCCGGGTTTTGCTCCTTCCCGGGTCAGGGCGCCGAAACATGCGACCGCGCGACCTGCCCGCCCGGCTGCTGCAAGCCGGGCGGGCCTGTTCACCTGGGTGCCGGTCTGCCTTGCCGTCGGGATCAGCGGCTGGTTCGAGGTCTCTGGTCAGATCACGGCGGCCGGTTGGGTGGCGCTGATCGCGATGGGCCTGTGCGGCCTTGTTGTGGCACGGATGGCGACGGGATTGGCCGAAGGTGGTCGCCTGGGCTGGCAGGCGGCGGATGCGATGCGGCTTGGCGGACTGGCGCTGGCGCTGGCCGTTACCGGTGCCGGGCTGGCCGAGACGCGGTCCCGGATGGTCGCCGCACCGGTGCTGGAATGGCGTTATTACGGCCCGGTCGAGGGCCGGGTGGTCGAGATCGACCGATCCGCCCGTGACCGCATCCGCCTGACGCTGGATCAGGTCATCCTGCGCGATTTTGCCCCAGAGCGGAGCCCGAAACGGGTACGGCTGTCGCTGATGGACCGCGCCGCGCAGGATATTCCGCCACTGGGCCAGCGGGTCATGCTGACCGGGCATCTGGGCCCGCCGCCCGGCCCGGCCTCGCCCGACAGCTTCGATTTCCGCCGCATGGCCTGGTTTCAGTCGCTGGGCGCGGTGGGCTATGCCCGCACCCCGATCATGGCCGTGACCGCGCCCGAAGGCGGTGCCTGGCAGATGCATCGGTTGCGCATGGCGATCAGCGCAGCGATCCAGCAGCGGATCGGCGGGCAAGAGGGCGCCGTCGCTGCCGCCCTGATGACCGGCGACCGTTCCGGCATCGAAGAGGCCACGAATGAGGTCATGCGCGCCTCGAACCTCTATCACATCATCTCGATTTCCGGCCTGCATATGAGCATGCTGGCGGGTTTCGTCTATACCTCGCTGCGGCTGGCGCTGGTGCTGGCACAGGGTCTTGGCGCGCGGATCCCGCTGACCACGCATAAGATGGCGGCGTCAGGGGCGCTGTGCGCGGCGGCGGCCTATCTGTGGCTGTCAGGCGGCGGTGTCGCGACCGAGCGTGCCTTTGTCATGGTCGCGGTGATGCTGGTCGCGATTCTGGTGGATCAGCGCGCAATTTCGCTGCGCACGGTCGCGCTGGCCGCGACGATCATCCTGATCTACAGCCCCGAAGCCCTGACCAGCCCCGGCTTTCAGATGAGCTTTGCCGCCACCATCGCCCTCATACTGGTCTATGGCCCCTGGGCACGGATCAGCCCGCATATCCCCTTCTGGCTCAGGCCGGTGGCCATCCTTCTGTTGTCGTCGCTGGTGGCCTCTGTCGCCACCTCGCCGATTGCGGCAGCGCATTTCAACCGCATGGCGCAATACGGCCTGCTGGCCAATCTGCTGACCGTGCCGATCATGGGCGCGCTGGTCATGCCCGCTGGCGTCATTGCCGCGATCCTGGGCCCTGTCGGGCTGGCGGGACCGGCCCTGTGGGTCATGGGGTTGGGCACGAAATGGATGCTGCTGGTAGCCGATTATGTGGCTGGGCTGCACGGATCGGTGACGGCGATTCCCCTGCCGCCGCCTCCGGTGGTGCCGCTGCTGTGCTTCGGCGCGACGCTGATGGTGCTATCCTGGCGCAGCGGCGCTTTGCGGGCGCAAAAAACCACACCGATGCTGGGGGTCAGCATCGGGGCGGCGATGGTCGTCATGGCGGGCGGGCTGTGGATCGGCGCGACGCGGCCCCTTCTGCTGATCTCGCAGGCGGGCGACGCGGTCGGGCTGATGACGGCGGGGGGGCGCGCCATGTCCAAACCCTCGGGCGGCGCCTTCGCGGTCAAGAACTGGCTGGATGAAGATGGCGATGTCGCAAGCCAGGAACAGGCGGCCGCGCGCCCTGCCTGGCAAGGGGATCGCCGCGACCGTCAGGCTGATTTGCCCAATGGCTGGAAGGTGGCGCATTTCACCGGCAAGGGATCCGGTCAGCGCGCCTTGCCCGCCTGCCAGCCCGGGCGCATTGTCATCGTGTCTGAACGGGTCGATCTGCGCGACCCACCCTGCCTTCTGTTCGATGAGTCACGTCTGCGCCGCAGCGGCGCGGTCGCCATTGATTTCGCAGAGGGTCGTCCCATCGTCACGACCACGGCAGAGAAACGACCACCGCCGGGTGTGAAGACAGTGACGCGCTGAGGCGCGGCAAAGGCTGCCGACGACAGGGGGCCACCGGGCAGGGCAGGGAAAATCTGGCGCAACAGCATTGCGCCAGATTCCAAAAAAGGCGGATCAACCGGCCATCCGATCAGGCGACTTCGGCAAAGACCTTGTTCAGCGCCTGTTCCAGCTTTTCGAACATCTCATCCATCTGCTCTTCGGTCAGGATGAAGGGCGGGCACAGCACGATGGACTGACCCAGAGGACGGCAGATCAGGCCCAGATCGGTGCAGGTATTGGCGATCCGTTCGCTGACCGACAGGCTGCCATCGAAGGGCGTCTTGGTCGCCTTGTCCTTTACAGCCTCCAGCGCCCACATGAAGCCGATGCCACGCAACTCGCCGATATTGTCGCTGCGATCCATGATGGCGCGGAGACCGGCCTCAAGCCGGGGCGCCAGCCGCTTGACGTTCTCGGCCAGCCCGTCATTCATCACCACGTCTATGGCCTTGAGGGCAATGGCGCAGCCGACCGGATGGCCCGAGGCGGTGAAGCCATGCGGGAATTCCTCGATCTTCTCGACGGCGGCCTGCACGCGATCCGCAAGTTCCGGCCCCAGGATCACCGCGCCCATCGGGAACAGCCCGGCTGTCAGGTTCTTGGAACTGATGATGGCATCGGGGGTAAAGCCATAGGTCTCGCAGCCCCAAGTGTTGCCGGTGCGGCCGAAGCCGCAGATCACCTCGTCCGAGATCAGCGGAATGTCGTATTTCTTCAGGATCGGCGCGATGGCCTGGAAATAACCCTTGGACGGCGGAATCACCCCGCCCGCGCCCATCACCGGCTCGGCAAAGAAGCCCGCGATGGTGTCGGCGCCCTCGCGCTTGATGGTGTCTTCAAGCTCGGCGGCCAGACGGGCGGTGAACTCTTCCTCGGTCTCGCCCTCTTCGCCAAAGCGCCAGTAATGCGGGCAGGTCAGATGGATGAACCCTTCCAGAGGCAGGCCGAACACCTCGTTATAGGGTTTGCCGGTCATGCTGGCCGAGACGGCGGTCACGCCGTGATAGGCGTTCCAGCGCGTCAGGATCTTCCGACGCTTGGGATTATCCTCACTGGCATGCAGGAACCACAGCATCTTGACCATGGTGTCATTCGCCTCGGACCCCGAATTGGTATAGAAGACCCGGCCACGCTCGAAAGGTGAAACCTCGACCAGCTTTTCCGACAGCAGGACAGTCTGATCCGACATCCGCCCGAAAAAGGCGTGATAGCCCGGAAAGCGGTCATATTGCGCCTTGGCGGCCTCGGCCAAGGGCTTGTTGTCGAAACCCGCGACCATGTTCCACAGGCCGGAATTGGCATCCAGATAGCGCTTGCCATTCACGTCGAAGATATAGGGCCCTTCGCCATGGGTCACGATCACCGCGCCGCGTTCATGGACGCTGGGCAGGTCGGTGAACCCGTAAAGGGACGATTCATCTGCGCGGGCTTCCCAGCTTTGCGGGGTTGTCATAGGCATGCCTCCAATAGACTGATTTGCAACACGCTAGCGCCGCCGCGATGCGCGTTCAATGGTCGTGATCAGGGCTGCAGCAGGCCGATCTCTTTCAGCGCTGCCTCGATCCCGGCAGAGGATCCGCCCTTCACCTCGGATACCAGCGCGTCGAAACGCTGCCGCAAGGCGTCCTTCTCGGCGCCCTTGCAATCGTTCCACGGACGACCCTGCAGCGCCATCTGCAGCACGTAATAGCCGATGAAATGCGGCCGCTCGCCCGCCAGCAGCAGCGCGCGATAGGCCTCATGCGCGCCCAGTGCGCGAAGGGTTGCGGCATCGGGAATGCCCGCCGCGATCAGCGACCGCGCCGTTGCCGGGCCGATATTGTTGATCGAGACCAGATCCGTTCCCATCTCAGCCGACATGCCCCCACCTTTCCAACAGGCCCGCTTTCATGTATCACCGCGCGAACTTCAAGGACAGCACGGCATGACCGACCAAGCCAGCAAAACCGTCGAGACCTCGGACCGGGCGGCCAAAAAGCTCTTTATCAAGACCTATGGCTGCCAGATGAACGTCTATGATTCGCAGCGCATGGCCGAGGCCATGGGCGCCGAAGGCTATGTTCTGACCGAAGATCAGGCCGAGGCCGATATGGTGTTGCTGAACACCTGCCACATCCGCGAAAAGGCCGCCGAGAAGCTGTATTCCGATCTGGGGCGTCTCAAGCCGCTCAAGGCCGAAAAGCCCGATCTGAAGATCGGTGTCGCGGGCTGCGTGGCCCAGGCCGAGGGTGAGGAAATCACCCGCCGGATGCCGCTGGTCGATCTGGTCGTGGGACCGCAGGCCTATCACCGCCTGCCCGCCATGGTGAAGGGCGAGGCGCCCCGGATCGTCACCGACTTCCCCGAGGAAGACAAGTTCGAGCATCTGCCCCAACGCCGCGCCACCCGCCGCGCGCCCGCCGCCTTTCTGACCGTGCAAGAGGGCTGCGACAAGTTCTGCGCCTTCTGCGTCGTCCCCTATACCCGCGGGGCCGAGGTCAGCCGCCCGGTCGCCCGGATCCTGCACGAGGCCCGCGATCTGGTGGCGCGCGGCGTGCGCGAAATCACCCTGCTGGGGCAGAATGTGAATGGCTGGCATGGCGCGGGCGAGGATGGCCGGGAATGGGGTTTCGGCCGCCTGATCCGCGCCCTGGGCGAGATCGAGGGGCTGGACCGCATCCGCTATACCACCAGCCATCCCAATGACATGGCCGATGATCTGATCGAGGCGCATCGCGACGTGCCGCAGCTGATGCCTTATCTGCATCTGCCCGTTCAGTCGGGCAGCGACCGGATCCTGAAGGCGATGAACCGCAAGCATACGGCCGATCAATATCTGCGCCTGATCGACCGCATCCGCGAGGCGCGTCCCGATATCCTGCTGACCAGCGACTTCATCGTCGGCTTTCCCGGCGAAACCGATGCCGATCATGACGACACCTTGCGCCTTGTGGCCGAGGTGAATTTCGGCACCGCCTTCAGCTTCAAATACTCGCCCCGCCCCGGCACCCCCGCCTATGACCGGCCCGAGGTCGATGGCAAGATCGCCGATGCGCGACTGCAGGAATTGCAGGCGCTGCTGACCCGCCAGCAAAAGGCGGCGCAGGAAGGCATGGTCGGGCGCAGCCTTGGCGTGCTTTTCGAAAAGCCCGGACGGATCGAGGGGCAGATGGTGGGCAAATCCGACTATCTGCATTCGGTCTTTGTCGATGCGCCCAAGGTTCAGATCGGCGATCTGCGGCAGGTCCGCATTGTCGAAAGCGCCGCGAATTCGCTGCGGGGTGAGCTGGTGGGCTGACGCCCCCAAACCTTCTTCTGTCCAGCCGCGACAGTCTGCCGCTTTGCGCCAGATGCGAATTGTGCTTTTCTGCTGTCAGGGGCGTTGATCGGTCCCGCACCGGAACCGACACCCAGCAGAAGGGGGGCTGTCATGGCCTATAAAAGCATCCTGACGGTTTTGTCGGATCCGCGGCAATTGCCGCTGCTGGACACCGTCAGCAGATTGACCACACGTGAAGGCGGCCATCTGACCGCGCTGTGTCTGGGCGTCGATCACAGCCAGACGGGCTATTATTTCCCCGGCGGCACGCCCTATGTGTTTCAGGAATCGCTGGATAACGCCGTCGATGAGGCGCAGGATCTGGAACGGCGCGTCCGGCAATATCTGGAACAGAAGACCGATCTGTGCTGGTCCGCCGAATCCGCCGTGGCGCAGATCGGCGGCGTGACTAATCTGGTCGGCATGCGGGCACGCTACAGCGACCTGACGATCCTGACGCAGCCCTATGGCGACACGGCCACCGCCGATACCGAGGCGATCACCGAAGCCGCCATGTTCGAAGGCGGCTGCCCGGTTCTGGTCCTGCCTGACACCAAGATTCCGGCGGAGCCCGCAAAGCGTATCCTGGTCGCCTGGAACCAGTCATCCGAGGCGATGACCGCCGTGCGCCGCGCCCTGCCCTTGCTGCGTCTTGCCGAACTGGTCGAGATCACGGTGATCGATCCGGGCCGAAGCGGGGTCGAGGGGACCGAGCCGGGCGCTGCGCTGGCACGGCTGCTGACCCGCCACGGCGTCAAGACCGAGGTCGCCGTGATCGCCCGCACCGAGGCCACGATCAGCGCCCAGATCAACCGCCGCGCGCTGGATATCGACGCCGAACTGATCGTGATGGGCGCCTATGGCCATTCCCGCTTTCGCGAGGCGATCCTGGGCGGCGCGACCCGCAGCATGCTGGAAAAGGCCAAGCTGCCGGTTTTCATGGCCCGCTGAGCCCCGGCGAGATCGCATGAAGAAGGGCCGCGCGGTGCGGCCCTTTGCGGTCTGTGGCTGAACGCCTGCAAGCGCGTGGCCGGATGGGCCGTCAATGCGCCTCTGCCCAGTTCACCCCCTGCCCGGCATCGACGACCAGAGGCACCGACAGCTTCACCGCAGGCTCTGCCGCATTTTCCATGATATCGCGGGCGACGGCGATCAGTTCATCGACCGCGCCGTCCTCGACCTCGAAAACCAGCTCGTCATGGACCTGCAGCAGCATCTGCGCAGGCAGGTTCCGAATCGCATCAGGCATGCGGATCATCGCGCGGCGGATGATATCGGCCGCCGCGCCCTGAATCGGCGCATTGATCGCGGCGCGGCGCGCGCCGCCTGCCGCGGGGCCGCTTTGATTGATGCCGGGGGTATTGATGCGACGCCCGAACAACGTGCGCACAAAGCCGTCGCGTTTGGCATCCGCAACCGTCTGATCCATATAGGCGCGGATTTCGGGGAAGCGTTCGAAATAGGTGTCGATAAAGGCCTGCGCCTCGGCCCGCGGGATACGCAGATTGCGCGACAGACCAAAGCCCGAGATGCCATAGATCACCCCGAAATTGATCGCCTTGGCCTGACGGCGGATCATCGGATCCATACCCTCGACCGGCACATTGAACATCTGGCTGGCGGTCATGGCGTGAATGTCGATCCCGTCGCGAAACGCCTGTTTCAGCGCAGGAATATCGGCGACATGGGCCAGAATGCGCAGCTCGATCTGGCTGTAATCCAGACTGACCAGCTTGTGCCCCGATGCCGCGACAAAGGCCTCGCGGATGCGGCGCCCCTCTTCGCTGCGGATCGGGATGTTCTGCAGGTTCGGATCGGTCGAGGCCAGACGCCCGGTCTGTGCCCCGGCGATGGAATAGCTGGTATGGACTCGCCCGGTGTCTTTGTTGACATAGGTGGGCAGCGCGTCGGTATAGGTCGATTTCAGCTTGCTGATCTGGCGCCAGTCCAGCACCCGCGCGGGCAGGTCATGGTCCACGGCCAGATCCTCCAGCACATCGGCGCTGGTGGAATAGGCGCCGGTCTTGCCCTGCTTGCCACCGGGCAGGCCCATCTTGTCGAACAGGATCTCTCCCAATTGCTTGGGGCTGCCGACATTGAAGCTTTGCCCCGCCAATTCGTGAATCTCGTCCTCAAGCTGCGCCATCTTCTGGGCAAAGGCGTTGGACATGCGTTTCAGCACGTCGCCATCGATGCGAATGCCCGCCATCTCCATCTGACCCAGAACCGGCACCATCGGACGTTCAAGCGTTTCGTAAACCGTCGTCACGCGCTGATCGGGCAGCATGGGCGCGAAATGCTGATACAGCCGCAAGGTGACATCGGCATCTTCGGCGGCATAGGCACCGGCCTTGTCCAGATCGACCTGCGCGAAGGTGATCTGCGATTTGCCGCTGCCGATCAGATCCTTGATCGGGATGCATTTATGACCCAGATAGCGCTCGGCCAGTTCATCCATCCCGTGATTATGCGTGCCCGCATTCAGCGCATAGGACATCAGCATCGTATCTGCGATGGGCGTCATGGTGATCCCGTGACGGCGCAGGATCTTCCAGTCATATTTCAGGTTCTGGCCGATCTTCAGGATCGCCGGATCCTCCAGCACAGGCTTCAGCGCGGCCAGCACCTCGTCCAGATCCATCTGCCCCTCAAGGCGCTGCGACTGACCGAACAGATCATCGCCACCGGCGACATGGCCCAGCGGGATATAGGTCGCCTTGCCCGGTTCCGTGGCCAGCGATATCCCGACCAGATCGGCCTGCATCTCATCCAGCCCGGTGGTTTCGGTGTCGATGGCGACATAGCCACGCTCGCGGATATCGGCGATCCACTGATCCAGCGCCGCGCGGTCAACGGTGTTGCGATAGCTGGACGCGTCTATGGCGGGCTGTTCCGGCGCGGCCGCAACCTCGGAGGGCGTGGCCGAGGCCACGGCCGGCGCCTCGGCCCCCAGCTTTTCGGCCACGCGGTTGGTCAGCGTGCGGAACTCCATCTCGGACAGGAAGGTCAGCAGCGCCGTCGCGTCGGGCTCTTTCACCTCAAGACTGTCCAGCGTGAAATCCAGCGGCGTGTCGCAGTCCAGTTCGACCAGACGCTTGGAAATTCGGATCTGTTCGGCATGATCGATCAGGGTCTGACGGCGCTTGGGCTGCTTGATTTCCCCGGCCCGGGCCAGCAGCGTTTCCAGATCGCCATATTCGTTGATCAGCTGCGCGGCGGTCTTGATGCCGATGCCCGGCGCGCCCGGCACGTTGTCGACGGAATCGCCTGCCAGCGCCTGCACGTCCACCACCCGGTCGGGGCCGACGCCGAATTTCTCGGCCACTTCGTCGGGACCGATCACCTTGTTTTTCATCGGGTCCAGCATGGTCACGCCATCGCCGACAAGCTGCATCAGATCCTTGTCGCTGCTGATGATCGTCACCTCGCCCCCGGCATCGCGCGCCTGACAGGCCAGAGCCGCGATGATGTCATCGGCCTCGTACCCTTCGGTCTCGATGCAGGCGATGTTGAAGGCGCGGGTGGCGTCGCGGGTCAGCGGGAATTGCGGGCGCAGATCCTCGGGCGGCGGGGGGCGGTTGGCCTTGTAATCGGAATAGATCTCGTTCCGGAAGGTCTTGGAGGAGTGATCAAAGATCACCGCCGCATGGGTCGGCGCATCGCCGCCCTGCTGATCCGAGATGTATTTCCACAGCATATTGCTGAACCCGGCCACGGCCCCGACGGGAAGTCCGTCCGACTTGCGCGTCAGCGGCGGCAGCGCATGATAGGCCCGGAAGATATAGGCCGATCCGTCGATCAGATGCAGTCGCGCGCCCTTGCCAAAGGTCATGTGGTGGTCCTTTCCCGCTAACGGCCCTTGTTGTGGCAGAAACTGCCGCCGGGGGCAAAGGGGATCAGAGCGCCGGTCGCGGCACCCGCATCACAGGGGCGCCGGACCGCTGTCACGAATGCCTGGCTGCGGCGTCAGTGATCGTCATGGGCGTGATCGCGATCGACCACGAAACGCTTGTCGCAATAGCCGCAATCGACAAATCCGGTATCGGGCGAAATCGCCAGCCAGACACGCGGATGGCCCAGACTGGCCGATTCGTCGCCGTCGCAGGCGACCTTCCAGCTTGTCACGGTCACTGTCTCGGGGGCGGGCATTTTCAGTTCGCTGGCCTGCTGATTGGTGGACAGCGGGTTTTCGGGCAGTTCGATATGGGTCATGGCTGGCCTTCTTGTGGCGGCGGGCATGTTCTGATCTAACCCCATTATCGCAGCGCCGCCTGCCTTCGCAAGCTCTGCAAGGACAATGAACCATGTCAAATGCCATCGAAATCACCGGATTGCGCAAGACCTATGCCGCGCAGGGCCGCTCGGCCGCGAAAGAGGCGCTGAAGGGGATCGACCTGACCATTCCCACCGGCAGCATCTTTGGCCTGCTGGGACCGAATGGCGCGGGCAAATCGACGATGATCAATATCCTGGCCGGTCTGGTGAACAAGAGCGCGGGCAAGGTGGTGATCTGGGGCTTTGATCAGGACGTCAATCCGCGCCAGTCCCGCGCCTCGATCGGGGTCATGCCGCAAGAGCTGAACATGGATCCGTTCTTTACCCCGCGTGCCAGTCTTGAGGTGCAGGCGGGCCTTTACGGCGTGCCGAAATCCGAGCGCTGGACGGATGAGCTGCTGGCGCTGGTCGGGCTGACCGATCAGGCCAATGCCTATGCCCGCAACCTGTCGGGCGGGATGAAACGCCGCCTGTTGCTGGCCAAGGCGCTGGTCCATCGCCCGCAGATCCTTGTGCTGGACGAACCGACGGCGGGCGTCGACATCACCCTGCGGGAGATGTTGTGGAACAATGTGCGCAGGCTGAATGAAAGCGGCATGACCATCATCCTGACGACGCATTATCTGGAAGAAGCCGAAGAGATGTGCGACGAAATCGCCATCATCAATCATGGCGAATTGATCATACGCCAGCCGACCCGGCAGTTGCTGGCGGGCAAGGATGGCAAGACTCTGATCCTTGATACGGATGGCCGCCGCGACCTGCCCAGCTTGCCGGGTGGGGCAAAGCCCGAATGGCGCGAGGATGGGCGGCTGGCCATCAGTTATGCGCCCTCGCTTCTGCGGGCGGATCAATTGCTGGATGCGCTGCGCGGGGCTAATGTGCCGATTCTGGACGTGGCCAGCGAACAGCCGGATCTGGAAGATGTCTTCGTCGAACTGACGCGGAACTGAGCGGCGACCAGCGGCCGAACGGTCCGGTTATCGCCATCCTCGCGGGATAATCCGCGCATATCCCCTGCGGGAAAACCTTACTTGGATAAATCGGGGACCGCCCCTATCGCATGGCGATTATTAAATACCGGAAAGAGTTTCTTCATGGCTTATACCCTCGAAAAGAAAAAACCTTCGACACTGAAATATATCGGCGTCTGGATCCTTGCCTCGATTACTGCGGGGCTGTCTATGGTGTTGGTCGATTACGTCGTGTTCGGCACCACGATGAACGTGTATGAACTCCCCAGCGGGAATTACTGGCTGATCAGCCCGATCCTCCGCAACGCGACCAGAGCCGCAGTCATAATCGCTGTCTATTCCATGTTCCGGGACCTGCGCTTCGGCAGCGTCGTTCCGTGGTTGATCGGACTGAGCATCGTCGGCTTCGTCGTGTCGATCATCAGCACCTATTCTATGTTCGCCGAAAACGGCAGGTCGGTGCCGCCGACCTTTTATATCTCGACCGCCATCTCATTCGGGCTGGCGCTGTTCGCCATCATCTATTTCTTCAAGACCAAGCAGCCAGAGCGTTACTGACGCGGCGCTCCGGGGGCGCCATACCGCCCCCGGTCGCGCCCGATCCGTCAGTCGCGCATCAGCAGCATCGGGCCCATATTGCGGCCGCCCAGAATGTGCAGATGGAAATGCGGCACCTCTTGCACGCCGTCCGAGCCCGCATTGGTGATCGCGCGGAATCCATTGCCGCCATCCAGCGACACGCCTTCGGATGCGGCCACCTGCGCGCATAGCCGCATGAAGCCCGCAATCTCGGCATCCGACGCATTGGCCGAGAAGTCGTCAAAGCTGACATATTTCCCCTTGGGAATCACCAGAACATGCGTCGGCGCCTTGGGCGAAATATCGCGAAAGGCCAGCGCATGGTCATTTTCCGCCACGGTATCGTTCGGAATTTCGCCGCGCAGGATTTTGGCGAAGATATTGGAGTCGTCATAGTGATAGGCCATCGGCATATTCCCGTTAATCGCTGAACAGTTGCGGCGTCGCCGCCAGATCATGCGCGATTTCATCCGGGACTTCCAGAAAGCGTGCAATGGCGGCTGCGTTCATCGCAATCCCGGCCCCGGGCGAGATCACGTTGAAATGCGGGAAATTCATGTCGCGCAGGCGCTCGACCTCGTGCAGCAGATCGTCGCGCACGACGGGGACAAGGCGCCTGATTACCTCGTCCGGGGTTTCATCCCCGGCAACGCCGATGCGCTTCATATGGCCGCGAATATAGGCGTCGTCGAAATCGCCATCGATGAACAGGATCCGGGTCTGGGGCTTTCCACCGGCAAGATCCGCGATCAGCGGCAGCGCCGAGGAATCGACGCAGATGACAAGCTGCTGCGTCTCGAATTCTTCGAACAGCAGTTTGACCAATGCCCGGCGATGCCGGTCACGCTTGGCCACGGAAGAGGCGATGCCGCCCAGATCGGGCAGATGGGCATCCACCTCGTCAAACAGGTAATCCACGGCCGGAATCGCGGTCAGGGCGCGGATGCGGGCCGTCAGCCGCCGCGCGACATGCCATTTCTTGGCCACGATCAGGCCGATCACATGCTCGCGCTGCGCGGCCAGTTCGGTTTCCCAGAAACGCGGCGCGAAACGCCTGCCGACGCGGCCCCGCTCGGTCAGGAAACGGTGCAGCCTCGGCCCCTCATTCGAGACGGCAAAGCTCATCCCCCTGGCCTGCCAGACCATGCCCAGCCTTTCGCGCAGCTCTGCCGCCTCTGGGCTGATCTTGCGGGCGAACAGGTAATTCTGGCGCAGCAGCAGGTCGTAGTGATCGTTGTAGAAGGTCACCGGCATGCCGTAATCGGTGAACATCAGGAAGGTCGGGGAATGCCGCCTGACCTGGGTTTTGGGCACGACATGCATGACCAGCGTCTGGAAAAAGGTTTCATCGGGGATCCAGGTCGTGCGGAAAAAGCGCAGCAGTTCCGGGCGCTGATCGATCAGGGCCAGCACATCCTCGACCGTCTGGCGGCGCAGGCACCACCACTGGGAACCGATCATGATCTGCAGGCCCTCGGGCGTCGGGCGGGCCAGACCCAGCCGTTTTTGCAGGTTCAGGCTGGCATAGAAGGCTTTGTGCTGCGTGCGCTCATTGAACCAGTGGCGATAGATCAGCCGCTCTTCCCGCAGGCCGGTCTTGATCCAGTTGCCCTCGTGGAAATCGACGGCCTCGATATAGTCGCATTCCTCGGCATCCAGAAACTGGCGCGTGTATTCCGCTGACTTGATCGGCATGCAATCACCCGACAGCAGATAGAAATGCGTGGCCGTGGGAAAGCGGCGCTCGGCTTCGCGCAGGGCTTCCAGCGATGCGGCGACCAGCGACCATTCGCCCCAGCCACATTTATGGCGTCGGTTGGCAAAGGCGACGCCGGGATTGTCCTGCAGGGCCGCTCTGATCTGCAGGTAATCGGCCTTTGCTGCGCGACGATCGTAATGGATGGTCACGTAATCCCCCGTTGCGGTCAAACGACGGGCATGGTCAATTACGCCCTCCGGGTCCTTATGCGTCAGCAGGATGAAGGCAATTCGCGCCATGTGAACAGGGACCCCGGCAGGTTATGGCGACGGAAAGCGTTGAAATATCGTCGCGCTTTTGCTTTCTGTCTGTAACAAATTTCGGTGCGGGGCAACTGCGACCGCCGCATCACCTGCGAGGAGCGGAATCATATGGGTTTTCCCGGCGTCTGGATGACCGAGAGCCAGAGCATGATCTATCGGGTCGTCCCGAAATGCGCCTGCTCGACCATCGGCCAGATCATGTATCATTCCGATCACGGGCGCTTTTTCGACGGCGATATCCACGATGCCAGGGACGGCCTGCATAAATGGGCGCAGGATGACAGCCAGCCGCTGATCGAAAGGGCGGTGCTGAACCACAGCGCGCCCAGCTTTACCTGCGTGCGCAATCCCTATGGCCGCATCCTGTCCTCTTTCTTTGACAAGATCGCGGGGATTCAACGCAATGGCAAACGCTATCGCGGCAATCTGGTGCCACAACTGATGCAGCGCTACGGCGTCGATGTGGGCAGCCCCGAGAATGGCTTCGATTTCGACCAGATCAAAAGCTTCCGCCGCTTTCTGCTTTTCGCGCGCGATACCATCCGCTGGCGCCGCCCGATGGAGCCGGATATCCACTGGTCGGCCATGTCGGGCCATATCTCGACCTTCATCGTGAATGGCGGGCGCTATGACCAGATCTTCTTCACCGAGCATTTCAACGAGGGCATGGCGCGGGTGTTGAACAGCGTCAATGCGCCGGTAAAGACCGATCTGGAGCAGGTGCCCCGCTTCAACGAATCCGAAGGGCACGGGCCAAAGCGCGCCCATAAGATCAGCGATTATTTCGACGATCTGTCGCGGCACCTGATCTGGGAGATGTACAAGACCGATTTCCGCCTGTTCCGCTATGATTTCGACGACCCGGACAACAAGATGCCCAAGGGCGAGATCGATCTGGACGAGGTTCACGCCAAACTGGGCAGCTGACACGAAAAAACGCGCCCGAAGGGGCGCGTTCCGGCGACAGAGATATTTCGCCGCTTATTCCAGATGGCTTTCCATGAACCACAGGTCCTTGTCTGCGGTCCGCGACACGGCGGTAAAGATATCGGCGGTATCCGCATCACCCGCCTCATCGGTCGCGTCGATGGCGGCGCGAATCTTTTCGCCGAAATCGCGCATCCGCTCGGACACTTCGCGGATATGGTCGGCGGCCTTGGTCAGGTCGGTCGGATAGGCCTTGACCGTGCCTGCCTTGGACACTTCTTCCAGCGTGCCAAGGGCGACCCCGTCCAGCACCTGAACCCGTTCTGCCATCGTGTCGACATGTTCCTGAACATTGGCATAAACGGTGTCGAAAAGCTCGTGCACCGCGATGAAGTTCGGACCTTTGACATTCCAATGCGCCTGCTTGATCGCCAGCCCAAGCGCGATTGCATCCGACAGACGTGCATTCAGCTCTGAGATCGCGGTCTTGCGGGCGTTATCGGTCAGACCTTTTACATTAACAGCCATGAACTGCTCCTTTCTCTCAGTGTCTTACGCCATACAACCAGATGGCCGGCACAGAGTTCCGCCCATTGATCAAAGATATAGACCCGGCCATGAAACGAAAAACGGCGCCCCGAAGGACGCCGTTCAAATGCGGTCTGGCGAGGCTGCGGCTTAGACCGCGCCCTTGATGAAGCCAACTGCGTCGCCAACCGTCTGGATGGTTTCAGCGGCGTCATCGGGAATTTCGATGCCGAACTCTTCTTCGAACGCCATTACCAGCTCGACAGTGTCAAGGCTGTCTGCGCCCAGATCGTCGATGAACGAAGCGGATTCCACCACTTTGTCGTCTTCGACGCCCAGATGCTCGACTACGATCTTCTTCACGCGATCAGCGATATCGCTCATGTCACATCCTCATTCTCGCGGGCATCCGCCCAAAGTTCACGGGCCAAACACCCGCTGTTGCACAGGGCGGTTCCCCTGCGGCTAATGGCCGGGATATAGCAACGAATACAGATCATGCAACCGCTTTTCCACGTATTTATGCTGTCGGGCCTTGCGAAAACCCCGGTTTGTCAGACCATCGCCATGCCGCCATTCACATGCAGTGTCGTGCCGGTCACATAGCCTGCCTGCGGGCTGGAAAGATAGCTGACGGCGGCGGCGATATCGCCGGGCGTGCCCATATGGCCCGCCGGGATCTGGGTCAGGATCTTGGATTTCTGGTCGTCGTTCAGCTTGTCGGTCATTGCGGTCTCGATAAAGCCCGGCGCCACGCAATTGACGGTGATTCCCCGGCTGGCGACCTCATAGGCCAGCGATTTCGACATGCCGACCAGACCGGCCTTGGCGGCGGCGTAATTGCCCTGCCCCGGATTGCCCGTGGTCCCCACGACCGAGGTGATATTCACGATCCGGCCCCAACGCGCCTTCATCATGCCGCGCAGCACCGCGCGCGACAGGCGGAACACGCTGGTCAGATTGACCTCCAGCACCTGCGCCCATTCCTCATCCGACATGCGCATGAACAGGTTGTCGCGGGTGATGCCGGCATTGTTGACAAGGATATCGACCGATCCCATCGCATCGGCGGCGGCTTTGGGCAGCGCCAGAACCGCCTCGGCATCCGAGAGATTGGCTGGCACCACATGCGCCCGGTCGCCCAGCCTGTCGGCCAGTTCGCGCAGCGGCGCCTCGCGCGTGCCGGACAGGGCGACATTCGCGCCTGCCGCATGCAAGGCTTCGGCGATGGCGCCGCCGATCCCCCCGGATGCGCCGGTCACCAGCGCGTTTTTTCCCGTCAGATCAAACATGGTTTCTCCTGTCTCGGTCCGTGCGGCCTTTGTGACCGCGCATCAATGCGGTTCTGTTTTGCGAGGGGTTGATGTCAGCCCCGAACGGCGACCACGTCATCGGGCATGCCGATATTGCGCACCGTCACGTCCTTGGCGATGCGCTTGATCATGCCCGACAGCGCCTTGCCCGCACCGATTTCCCAGAATTCGGTCACGCCGCCCTCGGCCAGATTGGCGATGGATTCGCGCCAGCGCACCGTGCCCGTCACCTGCTCGACCAGCAGGCGGCGGATCGCGCCGGGCTCGATCACGGCCTCGGCGCGCACGTTGGCGATCAGCGGCACGGCCGGCGGCTGGATATCCACACCCGCCAGCGCATCGGCCATGGCGGCTGCGGCGGGCTGCATCAGCACCGAATGGAACGGGGCCGAGACCGGCAGCATCAGCGCCCGCTTGGCACCCGCCGCCTTCATCGCCTCGGCCGCGCGCTCCACGGCGGCCTTGTGACCCGAAATGACGACCTGCGCCGGATCATTGTCATTGGCGGCCTGAACCACCTCTTCCTCTTCGCCCGCCGTTTCGCGGGCAATGCGGTCCACCGTCTCGAAATCCAGCCCCAGGATCGCGGCCATGGCACCGATGCCGACCGGCACGGCTTCTTGCATCGCCTGACCGCGCAGGCGCAGCAGCCGCGCCGTATCTTCCAGCGTCAGCGACCCCGCCGCGCAGAGCGCCGAATATTCGCCGAGCGAATGGCCCGCCACGAAATTGGCGTCCTGGATGTTGATCCCCTCGGCCTCCAGCGCGCGAAAGGCCGCCATCGACGCGGCCATCAGCGCGGGCTGAGCGTTCTGTGTCAGGGTCAGCGTCTCGATATCGCCATTCCAGATCAGATCGGAAAGTTTCTCGCCAAGCGCATCATCGACCTGTTCAAAGACATCGCGCGCCGCCGGATAGGCCTGAGCCAGTTCGCGCCCCATGCCGATGGTCTGCGCCCCCTGCCCCGGAAAAACGAATGCCCGCATCTTGCTCCCCTGAACTGCTTTCCTGTTACCTAACGGCATAGCCTGTGGACCGGATGCCTGCAACTGAGCAGTATCCGCGCGCCGCCTGTCCGCCCGCGCAGGGATATCCCCGGCACATTCCGCAGGAACCGTCAGAGGCTGCTGTCCGGTGCATAATGGTTTTCAGGACATATCCGGGCAGCGACCGCTCGGTTGTCCTTTGCATAAAAAAGGGGCCGCGCGGCCCCTTTCTTCTGAAATTCACAGATGACGCGGCAATCAGCCGACCAGTTCCAGACCCGAGAAGAAGAAAGCGATCTCTTCCTTGGCGGTCTCCGGCGCGTCCGAACCGTGGACCGAGTTTTCGCCGACCGACAGGGCGAATTCCTTGCGGATGGTGCCTTCGGCGGCATCTGCCGGGTTGGTGGCGCCCATCACTTCGCGGTTCTTGGCGATGGCGTTGTCACCTTCCAGAACCTGCACGACGACCGGCTCGGAGGCCATGAACTCGACCAGTTCGCCATAGAAGGGGCGGTCCTTGTGGACTTCGTAGAACTTGCCTGCCTGCTCGGGCGACAGCTTGATGCGCTTTTGCGCGACGATGCGCAGGCCCGCATCCTCGAACTTGGCATTGATCTTGCCGGTCAGGTTGCGCTTGGTGGCATCGGGTTTGATGATCGAGAGGGTACGCTCTTGCGCCATGGGGTTTCCTATCATGTCAGCAGGGATGCGGAACCAGACCGCATCATGTGAAATCCGCGCCCGGTTAACAGGCTTGGCGTTGACGGGCAAGGCACAGACATGTTCACTGGCCCTGCCCGAGGCTCTCATCCGACCAGGACACACAGCAAAGAACAGCACGCATCATGGCCGATCATCAGATACCGGATTCGAAACCGCGCGTGCCCCTGGCCGCGATTCTGACCGTGTTTGCGATCATCCTGTTGCTGGCGGCGATCTGGAAATGGTCGTCGATGCTGCTGATGGCCTTTGGCGCCACGCTGATCGCGATCGCCCTGCGCGGCGGCGCGTCGCTGTTGCGGCGGCTGACCGGGATCGGGCTGAAACCGGGGGTGCTGATCTGCGCGGTCGCGGCAACGCTGTCGCTGCTGGCCGTCATCGCCTTTGCGGGCCCGCCGATCTCGGCCCAGTTCCGCGAGCTGCTCAGCAGCCTGCCGCAGGCCTGGCAGCAGGTGGATGACTGGCTGTCCGGCAGCAGTTTCGGGCAGTTTATCGAACGCCAGCTGGACAATGCCCAGCAAGGCGGGAACGGATCCTCGGCCGGCAGCAGCCTGCCCTCGATCTTTGGCTACCTGACCGGCACGATCAGCAGCATCTTTGGCAAGATCGCCAATCTGGCGCTGATGGTGACGGTGGCGATTTTCCTGGCGCTGGATGCACAGCTTTATCGCCGCGGGGGCCTGCGGCTGGTGCCGCTGTCCTATCGCGACCGCGCGGGCCAGATCGTGGATGAGATCGGCAAGGCCCTTGGCCGCTGGATGGCCGGGCAGGCGCTGGATATGGCCGTGGTCGCGCTGGCCACGTTTCTGGGACTTTATCTGCTGGGTGTGCCGCTGGCGCCGGTTTTGGGCATCATTGCCGGGCTGACGAATATCATCCCCGTGGTCGGGCCCTTCATCTCGGGCGTGCCTGCGGTGATGTTCGCCCTGACGCAGGGCGTTGACATGGCGGTCTATGTCACGCTGCTTTACATCGTAATCCAGCAGTTGGAGGGCAATCTGCTGATGCCGCTGATCCAGCGCTTTGCCGCCGACCTGCCCCCGGCCATGACGGTGCTGGCGATCATCGCCTTTGGCAGCCTGTTCGGTTTCGTCGGTGTCATTCTGGCCACGCCGCTGCTGCTGGTCAGCATCATTCTGGTCAAGCGGATCTATGTCGAGGATGTGCTGGGCGACCGGCAGGACGATTAGCGCCGCAGATCGGCCTTCGCGAAACCGACACAAGCCTGTATTATCGTGAAGAGGTCGCAACAGCAGTGAGGCCCGCATGACGCAGCCATTCCGCAAAGGGCGCTATCAGGCGCGACTGGCCGCCAGTGCCGAGGATATCCGCACGGCGCAGCGCCTGCGCTGGCTTTGCTTTGTCGCGCGCGTCGGCGCCCATGACGATGGCAGCCAGCATGACCGGGATCATCTGGATCAGGAATGTCAGCACATGCTGGTCGAGGACACCCAGACCGGTCAGCTTGTCTGCTGCTTCCGCTTGCTGCATCTGCCCAACGGGAAGGATATCGGCCGCAGCTATTCGGCGCAGTTCTATAACCTTGCCGCGCTGCAGGATTTCGACGGACCGATGGTCGAGATAGGGCGCTTTTGCGTGCATCCCGAACATCGCGATCCCGATATCATCCGCGTCGCCTGGGGGGCGATCACCCGCTATGTGGATCAGGCCGAGGTCGGTATGCTGTTCGGCTGCTCCAGCTTCATGGGCACCGAACCCGAACAACATGCCGAGGCCTTCGCCATGCTGCGCGAACGCCACCTTGCCCCGCGCCGCTGGCTTCCCCGCGTCAAGGCGCCCAATGTCTTTCGCTTTGCTCGCAAGCTGCGGCTGCGCAAACCCGATCCGCGTCTGGCGATGATGGCCATGCCGCCACTGCTGCGCAGCTATCTGGCCCTTGGCGGATGGGTCAGCGACCATGCCGTGGTGGATCCGCAGTTAAAGACCATGCATGTCTTTACGGGGGTCGAGATCCGGGCAATTCCCCCCGCCCGCAAACGCCTGCTGCGCGCGGTTTCGCAATAGGCTTTCCCGATCGGGGCCATGATCTGCGCCGCAGGACCATTGCCGTTCTGCCGCTTTAACCGGCAATCTGGCCAGCAGCTGTGCAGCCCGCATGGGCAGCGAAGAACATCCGCCACAGGCGCGCGCCGCGCGGATTGACCGGCTCCTTCCCGCGGCCCTTTCTGCAGTCATGTTCGACGCAACCGCCACCCATTCCCCCCTGCAACGCAGCACCGGCCATGCCTCGGTCACGATGGGACCGCGCGGGCTGGTCGATCTGGCGCAATCCGGATCGGCCAAGGCGATGCTGCCGCGCGTGACCTCTGGCCCGGCAGAGGTGGTGTTTCTGAACACGTCGGGCGGACTGGCGGCCGGAGACAGGCTGGACTTCTCGCTTGCCCTGGGCGCCGCAACGCGGGCCATCGCCACCACCCAGACGGCCGAGCGCGCCTATCGCGCCGACCAGCCCGCCCGAAGCCACGTGACGCTGCGGGTTGCACAACATGGCTGGCTGGACTGGCTGCCGCAGGAAACCATCCTCTTTGACGGCGCCCGGCTGCAGCGCAGCACCACCATCGATCTGGCCAAGGGTGCGGGCTGCATGCTGCTGGAGATGATCGTTCTGGGACGGCAGGCGATGGGCGAACGACTTTGCCAGTTGCATCTGCGCGACCGCCGCATGGTGCGGCAGCAGGGGCGTATCATCCACCACGATGCGCTGGCGCTGGACGATGCCAGCCTGCCCCGGCTGGCCGGGCCTGCCATGCTGAACGGCGCGCGGGCACTGGCGACGCTGGCGATCATCGCGACGGATGCGGGCGATCTGCTGACCCGGGCGCGGGCGGTGCTGGATGAAAGCGGCGTCAGCGCCACGGCCAGCGCGCCGCCGGGCCGCCTGATCCTGCGGCTGCTGGCGCAGGATGGCTGGCCCTTGCGGCGGCAGATCAACCGCCTGCTGGCGGCCCTGCGCCCCGATCCCCTTCCCCGTGTCTGGCAGGTATAGAATGAACCTTTCCCCCCGCGAACGCGAAAAGCTGCTGGTCTCGGTCGCCGCCATGGTCGCGCGCAACCGGCTGGCACGCGGCGTCAGGCTGAACCATCCCGAGGCCATCGCCCTGATCACCGATTTCGTGATCGAGGGCGCGCGCGACGGGCGCAGCGTCGCCGATCTGATGCAGGCAGGCGCGCATGTCATCTCGGCCGCGCAATGCATGGCCGGCGTGCCCGCAATGATCGAGGCCGTGCAGGTCGAAGCCACCTTCCCCGACGGCACCAAGCTGGTGACCGTCCACCACCCGATCCGAGAAGAGGTTTGAATGACAAGACTGATCCTGACCCCCGCCGCCCTTCTGCTGCCCGCGACCGCGATGGCCCATTCCGGCGATCACAGCCAATCCGCCCCCACCCATATGCTGTCGGAACCCGACCATCTGGCCGGGCTGGCGCTGGTAGTTGCCCTGGGGCTTGCCGTCTGGCTGTGGCACAGGCGGCGGTCATGATCCCCGGAGAGATCCTGCCCGCCTCAGGTCGGGTCACGCTGAACCCCGGCCGTGATCCACTGACCCTTCTGGTCGCCAATCGCGGCGACCGGCCGGTGCAGGTGGGCAGCCATTACCATTTCGCCGAAGCCAATCCGGCGCTGGATTTCGACCGGGTCGCGGCACGCGGCATGCGCCTGTCGATCCCGGCCGGCACCGCGATCCGCTTCGAACCCGGCCAATCGCGAGAGGTTCGGCTGATACCCTATGCGGGCGGTCGCGTGGTACAGGGCTTTCGGGGGGATGTGATGGGGGCGCTGTGATCCGCGGCAATGCCCAGAGCCCGGAAACCAGCGCCCCGTGGTGGCACCGCCGGTCCGCGCCCCTGGCCTGTCCGCCGTCCTTTTCTTTCAGCCTCGACACCGCAGGATAAAGGCCCACCGATGCCGCTTTCACTCTCTCGCGCCGATTACACCGCGCTTTACGGCCCCACCACCGGCGACCGCATCCGGCTGGCCGATACCGAACTGCTGATCGAGGTCGAGCGCGATCTGACCATCCCCGGCGAAGAGGTGAAATTCGGCGGCGGCAAGGTGGTGCGCGACGGCATGGGTCAGTCGCAGGTCACCCGTGCGCAGGGCGCGATGGATACCGTCATCACCGGCGTCGTGGTCTTTGACCATCAGGGCATCGTCAAGGCCGATGTCGGGCTGCGCGGCGGATGCATCGCCGGGATCGGCAAGGCCGGCAATCCCGATACCCAGCCGGGCGTCACCCTGATCATCGGCCCGGGAACGGAAATCATCGCAGGCGAGGGCCGCATCCTGACGCCAGGGGGCTTCGACTGCCATATCCACTTCATCTGCCCGCAACAGGTCGATCATGCCCTGCATTCCGGCGTGACGACTCTGCTGGGCGGCGGCACCGGCCCGGCCCATGGCACATTGGCCACGACCTGCACCCCCGGCCCCTGGCATATCGCCCGGATGATCGAGGCCTGCGCCGATCTGCCAGTCAATATCGGCATCGCGGGCAAGGGCAATGCCAGCCATCCCGCAGCGTTGGAGGAACAGGTCCGGGCCGGGGCCTGCGCGCTGAAGCTGCACGAGGACTGGGGCACCACCCCGGCAGCCATCGACACCTGCCTGTCAGTCGCCGATCGCATGGATGTGCAGGTGATGATCCATACCGATACGCTGAACGAATCCGGCTTTGTCGAGGATACCATGGCCGCCATCGCGGGCCGCACCATCCATGCCTATCACACCGAGGGCGCGGGCGGCGGCCATGCCCCCGACATCATCCGCATGGTGGGCATGGGAAATGTGCTGCCCTCTTCGACCAATCCGACGCGCCCCTATACCGGCAACACCATCGAAGAGCATCTGGACATGCTGATGGTCTGTCACCATCTGGACCGCCGCGTGCCCGAGGATGTCGCCTTCGCCGAATCCCGCATCCGGCGCGAGACCATCGCGGCCGAGGATATCCTGCACGATCTGGGCGCCTTCTCGGTGATTTCCTCGGACAGTCAGGCGATGGGCCGGATCGGCGAAGTGATTATCCGCACCTGGCAGACCGCCGACAAGATGCGCCGCCAGCGCGGTCGCCTGTCCGGTGAACAGGGCGACAACGACAATCTGCGCGCCCGCCGCTATATCGCCAAATACACGATCAACCCGGCCATCGCGCATGGCGTCTCGGCGCATATCGGCAGTATCCAGCCCGGCAAGCGCGCCGATCTGGTGCTGTGGTCCCCCGCCTTCTTCGGCGTCAAACCCGAGATGGTGCTGACGGGTGGCCAGATCAGCGTGGCGCAGATGGGCGATCCCAATGGCTCGATCCCCGTGCAGCCGGTGTTCAGCCGTCCGATGTGGGGCCATCGCGGCAGCGCCTCAGCCCTGTTTCTCAGCCAGGCAGGGCTGCAGGCTGGCGCGGGCGACGGGCTGGGCAAAAGCCTGATCGCGGTGCAGGGCACGCGCGATATCGGCAAGGCTGGGATGATCCTGAACGACGCCATGCCGGTGATCGAGGTCGATCCCGAAAGCTATGAGGTCCGCGCCGACGGCCAGTTGCTGACCTGCGATCCGGCATCAGAGCTGCCCATGGCGCAGCGTTATTTCCTCTACTGACCAAGGGTTTGCCGATGACCATTTGCACCACCATTCTGCGCGCGGCCAAGGGCCCCTTCGCGGGCCGGATCGCGCTGGATTACGAAGGCCGCCTGCTGCGCCGCAAGCGTTTGCACTTTGACGGCGGAGAGTTCCTGCTGAACCTGCCAGAGGTCACCAGCATCGAGGATGGCGATGCCTTTGAACTGTCGGATTTCCGGCGGATCGTCATCCGCGCCCTGCCCGAGCCGGTTCTGCTGATCCGGGGCGATCTGCCGCGTCTGGCCTGGCATATCGGCAACCGCCACACCCCCTGCCGGATCGAGGCCGACCGCCTGATCATCCGCCGCGATCACGTGCTGGAAGCGATGCTGACCCGGCTTGGCGCCCGGATCGCCCATGCCGAACTGCCCTTCTGCCCGGAAGGCGGCGCCTATGGCCATGGCCGCACTTTCGGCCATGATCACGGCCATCACCACCATGATCACGCCTGATCTGGCCCGGCTTTATCTGGCGCAATATCTGTCGCCCGCCTTTCCCATCGGCGGCTTCGCCTGGTCGCAGGGTCTGGAATGGGCGATGGATCAGGGCGTCGTGACGCCTGCAACGCTGCGGCAATGGCTGGCTGACTGGCTGGATTTTGGCTGCGGCTGGACCGATGCGGTGCTGGTTGCGCTGGCGCTGCGTCCCGGCGCCGATCACGCCATGCTGGACGATCTGGCCCGGGCAAGCTGCCTTGCCGCGCAGCGGTTGCAGGAAACCGTGGAACAGGGCGCGGCGCTGACCGCCAATCTGGCGGAACTGACCGGCGACCGCAGCGACCCCGCCGCCTTGCCAGTGGCCTTTGGCCGCGCCTGTGCAGCGCTGCCTTTGCCACATCCCGAAATCATCGCGGCCTTCCTGCAGGCACAGCTTTTCGCGCTGATCAGCGCGGCAATCCGTTTCATGCCGCTTGGCCCGCTGAAGGGACAGGCGCTGCTGACCGCATTGCAGCCGCATCTGCTGACCTGCGCGGCCCGAGCGGCCGCTGCGGGCGAAGACGACCTCTTCACCGCCGCGTGGGGCGCCGAGATGGCCGCCATGCATCACGAAACCATGCCTGTCAGGATATTCCGATCATGAACCAGAACCGCTCAACCGGCCCTTTGCGCGTGGGCATCGGTGGTCCCGTTGGCGCGGGCAAGACCACGCTTTGCCAGGAACTGGCCCGTGCCCTTGCCCCGCATCTGTCCATGGCGGTGATTACCAATGACATCTATACCCGCGAAGATGCCGAGGCGCTGATGCGCGCCCAGGTGCTGCCGCTGGCGCGCATCAGGGGCGTCGAAACCGGCGGCTGTCCTCATACCGCGATCCGGGAGGATGCCAGCATCAATCTGGCCGCGATCGCCGATCTGAACCGGGCGTTTCCGGATCTGGACTTGGTGCTGATCGAAAGCGGCGGCGACAATCTGGCCGCGACCTTCAGCCCCGAACTCGCCGATCTGACGATCTATGTCATCGACACCGCCGCCGGTCAGGACATCCCCCGCAAGCGCGGCCCGGGGCTGGCCCGATCCGATCTGCTGGTGGTGAACAAGACCGATCTGGCCCCCCATGTCGGCGTCGATACCACGCTGCTGGAGGCAGACGCCCGCCACTCTCGCGGCCCGCGCCCCGTCGTCATGGCCCAACTGCGCCACCGCATCGGCGTGGATCAGATCGTCCAGTTCATCCTTCGCGAAGGCGGGTTGCAATAGCGCGAGGCGGCGCTGGCATCAGCCCCCGGTCTGGTCGGATCTGGTCTTCTCCCGTGCGTCCAGCTTTGCTTCCATCCGCCTGCCCAGCTTCATGAAATAACGCTCGTAAGTATTTGTCGAGATATGGGCGAAGAGGAAGGACAGGAAAATCGCGATCGGGCGCTTGACCAGATAGAAGAACAGCTTCGACCCCTGCTCTCCCAGCCAGCCAAGGCGGAACAGCGGGTGCCAGATATAGAGCGCGTAAGAGATCCCAGCGATATAGGTGAAGACATTCCAGCGCAGGAAGCGGCGCAACCAGCCTTCCTTCATATCCAGAAGCGCGGTCAGCACCAGAAAGCCGAAGAAGGGGCGGAAGAACATAAGCCCGCCCATCGACTTGTGACAGGACAGCAGCAACAGGACAAACCACAGCCAGAAGCCTTTGCCGATCAGCCCATAGGCCTTGCGCGCCAGTCCGTGATCGCGATTGCGCCACAAAAGCGCGGTCAGGCTGCCTGCAAAGATCTCATCCACGCGCAGATGGGTTCGGATATTGTCGGTCGCCCCGACATCGATCCTCAGCGCAAGGATGATCAGGAACACCAGGGGCACCAGCCAGAAGCCGCGCCGACCGAAGGCCCAGATCGTAAGTCCGATGAAAATGTAGAAATGGAACTCGACGCAGATCGACCACAGATGCGACATTCCGGGCATGATCATATCGTCGCGATAGTTCATCGTGAAGGTGATCACGGCAAGAAAGCTGTCCCAGCGACCGAAGATCAATACGGCGACGATGAAGGCATAAAGCCACAGCAAGGGCGCGATCCGCATGGTGCGGCGGATGAAAAATGCCGCGATCCTGTCGGGCGAGCTATAGAGGAAATTGGTGATCAGAAAGCCCGAGAGCGCGAAGAACATGCTCATGCCCAGCAGGGCCGTCGAGTGATTGAGCTCCATCCAGCTTGGCCCCAGGGGCAGAAGGTGGGCGGACAGCACCGCGATAATGCTGAGTGCGCGGACACCGTCCAACTCGTAAATATGTTTCATCGGTACGTTCTTTGGGCCAGCAACAGGAAATCTGACCTCCCCAAAGCATGAACCGGCCCGTGCATCAATAGCGTTGCCCGCAAAGCCCGGCCTGCAGCCATCCCTCAAGACGCCCGGATTGCGCTAGCGTTTGCGCTCCCAACGGCCCGATTCCTCGGACCAGTATTCGGCGGTGACGCCCGCGCCGGTGAGGCTGCGCCATTGATCGCGGGCGCGGCTGACGGCGGTGCTGTCGCCGCCGTCGAAGATGATGCAGGCGCGGTTCAGAGCGGGAAGTTCGGCGGCGCCGACCTCGACCCCGTCCAGCGCCATCAGGCAGGTGGCGCCATTCGCGGCTGTCTGGCCCGGCATGGTCAGCAGGACGGGCTGCTGATCGTCATGCGGCCCTCCTGCAAGGCCGTGGGGCAGGAACCCGTCGCCCTGCCATAATTGCCGGTCCAGCCAGTCCAGCCTGTCCGCATCGGTGCCGCGCAGCTCTACCCGCCAGCCAGCCGCCAGCGACTTGCCGATCAGAACCGGCAAAAGCTGTTCCGCGGGCGAACGGGTCAGGTGATAGAACAGCGCGTTGCCCATGGCGGGTTAACTATCCTCGAACCGGTCGCGGATCAGGCGATCCAGCGTCATCACGCCCCAGCCGGTGGCGCCACGCGGGGCCAGATCGGTCGCGCCCGGCGGCATCGCCACGCCCGCAATGTCGATATGCGCCCAGGGCTGATCCTTGCGGATGAAGCGCTGCAGGAACTGCGCCGCCGTGATAGAGCCTGCGGCGCGGCCGCCGGTATTCTTCATATCCGCCAGCCGGGACTTGATCAGCGAATCGTAACCCGGCCCAAGCGGCAGGCGCCAGGCGCCCTCGCCCTCGGCCCCGGCGGCGGACAGGATCTGATCGGCCAGCTTGTCGTCATTGGAAAAGACCCCGGCATTGTCATGGCCAAGCGCGATAATGACAGCGCCGGTCAGCGTGGCCAGATCTATCACCGCGCGCGGCTGGAACCGGGTCTGCGCGTACCACAGCACATCGGCCAGAACCAGACGCCCCTCGGCATCGGTATTGATGACCTCGATCGTGTCGCCCTTCATCGATTTGACGATATCGCCCGGGCGCTGCGCGCCACCATCGGGCATGTTTTCGACCAGACCGACAAGACCGACCACATTGGCCTTGGCCCGGCGCAGGGCCAGCGTGCGCAGCACCCCGGCCACGACGCCCGCGCCGCCCATATCCATGGTCATCTCTTCCATGCCCGCGCCCGGCTTGATCGAAATGCCGCCGCTGTCAAAGACCACACCCTTGCCGACCAGCGCCAGCGGGGCCTCATCCCCGCCGCCATTCCAGCGCATGACCACGACCTTCGAGGGCGAGGTGCTGCCCTGCCCCACGGCCAGCAGCGCGCGCATGCCCAGCCTGGTCAGTTCCTCTTCGTCCAGAACCTCGACCGTCAGGCCGATTTCCTCCATCGCCTTCAGGCGGTCGGCGAAATCGGTGGTGGTCAGGACATTGGCGGGTTCGCTGACCAGATCGCGGGTGAAGAACACGCCCTCGGCCAGCGCCGCACCATCCTTGGCGGCCTTGGCCAGCGCCTCAGGATCCTTGACCATGAAGGTCACGCTTGCCTTTTCCGAAACCGGCTCATCGGCGGGCTGCGGCGCGGGATCCGCCTGCGCATCGCCCAGAACGGCGCTTTCGGCGCCACGGCTGACGCTTTGCGGCACGCCACCGGCAGCCCCGGCCTCGCCATCGGCATCGTCCTTGGTCGTGCGATAGACCGAGAAATCATAGCCGCGCAGGGCAATCCCCAGGGCTATATCCGCCGCGCGCTTATGGCTTCCGGCCAGAACCAGCGTGTGATCCTTGCCCAGCTTGGCGCCGATTGCGGCCCCGGCCTTGCGCGCCTCGGTGGTCGAGGCATTGGCCGCCAGACCGACCAGCATCAGCGCATCGGCCTCCATCCCTGCCGGGAAGGCCAGTTCGATCACACCGCCCGAGGACAGCGATTTGCCGGACTTCGACTCCATTGCACGCTGCGCCGCCTGACGGGTGCTGCGCGGCAATCCGGCGGGCAGACGCCCCCCCGGTGCGACGATCAGCGCGACCCGGCCCTTATGCGTGGCCAGGGCATCGGTTGCGGTTTCGGTAAAACTGATTTCGACGGGATGCGTCATATCTTGCCTTCCTCACATCTGCTTGGCTGTGACCCTAGACGCGCAGGCAACCCTTTTCCAGAGCCGCCCTTGCCGCTAAAGCAGTGCAAAGCACCCTGTCGCAGAAAGTCAGCCTTTAGCAAATGCCCCGGATCGACCGCTATATCCTCAGCCTGATGCTGACGCTGTTCGGCTTTTTCGCGCTGGTGCTGGTGTCGGTCTATTGGATCAACCGCGCGGTCAGCCTGTTCGACGATCTGCTGAATGACGGTCAGACCGCGCTGGTGGTGCTGGAATTCACGGCGCTGACGCTGCCCTTGGTGATTTCGGTGGTACTGCCGGTCGCGGCCTTTGTCGCGACGGCCTATGGCACGAACCGGCTGTCGGGCGAAAGCGAACTGGTCGCGATGCAGGCGGCAGGACTGTCGCCCTGGCGGCTGGCGCGGCCGGTGTTGGTCTTCGGCGTCTTCGTGGGGCTGATGGTGGCGATTCTGGTGCATGGGCTGGTGCCCATGGCGCGGGCGCGTCTGGCCGACCGGCAGGCCGAACTGGCCGAGAATGTGACCAGTCAGTTTCTGCGCCCCGGCACGTTCCAGTACCCGACCGAGGGGCTGACCCTGTTCATCAGCGACATCGCCTCGGACGGACGGCTGCTGGATCTGTTCATCGAGGACGCGCGCAGTCAGGCCGAACAGACGGTCTATACCTCGGAAGAGGCGCTGCTGGTGCGATCCGAAACCGGCCCGGTTCTGGTGCTTCTGCAGGGCATGGCGCAGAACCTGACCCAGCATCAGGGCCAGCGCAGGCTGTCCGTCACCCGTTTTGACGAGCTGAGCTATGACATCGGCGCGATGTTGCCGCAGGGTGGCCGCAAGGGGCGCGATCTGCGCGATTACGGCACGCTGCGGCTGCTGAACCCCGATGCCGAATTGCTGCAGGCGACCGGCGCCACCCCCGGCGAGGCGCGGCGCGAGGCGCATGAGCGGATCGCCCAGCCGCTGCTGTCGCCGGTCGCGGCCATGATCGGCTTCGCCACCCTGCTGATCGGCGGATTTTCCCGCTTTGGCGTCTGGCGGCAGGTTCTTTGGGCGATTCTGGGCCTGATCTCGGTCCAGTTTCTCAGCAATGCGGTGGCCAATCAGGTCGGACGCAACAGCGACCTGTGGCCGCTGCTGTATCTGCCTGCGGCGGTCGGGGCGGGGATCTGCGTCTTTCTGTTATGGCTGGCCTCTAAACCGCGCCGGTTGAAAGCGGGTGCGACGGGGGGTGCGGCATGATCCTGGCGCGTTACGTCGCGCGCAGGTTTCTGCGCAGCTTCCTGATGGTGGCCGGGGTCTTTCTGCTGATCCTGTTCCTGATCGACATGATCGAAATGATCCGCCGCTTTTCCTCGCATGATATCGGGCTGGGCGGCGCGGCGCGGCTGGCGATGCTGAATATCGCCTCCAGCTTCTATTCCATCCTGCCGCTGCTGACCGTGCTGGCGGGGATTGCCCTGTTTCTGGGCCTGGCCCGCAGTTCCGAGATGGTGGCCATCCGCGCCTCGGGCCGGTCGGCGCTGAAGGTGGCGACGGCGCCTGCGATCACGGCCGGGCTGGTGGGCATGCTGACGGTGGCGCTGCTGAACCCGCTGGTCGCCGTGACGGGCGCGCGGTTCGACGATGCCGTGGCCGAGATCGAAAGCAACGGCCAGCAGACCGTTTCGGTGGGCGACAGCGCGGTCTGGCTGCGTCAGGCCAACCACAGCGAGGCCGGGCCCAACGGCCAGATCGTGATCCGCGCCCGCCGCGCCAGCCCGGATGCGACCACGCTTTATGACGCGACCTTCATGGTCTTTGACGAAGGAAGCGGCCCCGTGCGCCGGATCGAGGCACGCGAGGCGCGGCTGCTGCCCGGCCAATGGGCGCTGACCCAGGTGCGTGATTTCCCCCTGATCGCCGAAAACCCCGAGGTCGAGGCCACGACCCATGACGGCCTGACGCTGGAATCCGATCTGACCGCACAGCGCATCCGCGAAGGCTTTGGCCGCCCCGAGGCGGTACCGGTCTGGCAATTGCCGGGCTTCATCGCCGGGCTGGAACGCGCCGGTTTTTCCGCCGAGCGTCACCGCGTCTGGCTGCAGATGGAGCTTGCCCGCCCCTTCCTGATGGCCGCAATGGTGCTGATCGCCGCCGCCTTCACCATGCAGCATATCCGTGGCAGAAATACCGGCATCGCGGTTCTTCTGGCCTTCGGGGCGGGGATCGGACTGTTTTTCCTGCGCAATCTGGCGCAGGTTCTGGGGGATAACGGGCAGGTTCTGCCGCTTCTGGCCGGCTGGGCGCCGCCGCTGGTGGGCGGGCTGCTGGCCCTGGCACTGATCCTTGCACGGGAGGATGGATGACGCGACGGGGGCAGAAGGGCTGGCGGTACTCCGTCGGCATCGCAGGGCTGGCGCTGGTGCCGGGGCTTGCGCTGGCGCAGGATGTCATGCCCGAGGATCCCGGCCTTGGCGCGGGCAGCGTCGTGCAATCGACCGACCTGAACTGGAGCGGAGAGCCCGCCCTTGCGCCCGCCGCCACATCGCTCAGCGATACGGTGATCAATGACGGCACCCCCGAGGCCGCATCGCTGGAAAGCGCGGCTCCGATGTCGCGTGTCACCATCAGCAACCGCCCCACCGTTGGCGATACCGGCGATTCCGCGACGGTGCTGGCGGACAGCATGACCCTGCAGGGCGACCGCACTCTGATCGCGGCCGGCGGGGTCGTCGTCTGGTATCAGGGCGCGCGGCTGGTGGCGTCGCGGATCATCGTGGACGGGGCCAGCGGCGATCTGACCATCGAAGGCCCGATCCACCTGTCCGAACCGGGCGCCGCCGATCCCGACAAGGAAGCCATCATCATCGCCGATTCCGGTCAGCTTGATCGCGAATTGCAGGACGGGATCATCCGCGGTGCGCGGCTGGTCATTGCCCGCGAATTGCAGCTTGCCGCGCAGGAACTGACCCGAACCGGCAATGGCCGGATGACCAACCTGACCAATGTGGTCGCCTCGTCCTGCCAGATCTGCGCCAGCGATCCGACGCCCTTGTGGGAAATCCGCGCCCGCCGCATCAGCCATGATGCCGAAACCCGGCTGATCACCTTTGATCGCCCGCAATTCCGGTTCTACGGCGTGCCCTTGGCCTCGGTGCCCTTTACCGTGACCGCCCCGGATCCGACGGTTGAGCGCAGGTCGGGTTTTCTTCTGCCCTCGATCCGGACGACCTCCAATCTGGGTTTCGGGGTCAAGGTGCCCTATTTCATCACCCTGGGCGACAGCGCCGATCTGACGCTGACGCCCTATCTCTCGACCAGCCGGACCAGCACGCTGGAACTGCGTTACCGGCAGGCCTGGCGCAATGCCGTCACCGAATGGAACGGCGCGATCAGTCGCGACGATATCGAACCGGACGATACCCGTGGCTATCTGTTCGGCAATGCGCTGGTCGATCTGCCCCGCGACTATCAGCTGGGCGTGCAGGTGCAGGTCGCGTCCGATCGCAGTTACCTGCTGGATTACGACGTGACCGATGCCGACCGGCTGTGGAGCGGCCTGACCCTGGCCCGCGTCACCCGCGACAAGCTGGTTTTCGCCCGCGTCGGCAATTATCACTCGCTGCGCGAAGACGAGGATAACAGAACCTCGCCCGCCCAGGTTGCCGATGCCTTCTGGCTGCGCCGCTTTACCCCCGACTGGATCGGCGGAGAGGCGCTGCTGGAATGGTCTGCCCATGCCCATCGCCGCCCCTCGGATCAGGATATCGTCGGGCGCGACATGGCGCGCGGCTCTTTTGGTCTGGACTGGCGGCGCACGGAAATCCTGCCCGGCGGCCTTGTCGGTGCCGCCATCGCCGGTCTGGACGCCGATGTCTATCGCATCACGCAGGACAGCGAATATGACGATATCGTCACCCGCGTCGATCCGCAGCTTGGGGTCGAACTGCGCTGGCCGCTGGCGGGCAGCGACGGCACCGCCACCTATATGCTAGAGCCGATTGCACAGCTTCTGTGGTCGCCCCGCGGCAAGGATGAGAACGACATCCCCAATGAAGACAGCCGCCTGATCGAATTTGACGAGGGCAATCTGTTCTCGGACAATCGCTTCCCGGGCTATGACGCGCGCGAAACCGGCCTGCGGGCCAATATCGGCATGTCATGGACGCGGATCGATCCGGCGGGCTGGTCGCTGGGCCTGACCGGCGGGCGCGTATTTCGCGACCGGGTCGAGAAAGCCTTTGGTGAGGATTCGCCCCTTTACGGCCGCCGCTCCGACTGGTTGCTGGCTGCGAATTACGCCAGCGGCGACGGGTTGGCCATCGTGAACCGCGCCCTGTTCGACGATTCGCTGGATGTCTCGCGCAATGAATTGCGGCTGGGCTGGCTGCGCCCGGATCTGCAGCTGTCAGCCGGGCATCTGTGGATCAATGGCGACAAGGACGAGGGGCGCGAGGACGATATCAGCGAATTTACCGGCAAAGTCGGCTGGCAGATCACTGACGGCTGGTGGGGCAGTGCCGAAACGCGCTATGACTTCGTCGCGGACAGCGCGCAAAGCGCGTCGCTGGACGTGACATATCGCAACGAATGCATCACGGTCGATCTGGGTATTGAACGTCGTTTCACCTCTTCCGAAAGCATTCAGGCCGAAACCAGCGTCGGATTCTCGGTCCGTCTGGGTGGTTTCGGCTCACAAAAGGACGGCCCCGGCACGGTGGCGCGGCGCAGCTGCGTGCGTTAACCTGTCGGCAAAAGATGATTTGGGGGCAGCATATGCGGCATTTTCTTTCTGGCATCGCCATGGCGGCGGCCTTGCTGACGGGCTCGGTCGCGCCGGTGCTGGCGCAGAACCTGTTCGAGCCGGTCATCTATATCAACGATTCCGCCATCACCCGATATGAAGTGCAGCAACGCCAGCGCTTCATGCAGATCCTGGGCGCCCAGCAGACCACCGCGAAAGAGGCCGAGGACGCGCTGATCCAGGACCGCCTGCGCAGCTTCGCGGGCAAGCAGATGGGCCTGATCCCCAGCGAAGAGGGCATTCAGCGCGGCACGGATGAATTCGCATCCCGCGCGAACCTGTCCGGTCCCGAATTCATCGCCCGTCTGGAACAGGCCGGTGTCGATGCCTCGACCCTGCGCGATTTCATCGCCGCTGGCACCGTCTGGCGCGAGGTCATCCGCCAGCGCTTCGTGCCCCTGATCTCGGTCTCTGACGCCGAGGTCGATCAGGACCTGAAGCGGCAGATCGAAACCCCGATCCTGACCCGCGTCCTGATCTCGGAACTGATCATCCCGGCGCCGCCCGGTCAGGAACAGCAGGCCCTGAACCTGGCGCGTCGCATCGCCGCATCCCAGCCCAGCGACAATCAGTTCGCCGCCGCCGCGCGGGAATATTCCGCCTCGGAATCCGCACCCGCAGGCGGTCGTCTGGCCTGGATGGAGGTCGACAATCTGCCACCGGGCCTGCGCCCGGTTCTGGCCGGGCTGCAACCCGGACAGGTCAGCCAGCCGCTGACCGTCCCTGGCGCCGTGGTGCTGTTCTATATGCGCGACACCCAGGGCACGCTGCGTCCGGGCGCCAAGGAACAGCTTCTGGATTACATGACCCTGCGTCTGGCCAGCACGACCGAGGCCGCCACATTGGCCGCCCGCGCCACCAGTTGCAGCGATCTCTATGTGCAGGCAGGCGCGCAGGCCGCCGCACAGATCCAGCGTCAGACCCTGTCGCAGGGGCAGATCCCGACGCTGATCGCCACCCGCCTTGCCTCGCTTGACGATGATGAGGCAGGCTATGTCAATTATGGCAATTCCGTCGATCTGGTCATGCTCTGTTCGCGCCGCCCGGCCCTGATCGCAGAGATGGAGGCCGAGGTCGCCACCACCGCCCAGCCGGAAGATGGGGTCGAGGCTGCCATTCCCGGCGCCAATGCCCTGCCCAGCCGCGAACAGGTCCGAGATGCGATCTTCAATCGCAAGGCCAATGCGGCGGCAGATGCCTATCTGCAAGAGCTGCTGGCAGACGCCATCATCCGGCGACCCTGAGCGGTGACCCGCCGGATCCTCCTCACCTGTGGCGAACCTGCGGGCATCGGGCCGGAACTGGCCCCGCTGGCGATGGCCTCGGGCGTGGATTTCGTCTGGATCGGCGATCCCCGCCACCTGCCCGCTGACACGCCTTATCACCTGATCGCGGATCCCGGTGACCCGGTCCCACCCGGTCACCTGCCGGTCCTGCGCCACGAATTCGCGGCGCCGAACCGTCCCGGCCAGCCCGATCCGGCCAATGCCCAGGGCGTCATTCAGGTCATCGCCCGCGCTGTCGATCTGATCCGTCAGGGACAGGCTGATGCCATGACCACCCTGCCGATCAACAAACAGGCCCTGAAACAGGGCGCGGATTTCGCATTCCCCGGCCATACCGAATATCTTGCCCATCTGGCAGGCGACGTGCCGGTGGCGATGATGCTGGCCTCCACCAGTGTCACACCACCCTGCCGCGTCGTGCCCGCCACCATCCACATCCCGCTGGCCGATGTGCCCGCAGCCCTGACGGATGAACGACTGGAAAGCGCCATTCGCATCACCCATGATGCGCTGATCCGCGATTTCGGCATCGCCAGCCCGCGCCTCGCCATCGCGGGCCTCAACCCCCATGCCGGAGAACACGGCGTGATGGGCCACGAGGAAACCGACCGCATCGCCCCCCTGCTGACCCGACTACGCGCCGAAGGTCTCGACCTCACCGGCCCGCTGCCCGCCGATACCATGTTCCATGCCCCCGCCCGCAAAAATTACGACGCGGCAATCTGCGCCTATCACGATCAGGCCCTGATCCCGATCAAGACGCTGGACTTCGCGGGCGGCGTGAATGTGACACTGGGCCTGCCCTTCATCCGAACCTCTCCCGATCACGGCACAGCCTTCGATATCGCGGGCAGGGGTCTGGCCGATCCCGCATCGACCATCGCCGCCCTGCGCATGGCCCGCGACATGGCTGCAACACGCCCATGACCTATCTTTTGTGTCCAAATATCCTGCGGGGGTTTGGGGGCGCAAAGCCCCCAAGGCAGCCAGGATGAGCAGCATCGACAATCTCCCCCCCCTGCGGGATGTCATCCGACAGCACGACCTGCGCGCCAAAAAGCAACTGGGCCAGAACTTCCTTCTGGACCTGAACCTGACCGCGAAAATCGCGCGGCAGGCAGGCGATCTTCGCAACTGCGACATTCTGGAAATCGGCCCCGGCCCGGGCGGCCTGACCCGTGGCCTGCTGGCCGAGGGCGCGCGGCACGTTCTGGCCATCGAAAAGGATGCCCGCGCCCTGCCCGCGCTGGCAGAGATCGCAGAAGCCTATCCCGGCCGCCTGACCGTCATCAATGGCGACGCGCTTCAGATCGATCCACTTGCCCATCTGACACCGCCCATCCGTGTCGCGGCGAACCTGCCCTATAATATCGGCACCGAATTGCTGGTCCGCTGGCTGACCCCGTCGCAATGGCCGCCCTTCTGGCAATCCCTGACCCTTATGTTCCAGAAAGAGGTGGCCGAACGCATCACCGCCAGCCCCGGCAGCAAGGCCTATGGCCGCCTTGCCCTGCTGGCGCAATGGCGGGCCGAGGCACGCATCGTCATGACGCTGCCGCCCGAGGCTTTCGTTCCGCCACCCAAGATCAGCTCGGCCGTGGTCCATCTGACCGCCCTGCCCGAACCGCGCTTTCCGGCCGATCCTGCGGTCCTTTCCCGGATCACCGCCGCCGCCTTCAACCAGCGCCGCAAGATGCTGCGCGCATCGCTGCGCGGGGTGCATCCCGATATTGAATCCCTGCTGGAACAGGCCGGTATCGCCCCGACCGCCCGGGCCGAGGAAATCGATCTGGAACATTTCTGCACCCTGGCGCGCGTGCTGAAAGCCGCAAGACAAGGCACATAGAAAAAAGGCCGCAAGCGAAACCTGCGGCCCTTCCCCATCCTGTCAGCGGATCATTCCTGACCCGGCCCTTCGCCTTCCGGCTGCGGCGCAGGCGCCGCTTCGGCGGCGGCGTCATCCGCATCGGCCTTGCGGCGGCTGCGCTTCACACCCGTGGTGGCACGCGGCGTCCGCGCCCGGGGCGTTTTCGCCTTTGCGGGCTTGGCGGCGGTCTCTGGCGTTTCGATCAGCCCGGTCGAGCCATCCTCATCCGATGCGGCGACGGCATCGGGCAGGCCCTCTTTCGCGTCGCTCTGGGCGGCGGCAGGGCTGTGATCGGCTTCCGCATCGGAACGCGAGGTCTGATCCTCGTCGCGCGGCGCGCGGTCCCGCTGCTGTCCGCGGCCGCCATGATCGCGATTCTGATCGCGGCCATTGCCGTTCTGACTGGCATGTCCATTGCCGTCACGCGACGGCGCGTTGCCGTCCTCATCCTGGCGCTGGTTCTGATTATGCTGTTGCTGTCGTTCGGCCATCTCGCGCTGAGCCTCGCCCAACATCCGCGTATAATGCTCGGCATGCTGCAGAAAGCTCTGCTCGGCCACACGGTCATTGGACAGCTGCGCGTCGCGCGCCAGCGTCAGATATTTCTCGATGATCTGCTGGGGGGTGCCACGCACCTTGCCTTCGGGTCCTGAACTGTCAAAGACCCGGTTAACGATATTCCCCAACGAGCGCTGGCGGTTCGACTTGTTACGCGAACGTGATTTCGATGATCTCATCAGTTTGTCTGTCAGTGGTTCCAGTTTGGTCTGGACGGCGTTCTTGGGAGGTATCGAAAACTTAAATCTACCTCGCCGTTCAGCCTGCCCTTGACCCATGCGGCGCTTCGACCAAAGCGCCAGTTCATTTTCGTCTGTGTCAGGCTGACCCATGCAGCGGCGTTCCCGCCCCGTGCACAGTTTCGAATAAACATGCCGGGACCGGGCTGACAAGGGAAAAGTTGAAAAATATAGGCAATCGGGCGCCCAGATTGCGATTTCAGCCCGGAAACCGTGCCAAAATCACACGATCGCGGCCATCCAGATCGGCAATCACACGGGTCAAGGCCCCGGCATCGTTGAAAAATGACCTGACGGCATCGGCCTGGGTGGGGCCGATCTCGACCAGCGCATTTCCGCCGGCCGTCAGATGCCGCGCCGCGCCAGCCGCAATGATGCGATAGGCGCTTAGCCCGTCAGCGCCATCGGTCAGCGCCGATTCCGGCTCCCACAGGCGAACATCGGGCGAGAGGCCCGCCATCTCATCCGCGGCGATATAGGGCGGGTTGGACAGAATCAGGTCAAAGCGGCCCTCGACCCCCTCATACCAATCGGCCTGCCGGAACTGCGCCGTCACACCGATCTGGGCGGCATTCTGACGCGCCACCTCCAGCGCGGCCGGTGACAGGTCGGTGCCCATGCCCCGCGCCCCTGCACGTGCCGCCAGGACCGAGATCAGGATCGCCCCCGTCCCCGTCCCCAGATCCAGGACCGAGTTCCAGGGCAATGAAAGCGCCGCCTCGACCAGCGCCTCGGTCTCGGGGCGCGGGTCCAGCGTATCGGGCGTCACCCTGAAGCGATGAGCATAGAAATCGCGAAAGCCGACGATCTGCGCCACCGGCTGATGCTGCGCGCGGGCGGCAATGCCGGTCCACAGCCGGTCCAGTTCCGCAGCCGAGAGCACGCGATCCTCGATCATCCGCAGCCGCCCCGGCTCGACCGACAGGATCGCGGCCAGAATGCGATCCGCATCCCGGTCGCCGCCGGATATCCCCGCCTGCCGCAATTGCAGGGCGGCCCTGGCCCGCGCCTCTGCCAGCTTCATCCTTGGGCCGCCAGCCGTTCCGCCTGATCATGCGCGATCAGCGCATCGATGATCTCGGTCAGATCCCCCGCCATCACCTTGTCCAGCGCATAAAGCGTCAGGTTGATCCGATGATCGGTCATCCGGCCCTGCGGGAAATTATAGGTCCGGATCCGCTCGCTGCGATCGCCGCTGCCGACCTGGCTCTTGCGATCCGCCGCACGTTCGGCATCGGCCCGCTGACGCTCGATATCGTAAAGCCGCGCGCGCAGGACGGCCATGGCATTGGCCCGGTTCTGATGCTGCGATTTTTCCGAACTTGTGACCACGATCCCGGTCGGCAGATGGGTGATCCGCACCGCCGAATCCGTGGTGTTCACATGCTGCCCGCCCGCACCGCTGGCGCGCATGGTATCAATGCGGATATCGCCCGCCGGGATGTCGATATCGACATCCTCGGCCTCTGGCAGCACGGCTACGGTCGCAGCGCTGGTGTGAATGCGGCCGCCCGACTCCGTCTCGGGAACGCGCTGCACCCGATGCACGCCGGATTCGTATTTCAGCCGGGCAAAGACCCCCTCACCCTCGATCCGCGCTGTAGCTTCCTTGACGCCGCCCAACTCGGTCTCGGTCAGATCCAGAAGCTGGAAATTCCAGCCCTGCGCCTCGGCATGACGGCGATACATGGACAACAGATCGCCCGCGAACAGCGCGGCTTCATCGCCCCCTGTGCCCGGCCTGATCTCGACAATCGCCGGGCGCGCATCCGCCGCATCCTTGGGCAACAGCGCCACCCGCAAGCGCTGCTCCAGCCCCGGCAGCTCCGCCTGCAGACGGGCCAGCTCATCCTCAGCCAGTTCCCGCATCTCGGGATCTGCCAGCATCGCCTGCGCCTCTGCCATGCCATCGCGCGCAGCACGCCATTGCCCGATCTCCTCCACCACAGGCTTCAGTTCGGAATATTCGCGACTGATCCGCGCGATCTGATCCGGGGCGGCACCGGCATTCAACTGCGCTTCGAGAAACTCGAACCGCTGGGCAATCTGGGCAAGGCGATCTTCTGGCAGCATGATCCGGAATTACCCCCGCCACGAGACAGCGGCAAGCCGCAAAGAGAGGTCCACCTCGCAGGGGGGACCGGGGGGATGCACATTCCCCCCGGCCATCGCGGGACGCAATCTCAGCGCCGCGTCCAGCCGTAAAGCGCGATCAGTTCCATCGCGACATGGGCCCCGGCAATCGCCGTCGCGCCGGTGCCGTCATAGGGCGGTGACACCTCGACCACATCGCCCCCGATCAGATCGACCCCCGCCAGCCCGCGCAACAGCGCCGCCGCCTGCCAAGAGGCCAACCCGCCCCAGACGGGCGTCCCCGTGCCCGGCGCAAAGGCCGGGTCCAGCGCATCGATGTCAAAGGTGATATAGACCGGACGCTCCCCGATGACCTGCCGGATCCGCCGCAACACGGCCTCGACTCCCTCGCGATGCAGCAGCGGCGCATCCAGAATGGTCACGCCCAGCGTATCGGGATTGTCGGCGCGGATCCCGACCGAGACACTGGCCGACGGATCGACCACCCCTTCCCGGATCGCCTTGTAAAGAAAGGTGCCATGATCGATCCGCTCGGGATCGTCATCGACCCAGGTATCGGAATGGGCGTCGAACTGAATCAGCGCCACCGGGCCACGCCGCGCCGCCACCGCCCTCAGGATCGGCAAGGTGATGAAATGATCCCCGCCCAGCGTCACCGGCGCCGCCCCGCCATCCATGATGGCGCCGATATGCGCCTCGATCCGCGCCGGAACCTCGCGCGTATTGGCATAGTCAAAGGCCATGTCACCGTAATCCAGAACGTTCAGCAGGCTCAGCGGATCATAGCCCCAGCCATAGGGCGGATCATAGGGCTGCAGGGTCGAGGCCTCGCGGATCGCGCGCGGCCCGAATCGCGTGCCAGGCCGATGCGTCACCGCCTGATCGAAGGGAATTCCCGTCACCGCCAGATCCACCCCGGCCAGATCCTTGCCATAACGCCGCCGCAGAAAACTCACCGCGCCGCCAAAGGCATTTTCATAGGACAAGCCCCGCGGATCGCTGCGCGTGAACGCCTGATCCACCTGATTCTTCGCATCTTCCAGTGCCATCTCGCCTCCTCCGGCCAATCCCGCCAGACTGCCCCAACCCTGGGGCAAACGACAAGAACCCGCGACCCGCCCTTTCTTCTTTGCAGAAATATCCCACGGGGGTCCGGGGGTGTGAAACCCCCGGCCTGCCTCCGCCTGCCCCGGCGAAATCCACGGCGAACACCCTTGCATCCGCAGCATTTGCCGCTATAAAGCGCCATCCTTCCGCCGGAATATCGCAACCGGCGCAACCTCTCGTGGCGGGTGCGGAAGGACGAACCGCCTATGAAGTGCGCCTGAACATGAAAGGGACGCCATGCCTCTGTACGAGCATGTGCTGATCGCCCGCCAGGACCTGTCGAACACGCAGGCCGAAGGGCTGATCGAACATTTCTCGACCGTTCTCGCCGATAATGGCGGCAAGGTCGTGGATAACGAATATTGGGGTGTCCGCACCCTCGCCTACAAGATCAACAAGAACCGCAAAGGCCATTACGCCTTCCTGCGCACCGACGCGCCCTCGGCCGCCGTGCAGGAAATGGAACGCCTGGCCCGTCTGCATGACGATGTCATGCGCGTCATGACCATCAAGGTCGACGAGCACGAGGAAGGCCCCTCGGTTCAGATGCAGAAGCGCGAAGAACGTGGCGAGCGCCGCGAACGTCGCGACCGCAACTAAGGAGATCCGGATATGGCGAACAAACCGTTCTTCCGTCGTCGCAAGGTCGATCCGTTCGGTGGCGACAACGCCCCCAAGATCGACTACAAGGACACCCGTCTGCTGCAGCGTTACATTTCCGAACGCGGCAAGATCGTTCCCTCGCGCATCACGGCCGTCTCGGCCAAGAACCAGCGCAAACTGGCACAGGCAATCAAGCGCGCCCGCTTTCTGGCGCTGCTGCCCTATGTCGTGAAGTAAGGAGACCTGAACATGCAAGTCATCCTGCTGGAACGTGTGGCGAAGCTTGGCCAGATGGGCGAAGTCGTCAACGTCAAAGAGGGCTATGCCCGCAACTTCCTGCTGCCGCAGCGCAAGGCTCTGCGCGCCTCGGATGCCAATATCAAGGCTTTCGAAGACCAGAAGGTGCAGCTGGAAGCCCGCAACGCCGAATCCAAGGCCGACGCCCAGAAGGTCGCCGACAAGCTGGACGGTGAAACCTTCATCATCATCCGCTCGGCCTCTGATGCCGGTGCGCTTTACGGTTCGGTCACGACCCGCGACGCCGCCGATGCCGCGACCGAGGCAGGCTTCACCATCGACCGCAAGCAGGTCGTTCTGGGCCAGCCGATCAAGGATCTGGGCCTGCACGACGTTGCTGTCGTCCTGCATCCCGAAGTCGAAGCCACCATCGTTCTGAACGTCGCCCGTTCGAGCGAAGAGGCAGAACTGCAGGCGCAGGGCAAGTCGATCCAGGATCTGGCTGCCGAGGCCGACGCCGAGGCCGAATTCGAAATCGCCGAACTGTTCGACGATATCGGCGGCGCCTCTGCCGAAGACGATGCGGAAGAGCCCGCACAGAACTAAGTTCTGTCCTGATCCACGCAATAAGCCGCGCCGGACCTCCGGCGCGGTTTTTTATTCTTTATTAGGCCGCTCGCCCGCGTTCGGCCCTGTTGAAAAAAAGCACATTTTGATATGGACCTGATAATTGGTGACCGTCCCGTCGGGGATGGCGCGCCCTGTCTTGAAGGAAACGGGATGGCCGACCCACTCACCCAGCTTCTGGCGGATCGTGACTGGCTGATGGCGGATGGTGCCACCGGCACGAATCTGTTCAACATGGGGCTGCCTTCCGATGAACCACCCGAATTCTGGAATACCGAACATCCCGACCGCATCCGCAAACTGCATCAGGACGCGGTGGATGCGGGCGCCGATCTGTTTCTGACCAACAGCTTCGGCGGCAATGCCAGCCGCCTGAAACTGCGCAATGCCGCCGCCCGCGTGACCGAGCTCAACCGGGTTGCCGCCGAAATCGGGCGCGAGGTCGCGGATCGCGCCGGGCGCCGCGTCGTGGTGGCGGGCAGCATGGGCCCCACCGGAGAGATCATGGCCCCGATGGGCGGGCTGAGCCATGACAGCGCGGTCGAGATGTTTCACGAACAGGCCGAGGCGCTGAAGGCCGGGGGCGCGGATGTGCTGTGGCTGGAAACCATCAGCTCGGAAGAGGAATACCGCGCCGCCGCCGAAGCCATCGACCTGACCGGCATGCCCTGGTGCGGGATGATGAGCTTTGACACCGCTGGTCGCACGCTGATGGGTCTGACGCCCGCGCAGCTGGCATCGCTGGTCGAGCGGTTGACGAACAGCCCGCTGGCCTATGGCGCCAATTGCGGTGTCGGCGCCTCGGACCTGCTGCGCGCGGTGCAGGCGCTGACGGCCACCGGCAATGAACGCCCGCTGATCGCCAAGGGCAATGCCGGCATCCCGCGCATGGAACACGGGCACCTGCATTATGACGGCACGCCGGAACTGATGGCGAAATATGCGGTGCTGGCGCGCGATCTGGGCGTGCGGATCATCGGCGGCTGCTGCGGCACCACGCCCGACCACCTGCGCGCCATGCGCGAGGCGCTGGAAACCCGCCCCCGCGGCCCCCGCCCCACTCCGGAAACCATCGCCGCACAACTGGACGGCAGCGGCCCGGACCGCGACGGCGCGCTGTAGCGGCAGGAACCTCTTGCCGGTCCGGCGCCATGCGATTTGCGGGCCATGCGCCCGATCACTTCGCTTTCATTGGGCGTTATTACCCAAATCTGTTGTAGGGTTCATTACATGAATCCAGCGTGTTAGTTGAAGCACATGAGCAGACTCGCGCCCCCGACCTAGGTTCAGGACTCGTTGTCGATCATAACCATAAGATGACGGTGGCGGCGAGAAGGATAGCGGAGAAGAAGGTCTCGGGGCATCGGTCGTATCGGGTGGCGACACGCCTCCAATCCTTGAGGCGCCCGAACATGATTTCGATGCGGTTGCGGCGTTTGTAGCGCCGCTTGTCGTATTTGACCGCCTTCTTGCGGTTTTTTCCGGCCGGGGATGCGTACCCTTATCCCCTTGTCTTTCAACGCTTCTCGGAACCAGTCGGCATCATACGCTCTGTCCGCAAGCATCCAGCCGGCCTTCGGCAAACTGCTCAGCAGGACCGTCGCGCCGGTATAGTCACTCACTTGCCCGGCCGACATGAAGAACTGGATCGGGCGTCCCTTCGCGTCGGTGACGGCATGCAGCTTGGTGTTCCGTTTTCGGGCGAAACTGTCCCCCGGACAGTTTCTTTATCCCTCAAACCCTTTCGTTCGCCCGATCTGGCGCCCGCGCCCCCTTTTTTGACCCGCAGGCTCGAGGCCGTGCGATGCGCTTTCAGATAGGTCGCGTCGATCATGATCGTCTTGTGTTCGGCGCTCTCGGCGGCCAGGCCCACCATGATCCGGGCAAAGACCCCATTCTCGCTCCAGCGCTTCCATCGGTTGTAGAGCGTATTGGCGGGCCCGTAGTCCTTCGGCGCGTCGCACCATCGCAAACCATTGCGGTTGATGAAGATTATGCCACTGAGGACGCGGCGATCATCGACACGGGGCTTGCCATGGCTCTTGAGAAAGAAGGGTTTGAGGCGCGCCATCTGCGCCTCGCTCAGCCAGAAAAGGTTGCTCATCGATCAGGTCTCCTTGCGGAGCCTGAATCACGCCAAACGTCCGAAATCAATGGGTCTGGAACCTAGGGTCAGGACTCGTTGTGGATTATAGCCAGAAGAGGACGATTGCGGCGAGGAGGATGGCAGAGAAGAAGGTCTGTGGACAGCGGTCGTATCGGGTGGCGACACGCCTCCAATCCTTCAACCGCCCGAACATGATCTCTATGCGGTTGCGCCGTTTGTATCGTCGCTTGTCGTATTTGACCGCCTTCTTGCGGGACTTCCGGCCAGGGATGCAGACCTTTATCCCCTTGTCTTTCAATGCTTCTCTGAACCAATCGGCATCATAGCCCCGGTCTCCCAGCAGCCACCCTGCCTTCGGAAGGTTGCCCAGCAGCGCCGCCGCGCCTGTGTAATCACTGACCGGACCGGCGGACATGAAGAACCCGATCGGGCGCCCCTTGGCATCGGCAACGGCGTGCAACTTCGTGTTCCGTTTTCGGGCGAAACTGTCCCCCGGACAGTTTCTTTATCCCTCAAACCCTTTGGTGCGCCCGATCTGGCGCCCGCGCCCCCCTTTTTTACCCGCAGGCTTGATGCCGTGCGGTGCGCCTTGAGATAGGTCGCGTCAATCATGATCGTCTTGTGCTCGGCGCTCTCGGCGGCCAGGCCCACCATGATCCGGGCGAACACGCCATTGTCGCTCCAGCGCTTCCAACGGTTGTAGAGGGTCTTGGCCGGGCCGTATTCCTTCGGCGCATCACACCAGCGCAAGCCATTGCGATTGATGAAGATTATGCCACTGAGGACGCGGCGATCATCGACGCGGGGCTTGCCATGGCTCTTGGGAAAGAACGGCTTCAAGCGCTCCACTTGGGCGTCCGTAAGCCAATAAAGATTGCTCATCGATCAGGTCTCCTTGCGGAGCCTGAATCACGCCAAACGCATGAAATCAATGGGTCTGGAACCTAGACATTCGAAGCAAACAGCTTCATTCTAAACTAGGCGCATCTGGCATATCAATTAAAGAAAGAAACCATGCAAAGTGAAAAGTCTCTTTTTGAGCATAAAGAAATAGTACCAACCTTTCGAATTGCTCCCTCAGTAGTGTTTTCTGCTAGATCTTTTTTTATAGACCGAGCCATACCAGGCTGTGACGTCATTCAACTGCCAGAAAAAATCATGCCTGCAGGCGAAGTAAAAATAGTAGAAGAGGGCGCAATGACAATGCAACCTCGGCTAAAGATGCGCGATCGCCTCCGAGGACGAGGGCGAGAGCCGACAATTGATTTTCATGAAGAACTATACATTGACTTCAGATATAATAGTCCACAAAATTGGTCTCACCTACTCAACCGGCACATTCCCCTACTTGCTTTTGCCGAATCGGCTTTAGGGCAGAACATTTCAAATATAAATGTTATTTTCCCTAAAAATATGCCAAAACATGGGCGTGATTTGATAATTAATCTTGGCATAAATTCTCATTTTACAGATGGACCCGTCACAGGATCATGTATAAAAATATTCCAGAGTCATGGAAATGTTCACAGACCACATTCACATAAATGGATTAATTCATCATCTATAATTGAAAAATTAAATAAAATTGGCTCTAGCAAGGACGTACTTCCCCAAAGAATACTAATAGCACGACGGGGATCGCGCACCATCCTAAACCAAGAAGAAATCGAGATTTCGCTGCGCCAAAGGGGTTTCAGAACCATATACGCAGAAGACCTACACGTAAATGATCAAATCAGATTATTTTCTGAATGTGAGACAATTGTCGCGATTCATGGAGCAGCTCTTGGCCCGCTGCTGTATAGACTTTCCAATAACGCCAAAGTAACGAACATTGTCGAGATCATTCCCTGCGGCATAGCCAGCGATATTTTTCGTATGATGGCACAGCAAGTGGGATGCCGCTGGATCGGCGTAAGGGGCAAAATGAAACCTAAGTATGTAAAACCCGCTTATAATATGAAACAAAAATTTTTTTCAAAGTTCCAAAATGATAGCTTTGAAGTAGATCCTGTCTCTCTTCTCAGCGCATTGGATCATGTATGGAATGCTGATGACTTCAGATTCGCCCCTCTCAAAGAACTATCAGAAGGCTATCTGTAGGTGTTTAATGGCTCTGTTGTACAAATTTTCTGTAGGATTCACCTGGCGTTATTACCCAAATCTGTTGTAGGGTTCATTATATGAATCCAGCGTGTTAGTTGAAGCACATGAGCAGACTCGCGCCCCCGACCTACAAGACCAGGAACTGGCTTGCCTATAATAAGTCGCTCAAGCGCCGCTGCTCGCGGACGATCCGGTCAACCCCGAGATAAGCTGGGATGCTGCGCCGACATGCAGGCGTGGCCGCCAGCAGAGCTACAGCGTCTCCGCCATACAGATGTGCCTCTTGATGAATGTGCTGTTCGGCATGGCGCTCCCGCAGATGACCGGCTTCGTCGAGAGCCTGTCGCGGCTGGTTGGTCTCGACCGATCAGTGCCCGACTTCAGCACGCTGTCTCGGCGCCGGAAGATCCTGGCCGTCAACATCCCCAGTCGCGGCTCCAAGGGGCCGCTGCACCTGCTGATCGATAGTGCCGGCATCAAGGTCGACGGGGAAGGCGAGTGGCACGCCCGAAGGCATGGCGGTCCCAAACGGCGCGTCGGGCGCAAGATCCTTCACGGGATCGATCAAGAAACACGGGAGGTCGGCGTTGTCGCGGTCACCGGAACCAAGGCCGCATTTTCCGGATCGCGCAGGACCGATCCGATCCACTGCCGAAATGCCGTCACGCGGCCAGAGAATTCGGTCGCGCCTATGGTCGGGTCTGCCTCGATAGAGGCGATCAGACCTGATCCGGTGCCGCCGCCCGTGAATGAGACGTTGAAACCGTCGCCCGGTCCGGCGGCCAGGACGAGGCGTTCCGTTTCCAGCCCATGAAAACGCGGCGGGGCGAAGGGCATGACGTTGACCAGAGGCGTGAAATGGAAGCGCTGGCCCGAGGGGATGCCGCAATCGCGGGCTATATCCTCAATCCGGTAGCGGCCGTGGCGGCGGTGACGGCGGAAGTGCCGCGACAGGCGCCCGATCAGCGTGGGCAGCGGCTCATCCGGCTGAGGATCGACGATCAGGGGCAGGATGTTGACCACCATGGCGGGAATATTGGCGCTGATACTGCCCATCCGGCTCATGTAAGGCAGCCAGACCGGCCCATTGGCGGGCCGGCGGCCGGGGTCCAGAAGCGACAGCCAGATCGCGGACAGCAGGGTCAGAAGATCCGCCCAGTTCATGCCCAACCGGGCGGCGGCATCCCGCAAAGCGGCATCGAAATCGGGGCCCATCGCGAAATCGGCGGTCAGGGGCGCCAGCCCGTAATCCTCCGCCCCCTTTTGCAGCACCGGCAGATCGCCCCGATGCGGGGCCAGTGTGTCGCGCCAATAGCTGCGATCGGTCTGGAAGGCCGGGCTTTGCGCATAGTCGCGCTCTTCTCGCAGGAAATCGGCGAGCCTGTCGAAGGGGCGCCCCACCTCACCCTGCCCCAGTGCCGCGGCATAGAGGGTCGCCACGCGTTTCTCGATCAGCGACATGCTGTAGCCGTCCAGAATGATGTGATGCCCGCGGCTGTACCAGAACCAGCGCCTCTCCCCCAGACGCAACAGCATCTGTGCCGACAGCGGCGCGTGGCGCAGATCCAGCGGGGCGTCGATATCGGCACGCATCAGGCGGCGGGCGGCGGCCTCGGGGTCGGGTTCCTGTCGCAGGTCAAGCTGACGGACCTGCGGCACGCGGGCCGGATCGACCCTCTGCTGCACCCGTCCATCCTCGGTTTCCCGAAAGCGCAGCGCCAGCGTGTCGGCCTCGGCCACCGTCTGGCGAATGGCCGACAGCATCGCGGCCTCATCCAGCACACCGTTGAAGGCAATCACATGCGCCACGGTCGATACCGGCTGATCTGGATGGAACTGGAACTCTTCCCAGAAATCCATCTGACCCGCCGTCAGGTCGTACCAGACTGCAGCAGCACTGCCTGCATCGGATCCGATTTCTGTCATTCCAGCCTCACTTGACAATTGCCGATAGAAATACTCAGTTAATTGCGCCAGTCAATTCGATCTCCGCAAGGCGGGCCGGATCTTGCCAGCATGACCGCTTTGATCCGACATTGACCGAGGCCCCCGTGCTGATTGATTTCTGCCGCTTCCCCGCCGATCTGGCCGCCCGTTATCGCGCGCGCGGCTATTGGATCGATGAACCGCTGACGCGTGCGCTGGACGAATCGACCAGAGCCACGCCCGAGGCCATCGCGGTGATCGACGGTGACCGGCAGCTCAGCTATCGCGAACTGTCCGATGCGGTGGCGAATCTGGCCGACAGGCTGCGCCGCGATGGGCTGGGCCGGGGCGATACGGCGGTGGTGCAATTGCCGAATTGCGCCGAATTCATCATCACCTTCCATGCCCTGCTGCGTGCGGGGATCGTGCCGGTGAACGCGATCTACAGCCATCGACAACTGGAAATGGGCAATTATATCCAGCAGTTGAAACCAGCACTGCTGATCGGCGATCACGCGCATGAACTGTTCGCGACCGGGGATTTTCTGGACGGGCTGACGACGCGCGGGCAAGCGCCGCGCCGCGTGATCCTGAAAGACAGCCCGGATGCGGACACCGCGCTGTCGGCATGGCTGGCCGGGACCGGGCAAGCCCGGCTGCCCGCCGATCCGACCCCGCCCGATGAGGTGGCCTTCTTTCAGTTGTCTGGCGGCAGCACCGGCACGCCTAAGCTGATCCCGCGCACCCATAACGATTACGACTACAGCATCCGGGCCAGCGCAGAGATCTGCGGGCTGGATCGGCAGACGCGCTTTCTTTGCGCGCTGCCTGCCGCGCATAATTTCACCATGAGCTCTCCGGGCATTCTGGGGGTTCTGCATGCCGGAGGCTGCATCGTGATGGCGCCCTCGCCCGATCCGGCGGCCTGCTTCCGGCTGATCGCAGAGCATCGGGTGACGGTTGCGGCGCTGGTGCCCTCGGCCGTTCAACTGTGGCAGCGTCATGCCGCGCTGGCCGGGCCGCCCGCGCCGCTGCGGCATCTGCTGGTCGGCGGTGCCAGCTTCACGCCCGAGATCGCCCGCGCCGTGCCGGATGTTCTGAACTGTCAGCTTCAGCAGGTCTTTGGCATGGCCGAGGGGCTGGTGAATTATACCCGGCTGGATGACGATCCGGAAACGGTGATGTCGATGCAGGGTCGCCCGATCAGCCCCGATGATGACATCCGTCTGCTGGATGAGACGGGGCGCCCCGTGCCCGATGGTCAGCCCGGCGCGCTGTCGGTGCGCGGCCCCTATACCTTTCGCGGCTATTTCAAAAGCCCGGAACATAATTCGCAGGCCTTTGACAAGGACGGGTTTTATCATTCCGGGGACGTGGTGATCCGGCGGCCTGACGGCTATCTGCGGGTCGTCGGGCGGATCAAGGATCAGATCAATCGTGGCGGCGAAAAGGTCGCGGCGGAAGAGATTGAGGCTCTGCTGATGCGCCATCCGCTGATCCGTCAGGCGGCGCTGGTCGCCATGCCGGATGCGATGCTGGGCGAACGCAGCGTGGCGGTGATTGTCAGCAACGGCTCGGTCAAATCATCGACGCTCAGGCGTCATCTGCGCGATCTCGGGCTGGCCGATTACAAGCTGCCCGACCGCTTTCACCAGACCGACAGCCTGCCGCTGACCCATATCGGCAAGACCGACAAACGCCGCCTGCGAGAGATGCTGCAGGCCGCAGATGCAAGACAAGGAGTTCCCGCATGACATTGACCCGCAACTGGCTGAACGACCAGATCGCCGCCATGGTCGAGGATGAGGACGAGATCGCCCCCGATGAAAGCCTGATCCTGTTCGGGCTGGATTCGATCCGCGTCATGGAATTCATCGGCACGCTGGAGGAACAGGGCATCAAGGTCAGCTTCGAGGAGCTGATTTCAAAGCCCACGCCAAATGCCTGGTGGGCGTTGATCGAGGCCAAAACCCCGGTCCATCAGCCCGGATGACCCTGTGCCTGCCCGCGCCGCCGACGATCCCGGCGGGCACGGCCTTCGCGTTCTGCGACCATGAGGATGCAGACCCTGATGCCGTGCCGCCCGATCTGCATGGCGCGGCGCGACGGCGGCGGCTGGATCATGCGGCTGGACGCCGGGCCGCCGCTGATGCCCTGCGGGTGCTGACGGGCCGCGCGGCGCCGGTCCCGCGCGCAGATAGCGGCGCGCCGGTCTGGCCTGCGGGCATCAGCGGCGCGATCAGCCATGCGCAGGGCCGCGCGGTCGCGATCGTGGGCTGGTCGGCGCATCATGCCGGGCTTGGGATCGATCTGGAAAGCGTCACGCGGCGCCCGCAGGATCTGGCGCGGGTGACCCTTGCCCCGCACGAGCGTGCGCAGCTTGGGCCTCAGCCGGATGCCACCACCATCACCCTGTCATTTTCGGCCAAGGAATCGCTGTTCAAGGCGCTTTATCCCAGCGTGCAGGAACATTTCGGCTTCGACGCGGCCGAAATCATCCGGCTTGACCGGCAGGGCGGCGTGCTGCGGCTGTGCCGCGCGCTGCCGCCCTGGGGCGAGGGATCCGAATTCCCGTTTCACTGGACGATCTGGCGCGGGCAGGTGCTGACGCTGCTTGCCGCTACCCATGTTCAGGCGCGCAGCGTGGCCCCGCCATCGACGTAAAGATCGGCCATGGTGATATGCCCGGCCTGATCGGACAGCAGGAACAGCGCCGCCTGTGCAATATCCTGCGGGACCGCCAGCTTGCCCAGCGGGATACCGCCGCGAAAACGGCTGGCATCGCCCCGGATCACCTCATCCATCCCGGCCTCTGGATCGGCCCACATGCCGGTCTGCATCGGCGTCAGCGTCGATCCCGGCGCGACCAGATTGCAGCGGATGCCATGCGCCGCCAGTTCCAGCCCCGCGCAGCGTGTCAGCATTGCGGCAGCGGCCTTGGAGGCGCCATAGGCGCCGATCCCAAGACGCGGCACCCCCGCCGCGTTCGAACCGATCACCACAATCGCCCCCCGCCCCTGCGGCACCATCGCCTGCCCCAGAAGAGACAGCATATTCAGCGTCCCGCCTGCGTTGATGTCGATCAGGCGCTGCCATTCCTCGGGCGGCAGATCAAGGATCGGCGTGGTGGACAGGACGCCCGCCGCATGCACGGCCAGCGACAGCGGACCGTGCAGGTCTGCGGCCTCGGCCACGACGCCGGCGGCGGCATCGCGATCCCGCACATCCAGCGCGCGCCAGACCACCTGATCCGAGGGCGCGATGTCGTCACGCCCCTCCTGCGCCGCCTGCGTATCGGTGGCCATGACACGGGCGCCGGCATGGGCCAGCCCGTCCACCAGCGCGCGACCGATGCCGCCCGCCGCGCCGGTGACGACCGCGCTCTGCCCCTGAAACCCCGTCAGCCGCATCAGGCACCCCCCGCGATGGCAGCCAGCAGCGCGTCGGTCGCGACCGGAACGCCGGAACAGGCGCTGATCCAGTCCATTGCCATCTCATGCCGCTGCCGGTTGAAATCGGCCTGCGCGTCAATGACGGCAAAGGGCTGGATATCGCGCTGAAACGCCTCGGTCGCGGTGGCAAGGCAGCCGATATGGGCATAGATCCCGGCAATCGCCAGTTGGTCACGCCCCCGCGCCCGCATCAGATCCGCCAGGTTCGAGCGCTGGAACGCACTGTAGCGATGCTTGACCAGCACGATATCCCCCGGCTGCGGCGTCAGGGGCGCGATGATCTCCTGATGTTCGGCAATCGCGCGCATGCCCGGCCCCCACAGATCGGCCTGCAGCCCGCGATCGGGACGGAACTGATCGCCCTTCTGCGCGGTGTAAAAGACGGGGATCCCGGCCTTGCGCGCGGCAGCGGTTACGGCGGCGATATTTCGAGTGACCGTCTGCAGCAGGGAAGAATCGGGCCCATAGGCAGCGCAGAAATAGCGCTGCATGTCATGGACCAGCAGCGCCATCCGCGACGGATCTGGCCGCCACGGCGCGCGGGGCGCGGCTATATCTTTGGCCTTGGGCAGGGCGTAATCGGAAATCTTGGGAAGTGCCATCGTCAGGTCTTTCTAGAATTCAGTCGTCTCGGGCGGCATGCCGGCGTCGCTGGACAGGCCCAGAACCTGCAGCATCGCGCCGAATTTGGCGCCGGTCTCGGCCGCCTCGGCTCTGGGGTCAGAGCCGGGAACGATGCCCGCCCCCGCATAAAGCCGCGCAAAGGGGCCGCAGATATCGGCGCAGCGGATCGCGACATACCAGGCGCCATCGCCGCCCTGCCCCAGATCCGACCAGCCGACCGCCCCGGCATAGAAGTCACGCTCGACCGGTTCCAGCTGCCCGATCAGATTGGCCGCCCGTTCGCAGGGCAGGCCGCAGACCGCCGGGGTCGGATGCAGCGCCGCCGCCAGCAGCACCGAGGGTGTGTCCGGGTCGCGCAACTCTCCGGTGATCAACGTGCCCAGATGCCACATGCTGCGGGTGCTGGTCAGCGCGGTCCCCTGCGGACAGCCCAGCGTGCTGCAATAAGGCGCCAGCGTGTCGAGGATATATTCCACGACAATCGCGTGTTCGCGCTGATCCTTGGCCGATTGCGCCAGCCCGTCCCGCGCCTGTCGGTCAAGATCGGGATCGGCCATGCGCCGCGCCGAACCGGCCAGGGGATGCGATTCGATCCGCCCGCCGGTCTTTTCCAGCAGCAGTTCCGGCGTCGCCCCGATCAGCGCCCGCCCGGTGAAAGGATGGCGGCGAAGATCGTCGGGCAGCATGACGTGAAAGGCGGTGATGCTGTCATCCTGCGCGATCCGCCGGAATACGGCATCCTGTGGGATCGTGTCATCGGCCTCGACCACAAGCGTGCGGGCCAGCACCACCTTTTCCAGCGCATCGTCATTCTGCCGCCGGTCCATGATATTCAGCGCATGCCCGACCGAGGCGGCGTAAAGCGCGGGCGACGGTTCGGCGCGCATCTCTTTCAACGTGATCGCGGGCGGATCGGACAGCAGCGCCTCGCCCGGATAGCGGGAGACCGTCGGCACTTTCCACAGATAATCCTGCGCCTTGCGAAAGAATGGCAGCGCCCCGACAATGACGCCCTCGGATCCCATCCGTGCCAGACGTTCGGGAAGGTCATCCAGCCGGCCGCGCGGAACCGGCTCGGCACGGCCATCGGTGCGGATATAACCCCTGGGACCGGACAGCGCAAAGACGGTGGACAGCGCCCTTGGCTGTTCACCAATATCGTATAAAGTGCTGATCGAGTTCATAATTGCCTCTGACGTTTCAACCAGCTTGCTGGTCTGCGAAGTGTTCAGAGGTTGCAGACGGGATCGACATATGGCCGCCCGTCCGTTGCTGCCGCCCTCGCTTTCGCGCCGTCAGGGGGAAATGTCAATACAACCGATAGCGCCTGTCAGGAGGTATCTCTCGCGCAGGAATTGTGCCGCCGATCACGCGGCGGTTTCTTGCGCGCGCCGCTTGGCACGCCTTGACGAACGGGCAGCGACGCGCGCTATTCCTCGATCACGTCCAGCACACCGGGCACCGCCCGCAGCGCCTGCCGGGCGGGTGTGGTCAGCGGCGTGTCATTGGCGACCTCGATCTCGATCAACTCATCGCCTTCGCGGATGCGCAGCAGAACCGGACCACGGCTGCGGGACGAGGCCGCGATATCGGATTTGATCCGCTCCAGCGTCTCGGCCAGGCGGGGGATGGTATCCGCGCCCTGCATTTCCACCGCCAGACAGCCCGCCCCCGCATCCGCAACGGCATCTTCCAGCGGCGTGACCGAATTGGCCAGCATCTTGACCTGATCGCCCGACGGCTCGACCTTGACCTGCAGCACGACATTCTGCCCCGGCTCCAGCCGGTCGCGGGCGGCGTTCAGCAGATCGGAAAAGACCGTCACCTCGTAAAGCCCGGTCGGATCGGACAGGCTGACAAAGGCATATTGCGTGCCCTTGGCCGACTTCCGTTCCTGCCGGGCCGAGACCGTGCCTGCGATGCTGGTGACCAGCGGGCCGCCCTCGGCCTCAGCCGTGATTTCGGCCAGGGTCTGCACCTTCTTGCGGCGCAGCGCGGGCAGGTAATCGTCGATCGGATGGCCGGACAGATAGAAGCCGACGGCGCGATGTTCTTCGCCCAGCTTTTCGGTGGGCAGCCAGACCTGCGCCATCGGCGGGCGCGGCGGTGGCAGATCCTCGCCCCCGCCGAACAGGCTGGACTGGTTCGAGGCCGCCTGTTCCTGCACCGCCGCAGACCAGGCCACCAGCCCGTCCAGCGATTTCAGCACGCGAGAGCGATTATCGTCCAGCACGTCAAAGGCCCCGGCCCGCGCCAGCATTTCCAGCGGGCGTTTGCCTACCCGCTTCATATCGACGCGCCGGGCAAAATCGTTCATGTCACGGAAGGGGCGATCCTCGCCCTCGGGCGAAACACGCGCCTCGTGGATCAGGCGCATCGCCTCCAGCCCCACCCCTTTCAGCGCGCCAAGCGCATAGTGGATGCGCCCGTCCTTCACGGTGAATTTCGGGGCCGAGCGGTTGACGCAGGGCGGCACGATCTCGATCCCCATCCGATCCACCTCGCGCTTGTAGATGGCCAGCTTGTCGGTCAGGTGGATATCGCAATTCATCACCGCCGCCATGAATTCGACCGGGTGATTGGCCTTCAGCCAGGCGGTCTGATAGCTGACCACGGCATAGGCCGCCGCGTGGGATTTGTTGAAGCCGTAATTGGCGAATTTTTCCAGCAGGTCAAAGACCTCGCCCGCCTTTTTCGCATCCACGCCATTGGCCACGCTGCCATCGACGAATTTCGGACGTTCCTTGGCCATTTCCTCGGCGATCTTCTTGCCCATCGCACGGCGCAGCAGATCCGCGCCGCCAAGGCTGTAGCCGGCCATGACCTGCGCAATCTGCATCACCTGTTCCTGATAGACGATGATGCCCTGGGTTTCCTCAAGGATGTGGTCGATGCTGGGATGCAAGGGTTGCAGGTCGCGCTGCCCGTTCTTCACCTCACAATAGGTCGGGATGTTTTCCATCGGGCCGGGACGATACAGCGCCACAAGTGCCACGATATCCTCGATACAGGTGGGCCGCATCCGCCGCAGCGCGTCCATCATGCCGCTGGATTCCACCTGGAACACGGCCACGGTGCGGGCACAGGCGAACAGATCGTAGCTGGCCTTGTCATCCAGCGGGATGGCATTGATCTGGTTTTCCGCCCCTTCCGGCGGTTCATAGAGCTGCCTGCCATCGGCCGCGACATGCAGCGGACGCCCGCCGCCATTGATCAGATCGACGGCGTTCTGGATCACGGTCAGGGTTTTCAGGCCCAGAAAGTCGAATTTGACCAGTCCGGCCTGCTCGACCCATTTCATGTTGAACTGCGTCGCAGGCATGTCCGAGGCCGGATCGCGGTACAGCGGCACCAGCTGGTCCAGCGGACGATCCCCGATCACCACCCCCGCCGCATGGGTCGAGGCATTGCGATACAGCCCCTCCAGCTTTTCGGCGTAATCCAGCAGGCGTCCGATCACCTCTTCCCGCGCGGCTTCGCGCAGGCGCGGTTCCTCGGCCCGGGCCTTGACGATGCTGACGGGCTTCACACCCTCGACCGGGATCATCTTGGACAGGCGGTCCACCTGACCAAAGGGCAATTGCAGCACCCGGCCCACATCGCGCACGGCGGCCTTGGACAGTAGCGCGCCGAAGGTGATGATCTGGCCGACCTTGTCGCGGCCATATTTGCCCTGCACATACTGGATCACCTCTTCCCGGCGATCCATGCAGAAATCGATGTCGAAATCCGGCATGCTGACCCGTTCGGGATTCAGGAAGCGTTCGAACAGCAGGCTGTAGCGCAAGGGATCCAGATCGGTGATGGTCAGCGCATAGGCGACCAGCGATCCCGCCCCCGACCCACGCCCCGGACCCACCGGGATATCGTGATCCTTGGCCCATTTGATGAAATCGGCCACGATCAGGAAATAGCCGGGAAAGCCCATCTGCTCGATGATGCCCAGTTCGAAATCCAGACGCTTTTCGTAATCCTCGACGCTGACGGCATGGGGGATCACCTTCAGACGCTCGGCCAGACCCTCTTTGGCCTGACGACGCAGTTCCTGCACCTCGTCATCGGCGAATTTCGGCAGAATGGGCTTGTGCTTGCTGACCGCGAAGGCGCAGCGCCGGGCAATTTCGACGGTGTTTTCCAGCGCCTCGGGCAGGTCGGCGAACAGCACCGCCATTTCCTCGGCCGTCTTGAAGTAATGCTGCGCAGTCAGGCGGCGGCGGGGCTGCGCCTGATCGACATAGGCCTTTTCGGAAATGCAGATCAGCGCGTCATGCGCCTCGTACATGTCGGGCTTGGGGAAATAGACATCATTGGTCGCAACCAGCGGCAGTTCGCGGGCATAGGCCAGCGCGATCAGCCCCGGTTCGGTCGCGGCCTCGGCCTCGGTCAGTTTGCCATTCTCGCCGGGATGGCGCTGCAATTCGATGTAAAGCCGCGTCGGGAAGGCTGCCTGCAATTGCGCGGCCAGATCCGCAGCCTGATCCGCGCGCCCCTTGGCGATCATCTGGCCCAGCGGCCCAAGCGCGCCGCCGGTCAGGCAGATCAGCCCCTCGGCCCGCTGGACCAGTTCCTCCAGCGTGACATGCGGCAAGGATCCATCCGCCCGCAGATACAGGCAAGAGGACAGCGCCATCAGGTTCAGCCAACCCGCCCGGTTCTGCGCCAGCAGCACGACGGGTCCGGTTTCCCCGGCCTCAAGCGTGATCTGACAGCCGATGATGGGCTGCACCCCCTTGTCCATCGCCTTCACGCTGAATTCCAGCGCCGCGAACATGGCATTGCTGTCGGTCAGGGCGACGGCCGGCATCCCGGCCTCGGCCGCCAGAACGGGCAGTTTCGCCACGGGAATCGCACCTTCAAGCAGGGAATGCTCGGAATGTGTGCGCAGATGGATGAATCGGGGGGATTTTATTGACATGATGGGACTTTATCGCACCCTGCCCAAACAGTGCAATTGCCCCCGGGGGGCAGGACAAGGTAAGCAGATGGAAAACAGGACAGGGAGACAAGTTTGACGCAACCCGAAGTTTTCCGGGCCGAGGGGGTTGGCAAGTCCTATCCCGGCGTGCGTGCCAATGACGACGTCTCCTTCGCGGTTCTGCAGGGCGAAATCCACGCGCTTCTGGGCGAAAACGGGGCGGGAAAATCCACGCTGGTCAAGATGATCTATGGGCTGGTGCGCCCGGATCAGGGCCGGATGCTGCTGAACGGCAAGCCCCATCACCCCGGCGACCCGCGCGAGGCGCGGGCAGCAGGCGTGGCCATGGTGTTTCAGCATTTCTCGCTGTTCGATGCGCTGACGGTTGCGGAAAATATCGCGCTTGGCATGGAAAATCCGCCGCCGCGTCGCGCCTTGTCAGACCAGATCGCCACCGTCAGTCAGGAATTCGGCCTGCCGCTGAACCCCGCGCGCCGGATCGCCACCCTGTCGGCGGGCGAGCGTCAGCGGGTCGAGATCATCCGCTGCCTGCTGCAGGACCCGAAGCTGCTGATCATGGACGAGCCGACCAGCGTTCTGACCCCGCAAGAGGCCGAGTTGCTGTTCGCCACGCTGCGCAAGCTGGCCGATCAGGGCACGGCGATCCTCTATATCAGTCACAAGCTGGATGAGATCCGCACCCATTGCGACCGCGCCACGATCCTGCGCGCGGGCCGCGTGGTGGACAGTTGCGATCCGCGCGCCCATTCCGCCCGCGAACTGGCCGCGCTGATGGTGGGCGGAGAGATGCGCCAGATCGACCGCAGCGGACGCCGCGCGGGCGAGGTTCTGTTGCAGGTGCAGGATCTGTCCCTGCCCGCACCCACGGCCGAGGGAACCGCGCTGAAACAGATCTCGCTGACCCTGCGGGCGGGCGAAATCTTGGGCATTGGCGGCGTCGCGGGCAATGGGCAGGAAGAGCTTCTGGCCGCGCTGTCGGGCGAATTGCGCAGCCCGCCCCAGACCGTGCTGCTCAACGGTACGCAACTGGGCGCGGCGGGTCCCGAACAGCGGCGCAAGGCGGGGCTTCTGGCCGCGCCCGAGGACCGTCTGGGCCATGCTGCGGTGCCCGATTTCAGCCTGACCGAAAACACCCTGCTGACCGCTGGCAGCCGCAAGGATCTGGTCCGCAGCGGGTTGATCGATCACAAGGCGGCGACCGCCTATGCGCGGCAGGTCATCGACAGTTTCGACGTCCGCACCCCCGGTCCGGGCACTGCGGCGCGGGCGCTGTCCGGCGGCAATCTGCAGAAATTCGTCATTGGCCGCGAGGTCCTGCAGGCGCCGCGCGTGCTGGCGGTGAACCAGCCCACATGGGGCGTCGATGCCGGCGCCGCCGCCGCCGTGCGTCAATCGCTGCTGGATCTTGCCCGTGACGGGGCCGGCGTCATCGTCATCTCTCAGGATTTGGATGAATTGCTGGAACTCTCGGACCGCTTCTGCGCCCTGAACGAAGGCCGCCTGTCCGAGCCGCGCCCGACCGAGGGGCTGACCCTGGACGAGATCGGGCTGATGCTGGGCGGCGCGCATGGGATGGAGGTTGCCAGCATATGATACGCCTTGTTCCCCGCAGCGAAACCTCGATGGGCTGGCAGATCGCCACCCCGGTTCTGGCGGTTCTGGCCACGATGGTGATGGGCGGGCTTCTGTTTGCGATCATGGGATACGATCCGGTCGCCGCGATCCGCACGATCTTCTGGGATCCGCTGTTTGGCCCCGCGGCGGGCTATTCCCGCCCGCAGCTTCTGGTCAAGGCGGCACCGCTGATCCTGATCGCCTCTGGCCTTGCCATCGGCTTTCGCGCGGGCATCTGGAATATCGGCGCCGAGGGGCAATATATCATCGGCGGCATCACCGGCGCCGCCGTCGCGCTGGCGGCCTATCCGGCGGACGGAATGTGGATCTTTCCGGCCATGGTGCTGGCCGGGGCGCTTGGCGGCTGGGCCTGGGGGATGATCCCGGCCCTGCTGCGCAACTGGTTCGGCGCGTCGGAAATCCTTGTGTCGCTGATGCTGGTCTATGTCGCGGAAAAAATCGCGGCCTGGATGGCCTTTGGCCCGATGCGCAATCCCGAAGGCTTTGGCATGCCCGGATCGCGGAACCTGACGCAATATCCGCCCGCCGCCAATCCCGAACTGATCGCTGGTACCGGCGCCCATTGGGGCGTGGTGGCCGCCGCCCTTGCCGTGCTGGCAACCTGGTTCCTGATCAGCCGCCATATCCGGGGATTTCATATCCGCACCGCAGGCCTTGCCCCGCGTGCCGCGCGCTTTGCCGGGGTAAAACCCGAAACGCTGGTCGCCTTCTGCCTTGGCCTTTCGGGGGCGCTGGCCGGCATGGCGGGCCTGTTCGAGGCCTCTGGCCCCGCAGGCCAGATCACCGACAGCTTCGGTTCAGGCTATGGCTTTACCGCTATCATCGTGGCCTTTCTGGGCCGTCTGCATCCGCTGGGCATCCTGCTGGCCGGGCTGCTGCTGGCGCTGACCTATATCGGCGGGGAACTGGCGCAACTGACCCTGCAACTGCCCGCCGCCACCGTGCAGGTGTTTCAGGGGATGCTGCTGTTCTTCCTTCTGGGCTTCGATCTGCTGACCCGCTTCCGGGTCGAAAGGACGGTGACGGCATGAGGGCACGCAGCTGCAACCCGCCATTCGTCGCATGTCCGAAAGGGGGCACAGATGATTGATCCGCTGTCGGTTTTCCTGCTGCTTCTGGCCGCCGCGACGCCGATCCTGTTCGCCGCCCTTGGCGAATTGATCGTAGAGCGTGCGGGCGTGTTGAACCTCGGGGTCGAGGGCATGATGATCACCGGCGCGCTGGCCGGTTTCGCCGCCGCTCATGCCACCGGCAACGCCTTTATCGGCTTTGCCGTGGCCGCCCTGGCGGGGGCTGCAATTTCGATGCTGTTTGCCCTGCTGACGCAATTCCTGCTGGCCAATCAGGTCGCCTCGGGTCTGGCGCTGACGCTGTTCGGGCTGGGCCTTGCGGCACTGTTCGGCAAACCGCTGGAGGGGATCAAGGCGCCGCCCATGCCCGCCGGTCCGCTGAAGGTCAACTGGATCGTCTGGCTTGGCCTGCTGATGGTGCCGCTGGTCTGGTGGTTCCTGAACCGCAGCCGCGCCGGGCTGATCCTGCGCGGCGTGGGCGAAAACCACGATGCGGCCCACGCGCTTGGCTATGACGTCCGGCGGGTGCGGATCGCGGCCATTGCCTTCGGCGGCGCAATGGCCGGGATCGGCGGGGCCTTCATCTCGATCGCGACGGTACTGCAATGGACCGAGGGCATGACCGCCGGCGCGGGCTGGATCGCGCTGGCCATCGTGGTCTTTTCCAACTGGACCGCCCCCGGCGTGCTGGCGGGCGCATGGCTGTTCGGCGGGGTCACGGTGCTGCAATTGCGACTGCAGGCGGCGGGGGTCTCCGTGCCCGTGCAACTGCTGTCCATGGCCCCTTATCTGGCCACGATCATCGTGCTGGTCGCCATCTCGGCCATGCAGAAATTCAGCCGCCGCGCTGGCGGCGGAGCGCCCGGCTCTCTGGGCAGGAATTTTCACGCGCTGCGATAGAACGCGGCCCAACCCCTTACCAACAGGAGATCATCCATGAAACGCAGAACATTACTGGCAAGCGCCGTCGCGATCTCGGCCATGTCGCTGGCCCTGCCCGCCGCCGCCCAGGACGAGCCGTTGAAAGTCGGGTTCATCTATGTCGGCCCGGTCGGTGACGGCGGCTGGACCTATCAGCACGATCAGGGCCGGCAGGCGGTCGAGGCCGAATTCGGCGACCGCGTGGAAACCACCTTCATCGAAAGCGTGCCCGAAGGCGCCGATGCCGAACGCGCGATCACCCAGCTGGCGCTGGCCGGGAACAAGCTGATCTTCACCACCAGCTTTGGCTTCATGGATGCGACCATCAATGTGGCGCAGAAATTCCCCGATGTGAAATTCGAACATGCCACCGGCTATAAACGCGCCGAAAACGTGTCCACCTATGATGCGCGCTTCTACGAGGGCCGCGCGGTGATGGGCACGATTGCGGGCCGGATGACGGAATCGAACAAGATCGGCTATATCGGCTCTTTCCCGATCCCCGAGGTGATCCAGGGCATCAATTCCAGCTATATCCACGCGAAGAAGGTGAACCCGGATGTCGAGATGAAGGTGGTCTGGGCCTATAGCTGGTTCGATCCCGCGAAAGAGGCCGATGCCGCATCCGCCCTGCTGGCCGAAGGTGTCGATGTGATCCTGCAGCACACCGATTCCACCGCCCCCCTTGCCAAGGCGCAAGAGGCCGGCGCCATCGGTTTCGGGCAGGCCAGCGATATGTCCGCCTTCAAGCCCAACCCGCGCGTGTCCTCGATCATCGACAACTGGGCGCCCTATTATATCGAGCGTGTCGGTGCGGTGCTGGATGGCAGCTGGGAATCCAAGGCAACCTGGGCCGGGATCGGCGATGGCGAGGTGGAAATCGGCGAAATCACCGATGCCGTCCCCGCCGAGGTGAAGGCCGAGGCCGAAGCGCTGAAGGACAAGATCGCGTCGGGCGAATACCACCCCTTCACCGGCCCGCTGAACAAGGCCGATGGCAGTGCCTGGCTGGCCGAAGGTCAGACCGCCACGGATGAAGAACTGGCCGGGATGAATTTCTTCGTCGAAGGCATCACCGCCGAAATCCCGAAGTAATCCGCATCACAGACACCGAAAAGCCCCGCAATGCGGGGCTTTTTTCGTCTTTGCCGATCGTCGGGGCGTTAATCGTAACGCCGCCGGTCCTCGATCACCAGGCCGTCATTGGGCAGGCTGTCCGGCGCAACGATCTGAACGCGGGCCTTCATCTTCAGTGTCGCCAGAATGGAACTGGCATATTCCGCCTGGGCCTCGCGCGGGCTTTCGATCTGCACGGTCATCGTGTCCATCTCGCCTTCGCGATCCGCCAGCACCCTTGCGCGGGTGATCTCGGGGTGGCGCGCCACCAGCGAGGCGACCTGTTCCGGCCGGACGAACATGCCCTTGATCTTGGTCGTCTGATCGGCGCGCCCCATCCAGCCCTTGATCCGCATATTGCTGCGGCCGCAGGGCGAGTTGCCGGGCAGAACCGCCGAGAGATCGCCGGTGGCAAAGCGGATCAGCGGGTAATCAGGGTTGAGCGATGTCACCAGCACCTCGCCGACCTCGCCATCGGCAAGGGGCGTGCCGGTGCCCGGGCGCACGATTTCGACGATCACGCCCTCATCGACGATCATCCCCTCCATCGCCAGCGATTCATAGGCGATGTTGCCCAGATCCGCCGTGGCATAGCATTGCAGCGTCTGTATGCCGCGATCCGCGTAAAGCTGCCGCAGCGAGGGGAACAGCGCCCCGCCCGCCACCGCCGCGCGGGTGAAGGACAGCGTTTCGCCCAGCTCATCGGCTCGTTCCAGAATGACCTTCAGAAAGTCGGGCGTGCCTGCATAGACCGTCGTGCCGATATCGGCAGCGGCCCGCACCTGCAGATCGGTCTGGCCCGTTCCTGCAGGCAGCACCGCCGCATCCACGGCCCGCGCCCCGGATTCGAACATCATCCCGGCAGGCGTCAGATGATAGGCAAAGCAATTCTGCACGATATCGCCGCGCCCGATGCCGCAGGCATGCAGAAAGCGGCCAAGGCGCCACCAGTCATTGTCCAGACGCCCCGGTTCATAGATCGGCCCCGGCGACTGAAAGATGTGATCGAATTCCGCCGCCAGCCGGGTGGCAAAACCGCCAAAGGGCGGGTTCTTCTTCTGCGCCTCGGTCAGTTCGGCCTTGCGGATCACCGGCAGATTCGCCAGCGCCGCCCGCGTGGTGATCGCCGCCGGATCGACATCGCGCAGCAACCGCGCCAGTGCCGGTGCCGTCTTGGCGCGGCCGATGGCGGCAGGCAGGGCGGTGGCCAGCCATCCGGCACGCTCATCCTCGCTGCGGGTTTCAAGCTCGTCGTAGAAATCGGTCATGAAACCTCCTCAGTCTTGCTGTGACAGGGCCGCCTATCGTCCGCCGGGTCGTGTCCCGCGATCAGCGCCGTGCCTGTCCAAGCGGCCCCGTGATCCTGTCTATGTGTCGAATTTCCAGCCATGCCCACACCTCAGGCCAGCCAACGCTTGCGGCGACGATAGCTGCGCACGTCGCGAAAGCTTTTGCGGCCTTCATCCGACATCCCCAGATAGAATTCCTTCACATCCGGGTTCTCGCGCAGATCCTTGGCCTCGCCATCCATGACGACGCGGCCATTTTCCAGGATATAGCCGTAATGGGCAAAGCGCAGCGCGACATTGGTGTTCTGTTCGGCCAGCAGGAAGGTCACGCCCTCGCCTTCATTCACGGCCTTCACGATGTCAAAGATCTGTTCGACCAGCTGCGGCGCCAGCCCCATCGAGGGCTCGTCCAGCAGGATGGTCTCGGGCCGCGACATCAGGGCACGGCCCATCGCGACCATCTGCTGCTCGCCGCCCGATGTATAGCCCGCCTGCGATTTGCGACGCTCGCGCAGGCGCGGGAAATAGTCATAGACCATTTCCAGATCCTGCTTCACCGCCGCGCTGTCACTGCGGGTATAGGCGCCGGTCAGCAGGTTTTCCTCGACCGTCAGATGTTCGAAGCAATGCCGACCCTCCATCACCTGAATGACGCCCTTCTTGACCAGCGCCGCCGGGTTCAGTTCTGACACCGCTTCGCCGCGATAGACGATGCTGCCTTTGGTCACCTCTCCGCGTTCCGAAGCCAGCAGGTTCGAAATCGCTTTCAGGGTGGTGGTCTTGCCGGCGCCATTGCCACCCAGCAAGGCCGTGATGCTGCCCTTGGGCACGGTCAGGCTGACGCCCTTCAGCACCAGGATGACGTGATTATAGATCACCTCGATATTGTTGACTTCCAGCAGGTTTTCCGGGGCAGGATTGGCGTCAAGCATGGTGTATCCTCAGGCGTGATGGTTGCCCCCGGCGACGGCTGCCGCCGGGGTCTTTCGGGATCAATCGCAGCTGCGCCGCTCGATGCCGGCTTCGGCGGCATAGGCGGCGGAATCCTCGGCGATCAGCGGATCAAGAACCTCGGCATCGGGCTCCATGAATTCGGTGATCAGGTTCCACTGCTTGGCGGCAGCGTCCCATTGCTGGACACGCGCCATGCCGTTACCGCCGTGATTGGAACAGCTCAGCGCGAATGCAGGGCCGAAATCGGGCAGGCCAAGCTCGGCCAGATGCTCGGCGGTCATGTCCAGCTGCTCGAACCCGTCGCGCAACTGCTCGGGCGTGATGGCCGAGGTGCCTGCGATCTCTTGCGCCTTGCGGATCGCCTCGGCAATCACGACAGCCGCATACATGCCGCGCGAATACACGGCCGAGCCGACATGCTCACCCCCCTGCGACGCCTTGCCCGGCTCGATCACATAGCTCTGCAATTCGTCATAAAGCGGATAGTCGGTGCCCACGCCGTTAAAGGTCAGCGCCTTGTAACCATTGGCCCCGTCGCCCGCAGGCATCACATCCAGTTCCGATCCGGCCCACCAGATGCCGATGAAATTCTCCATCGGGAAGCGGATATTGGCGGCCTCCTGAATGGCGACCTGGTTCATCACGCCCCAGCCCCACATCAGCACGTAATCGGGCTTGTCGCGACGGATCTGCAGCCATTGCGATTTCTGCTCTTGCCCGGGCGCCTCGACCGGCACCTCGCTCAGCGTGAAGCCATGCTTCTTGCTCAGCTCCTGCAATGTGCGGATCGGCTCCTTGCCATAGGCCGAATTGTGATAGACCAGCGCGATCTTCTTGCCGTTCAGATCGCCGCCATTCTCATCCAGCAGATATTTGATCGCGATCGAGGCCCCGTCCCAGTAATTGGCCGGCGCGTTGAAGACCCATTCGAAAACCGACCCATCCTTGGCCGAGGTGCGGCCATAGCCCGGCGTATACAGCACCTTCTTGTCAACAGCGACTTTCGGGATCAGCTGATAGGTGATGCCGGTGGACAGCGGGTTGAAGATCAAGGCGCCTTCCTTGGTCGCCTCATAGCATTCAACGCCCTTTTCGGTGTTATAGGCCGTCTCGCATTCCGGCACCTTGATCATCTCACCGCCGATGCCGCCATCGCGTTCATTCAGCAGGGTGAAGTAATCGTTGAAGCCATCGGCATATTGCGTCCCGTTCGCACCATAGGGTCCGGTGCGATAGCTCAGGTTCGGCACGATCAGATCGGCCATGGCTGGGGCTGCGGCCATCACGGCGGCGGCGGCCAGTCCTGCGATTTTCAGTTTCATTTCTTTCCTCCCAAGGATGTTAAGACCGCTTATTCCGGTTCTTCAGATTAATGAGGGAACGGCCACAGCCGCAGCTTTTCCTTGACCAGACGCCACAGACGGGCCAGCCCGTGCGGCTCGACGATCAGGAAGAAGATGATCAGCGCACCGACGATCATCAGCTCGATATGCGCCGCCAGATCGGTGGGCCAGCCAAAGCCGCCAACCAGCAGGTTCTTCAGAAAGACCGGCAACAGCACCATGAAGGCCGCGCCCGCAAAGCTGCCGAAGATCGATCCAAGCCCGCCGATGATGACCATGAACAGGACCAGAAAGCTCTTGTTGATGCCGAATGCCTCGGTCACTTCCGCAGCGCCCAGATAGACCGCGAACAGCAGCGCCCCGGCGATGCCGACAAAGAAGGAACTGACGCCGAATGCCGACAGCTTCGCGGTCAGCGGATTCACCCCGATGATCTCGGCGGCGATATCCATATCGCGAATGGCCATCCATTTGCGCCCGATCATGCCGCGCGTCAGATTGCGTGCCATCCAGGCGGCAAAGACCACAAAGGCCAGACAGATCAGATATTTCGCCGCCGGACTGGCCGCGGGACCGGTCACGGCCCAACCCAGCACGGTCCGTTCCGGCGCGGTGATCTGACCCGAGGCGGAATAGTTATAGAACCACGGCACCTTGTTGAACAGCCAGACCAGAAAGAACTGCGCCGCCAATGTCGCCACCGCCAGATAGAAGCCCTTGATCCGCAGGCTGGGCAGGCCGAAGGCAATGCCCACCAGCGCGGTGATCCCCCCGGCCAGCAGGATGTGGATCACCACATTCACCTCGGGAAAGGCGGTCATCAGCTTATAGACCGCATAGGCGCCCACAGCCATGAAACCGCCCGTGCCCAGACTGACCTGCCCGGCATAGCCCGTCAGCACATTCAGCCCGATCGCCGCCACCGAATAGATCAGGAAAGGCAGCAGGATCGCGCTGGCCCAGTAATCGTTGATGACAAAGGGCACCACCAGAACCGCCACCGCAAGGATCGCATAATATCCCCAGCGATCCAGCCTGATCGGAAAGGTCTGACTGTCATCGCGATAGCTCGTCTTGAAATCGCCCGCTTCACGATAAAACATCGCCACGCTCCCCTATTCCACCCTGCATTGGCATCTTTTGTGCCCAAATATCCCCGCCGGAGGCATGCATGATTTCCATCCTCACACCCTCTCGATAATGCGCTCGCCGAACAGGCCCTGCGGACGAAAGACCAGAAAGATCAGCGCCAGCACATAGGCGAACCAGTTCTCGGTCGCGCCGCCGACCAGCGGGCCGACCCAGAATTCGAACATCTTCTCACCCACGCCGATGATCAGCCCGCCGACAATCGCCCCGGGGATCGAGGTGAAGCCCCCCAGCATCAGCACCGGCAGCGCCTTCAGCGCAATCAGCGACAGGCTGAACTGCACCCCGGATTTCGTCCCCCACATGATCCCCGCGACCAGCGCCACGAAACCGGCGATGGACCAGACCATGATCCAGATGAATTGCAGGCTGATCCCCACCGACAGCGCGGCCTGGTGATCGTCGGCCACCGCCCGCATGGCCCGGCCCTGCTTGGTATATTGGCTGAACGCCACCAGCGCCGCGACCAGAAGCGCCGCGATGAACGTGGCCCAGATATCCAGACGGTCGATAAAGAAGCCATAGCCGAACCAGTTCGCCGTCGCCTGTTCGATCGTGTCGGAAATCCCCTGCGGCAGCCCGACATCCAGCGTCTTGATATCGGCGCCCCACATCACATCGCCCAGACCTTCCAGGAAATAGGCAAGCCCGATCGTGGCCATGAACAGGATGATCGGCTCTTGCCCGACCAGATGCTGCAGCACCAGCTTTTCGATCAGGATCGCCAGCAGCACCATGACGCCCGCCGTCAGGATGATCGCGACCAGCGGCCCGACGGTCCAGCTGAAATTGCTCAGATGCGTGCCGAACATGGCGTTGATCAGATGCGAGAAGGGCACCTGCCCGTCCATGATCCCCACCAGCGTCAGCGCCGCGAACAGCGCCATTACACCCTGGGCATAGTTGAACACGCCCGAAGCCTTGTAGATCAGCACGAAGCCCAGGGCGACCAGCGAATACATCACCCCGGTCATCAGCCCGTTGATAAAAACCTCGGCTGCGAAAAAGAACTGGTCCATCACACTGTCTCCCCGGCTCTGGCGTCAGTCGCCCTGGTATCAGTCATGGGCCACCCCCAGATATGCATCGATCACTTCCTGATTGTTGCGCACCTCATCGGGGGTGCCGTCGCCGATCTTGCGGCCGTAATCCATCACCACGACCCGGTCGGACAGATCCATCACCACGCCCATGTCATGTTCGATCAGCGCGATGGTGGTGCCGAATTCGTCATTCACATCAAGGATAAAGCGGGACATGTCCTCTTTCTCCTCGACATTCATCCCGGCCATCGGCTCGTCCAGCAGCAGGATCGAGGGCTCGGCGGCCAGCGCCCGGGCCAGTTCGACCCGCTTTTTCAAGCCATAGGGCAGACGGCCCACCGGGGTCTTGCGGATATTCTGGATCTCCAGAAAGTCGATGATCCTTTCGACCTGCGCGCGATTGGCGATTTCCTCGCGTTCGGCGCTGCCCCACCACAGGGCCTGCGACAGAAAGCCGGATTTCATCTTGTTCAGCCGGCCGGTCATGATGTTGTCCAAGACCGACATGCCGTCAAACAGCGCGATGTTCTGAAAGGTCCGGGCAATGCCCAGACGCGCGACCTCATAGGGTTTCATCGGACCGCGCTTTTCGCCGCGGAACCAGACCTCGCCCTCTTGCGGGACATAGAAACCGCTGATCACATTCAGCATCGAGGATTTGCCTGCCCCGTTCGGCCCGATGATCGCGCGGATCTCGCCCTCGCGGATGTCAAAGCTGATCTGCTTGATCGCCTCGACCCCGCCAAAGCGCAGCGTGATGTCGCGCAGATCCAGCACCACCCCGCCGATCTGGCGGCCATCGGCGGTCACATAGCCATCGGTTGCCTGCATCTGAACCTGGGTCATTCTGCTGCCACCTTCTGCTGGGCCGCGTCGCCAAAGACCGGCACATCCTCGATCTTCAGCGTGGCCTTGATCTTGCCCTTGCGACCGTCCTCATAGGTGACCTCGGTTTCGGTATAGATGCTGTCCGAGCCGTCATAAAGCGCGCCGACAAGATCCGCGAACTTGTCGCTGATGACCGCGCGGCGAACCTTGCGCGTGCGCGTCATTTCCCCGTCATCGGGGTCCAGTTCCTTGTGCAGCACCAGAAAGCGGTGGATCTGGCAGCCCGACAGCATCGGATCCTCGGCCACGGATTTGTTCACCGCTTCGACATGCTCCCTGATCGTGGCATAGACCTGCGGATGCGCGGCCAGTTCCTGATAGCTGGCATAGGCGATATTATTGCGCTCGGCCCAGTTTCCGACCGCGCCCAGATCGATATTGATCATCGCCGTGCAGAAATCGCGACCATTGCCCAGAACCACGGCCTCCAGGATATTGGGATAGAATTTCAGCTTATTCTCGACATATTTCGGCGCGAACATGCTGCCATCGGCCATCTTGCCGACATCCTTGGCCCGGTCGATGATGCGCAGATGACCGGTTTCTTCCTCGAAGAACCCGGCATCGCCCGTGGCGACCCAGCCTTCGGCATCCTTGGTGCTGGCCGTGCTGTCGGGATTGTTGAAATATTCCACGAAGGTGCCGGGGCTGCGATAGAAGACCTCGCCATTCTCGGCGATGCGCAGTTCCACCCCGGGCGATGGCACGCCCACCGTGTCAGAGCGGACCTCTCCGTCAGGTTGCTGGGTGATAAAGACCGAGGCCTCTGTCTGCCCGTAAAGCTGCTTCAGGTTGATGCCCAAAGAGCGGTAGAAATCAAAGATCTCGGGCCCGATCGCCTCGCCCGCGGTATAGCCGACGCGAATGCGCGAATATCCCATCGTGTTTTTCAGCGGGCCATAGATCAGCAGATTGCCAAGCCCGTAGGCCAGCCGGTCACCGAAACCCACGGTCTTGCCATCCAGCAGCGCAGGACCGACCCGGTTGGCGACGCCCATGAAATGCCGGAACAGCCATTGCTTGATCCGGCCCGCATCCTCCATGCGGATCATCACATTGGTCAGCTGGCCTTCGAACACGCGGGGCGGGGCGAAGAAATAGGTTGGCCCGATCTCGCGCAGGTCGGTCATCATGGTGGCGGCGCTTTCGGGGCAATTCACCGTAAAGCCGGTCCACATTGCCTGACCGACCGAGAAGATGAAGTCGCCGACCCAGGCCATCGGCAGATAGGCCAGGACTTCATCGCGATCCGTGAGCTTGTCGAATTCCGAGGTATTCTTTGCCGTCTCGATGATATTGCGGTTGGACAGCACGACCCCTTTGGGTTTGCCCGTCGTGCCCGAGGTATACAGCATCACACAGGTGCTGTCGTAATCCAGCGCGTCGATGCGCCGCTGCAATTCGCCCGTCAGCCGGGTTTCGGCGGCGCGGCCTTCGGCCTGCACATCGCCAAGCGCGTTCATGTGGCTGTGGTCGTATTTCCGCATGCCACGCTTGTCGGTATAGATGATCTGATCGACCGTCTTGACCTCGTCCTGAACCTCCAGAACCTTGTCGACCTGTTCCTGATCGCCGCAAATGACAAAGCGCGCGCCGCAATGGCCCAGCACATAGGCCATCTCTTCGGCCACCGCGTCCTGATACAGCGGCACCGGGACCGCGCCGCACATCTGCGCCGCCACCATGGACCAGTAATGCATCGGGCGGTTGCGCCCGATGATGGCGACGTGATCGCCCGGGGCCAGCCCCAGATTCAGCATCCCCAGTGCCAGGGCGCGGATCTCATCCGCAGCCTGCGCCCAGGTCCAGCTTTGCCAGATGCCGAATTCCTTTTCGCGATAGGCCGGACGGTTGCCCAGCTTCTCGACATTGCGCGCCAGAAGCGCGGGTATGGAATGCAGGCCCGCTTGCGCAGGCACAGCAGCGTTCGCCATGTCTCCTCCCAATCCCGGCCATGTGGCGGTAAGGCCGTTCACGTCAGTCGCAGGCTCTGCTGACCCGCTTCTGACATGGATACTGTCATCTGCGACTCTTACCCGAGTTTTTCACGAATCTAACGAATTGTTACGCGCTTCCCGAAAGCCCATCCGGCTGTTAATCACGGAATCGGGGGGACAGGATGACAGCCAATAATTCACGGGCCGAACTGATGCAGTCGGGGCTGAACCTGATCGGTCAGGCGCTGTCGATCTTTGACGCCGATCTGCGTCTGGCGGTGTCGAACCGTCAATATCAGGCGATGTTCGACCTGCCCGACAACCTGATCCGCAAGGGCACGTTCTTCGAGGATACGATCCGGTTTCTGGTGCTGCGCGGCGAATATGGCCAGCAGGACGATCCCGACGACGCCGTGCAGCTGCGCGTCGAACAGGCCCGCGCCTTCCGCCCGCATTACATGGAGCGTCAGCGGCCGAACGGTCGCTGGGTCGCGGTCGAGGGTGCGCCGCTGTCGCAGGGCGGCTGGGTCACCGTCTATACCGACATCACCGAAATCAAGCGGCAAGAGACCCTGCTTCGCGCCCGCTCGGAAGAGCTGTCCGGTCAGGTGCTGGACCATGCCGAACGGCTCAGCGCGGCAAATCGCGAACTGGCCGCGACCATCACCGCCCTGCACGAAGCCAAGCGCGTCGTCACCGAAACCCAGGCCCGCACCCGGCAGGTGACCGAGATGATCCCGGCCCATATCGCCCATGTGGATGGCGATTACCGCTATCTCTTCTCGAACCGGCAATTGCCGCAGGTCTTTCCCGGCACCCGGCCCGATATTGTCGGGCTGACCGTCGAGCAGGTTCTGGGAGAGGTGAATTTCGCCACGCTGCGCGACCGCTTCGATCTGGCGCTGGCCGGGCGTCAGCAGGTGTTCGAGATCACGCATCACGAGACCGGTCGTCGCATCCGCATCGCGCTGACCCCGGATCGCGCGGGCAAGGGCGTCTTTGTGCTTTCCACCGATGTCACCGCCGAGGTCGAGGTGCGCGAGGCGCTGACCCATGCCTCGCGCCGGGAACTGGCGGCCAAGATCACCTCGGGGCTGGCGCATGATTTCGGCAATCTGCTGACGGTGATCCTTGGGTTGCAGGATCGTCTGTCCCATGCCGATCTGCCGACCGGGGCGCAGGCCGATGTGCAGGCGACCCTGGCGGCCACCCGGCGCGGGGTGCAATTGCTGGAACGCATCGGCCAGATCGCCGCGCCACCGGGCACCACGAAAGAGCCGGTTTTCCTGCAGACCCTGCTGCAGGATCTGTGCAATATGGCGCGCCCGACGCTGGGCGAGGGGTTGCGGTTGGACCTGCAGACCGACCTGCCGCGCGATCCGCTGATGCTGGATCCCGGCCAGTTACAGGACGCGCTGCTGAACCTGATCCTGAACGCCCGCGACGCGATGGCGCCGCTGGGCGGGCAGGTCACGCTGACCGCCCGCGCCGCTGCCCCCTGGCTGGAAATCGACGTGACCGATACCGGCCCCGGCTTCTCGCCCGAGGCACTGGCGCGGGCGACGGAACCCTTCTTTACCACCAAGCAGGGGCAGGGATCCGGGCTTGGCCTGGCGATGGTCTTTGACCAGACGAAGCTGGCGGGCGGCACGATGCGCGTGCGGAACCGCAGGGACGGGCCGGGCGCGCATATCCGGTTGCGCCTGCCGCTGCATCCGGTCCATCCGCAGATGGTGCTGCTGGTCGAGGATGATGACAATCTGCGCGAGATGTTGCGGCAGATGCTGACCGGCCTGGGCCATTCGGTCATCGAGGCGGGCTCTTTGGCCGAGGCAAAGACGCTGGCCGATCTGCCCGGGCTGTCGCTGATCCTGTCGGATCTGCAGCTTGGCGACGGTCTGGGCCTGGATCTGGCCGATCCCGCGGGGCCGCCGCTGATCCTGATGACCGCCCTGCCCGCGGATCACGACCTGCGCACGGCCGCGCCCTGCCCCGTTCTCAGCAAACCCTTTGACAGTGCCTCGCTGGCAGAGATGATGACCCGAGTATGCCATGACTGACGCACCGCTGATCGCCATTCTGGAAGATGAACCCGATATCCGCCGCATCATGTCCGAAGTGCTAGAGGGCGCGGGCTTTCGCACCATGGGCTTTTCCCGCGCCACGGAGTTCGAGGCGGCGTTGCGCCATATCACCCCCGATGCCTGTCTGGTCGATCTGGGCCTGCCCGACCGCGACGGGCTGGCGTTGGTGCACCGGCTGGCCACCGAATCCGGCGCCGCCATCATCATCGTCTCGGGTCGGGCGCAGGTGCAGGATCGCGTCACCGGGCTGGAACTGGGCGCGGATGATTACATCATCAAACCTTTCGAGCCCGCCGAACTGCTGGCGCGGCTGCGCGCGCGGCTACGCCGTCCGACATCGCAAACGCGCCCCGATCAGCGCAGTCAGGCGCAATTTGCCGATTGGGTCGCGGATTTCGACCGCTATCTGCTGACCGGGCCAGGCGGTGCCGACACCCCGATCAGCCATGCCGAGGCCGAGGTCCTGCGGATGTTTCTGGACAATCCCCGCCGCCTGATTTCACGCGCCCAGATGCTGGAAATTCTGGGCGGCGCGGGCGGGGAAAGCTTTGATCGGGCGATGGATGTGCGCATCTCGCGCCTGCGCAGCAAGCTGCGCGAGGATCCCAAGAACCCGCAACTGATCAAGACGATCTATGGTGCGGGCTACATCTTTCTGGCCGAGGTCCGCTGGAGCTGACGCCCGGCGCGGGCAGGCCGAAATCACCAGCAGCAGAACCCGCCATCGACCAGCAGATCGACCCCGGTGCAATAGGATGACGCGTCCGAGGCCAGAAAGACCGCCGGGCCGACCATCTCATCCACCGACGCCATCCGCTGCATCGGCGTCTGGCGTTCAAATTCCTTCGTCTGATGGACCATTTCGGGGCGGGTATTCATCGGCGTCGCCGTATAGCCGGGGCTGATCGAATTGACACGGATCCCGCGATCCACCCATTCCATCGCCATGGATTTCGACATGTGGATGACGCCGGCCTTGGACGCATTGTAATGGACCTGCATCAGCCCGCGATTGACAATGACCCCGGACATGGACGCGATATTGATGATCGAGCCTCTGCCATGCTTCAGCATGGCCCGCGCCTCGGCCTGACAGGACAGAAAGACGCCCTTCATATTGATATCCATCAGCGTCTGATACTGATCTTCGCCCATCTCCTCGGCCGGGTTGGCATTGGCGATGCCCGCCGCATTGACGGCGATGCCAAGCGGGCCCAGATCGGCCTCGGCCCGGGCCACGGCATCGTCCAGCGCCGCGCCGTCGGTCACATCGGCGGCAAGCGCGATGGCCTTGCGGCCCGTCTGCGCGATCACGTCAAGCGTTTCGGCCAGCCCGCCATCGGTGCGGCGATCAAGGCAGGCCACATCCGCGCCGCATTGCGCCAGACCAAGCGCGATGCGCTGGCCAATGCCGCTGCCCGCGCCGGTGACAAAGGCGACACGCCCCGACAGGTTGAACAAGGCAGGGGCGTTCAGGGTTATCTGGGACATCTGTTCTTTCCTTCACCATGCGGGCCATCGGCCCTCAGCTTGTCGCAAGCTCCATCACCGAGACATCATTGGCCTGATCCCGGGTCAGGATGCCCGCCTGATCGCCATGCGCCATCACCATGATCCGGCTGGACACGCCCAAAACCTCTTCCAGATCCGAACTGACGACGATCACCGCGACGCCCTCGGCGGCCAGACCGGCAATGATATCGTAGATCGAGGATCGCGCCCCGACATCGATCCCGCGCGTCGGCTCGTCCAGGATCACGACCCTGGGGTTGCGGGACAGCCACTTGGCAATAACGACCTTCTGCTGATTGCCGCCGGACAATTCGCTCGCCGCCTGCCTTGCGCGGCCCTTCACGCCGAATTTCGCGATATTCTCATTGGCGAAGTCGCGCACCCGGTTCGCGGTCACCCAGCCACCGTTCGAAATCTTGTCCAGATTGGCATAGCCGATATTCTCGCCAATCGTGTGGTTGACGATCAGCCCCTGCAGCTTGCGATCCTCGGGCACCAGAACCACGCCGTTATCAATCGCATGTTTCGGACTTTTCGGCGTGATATCCTGCCCGTTCAGCAAGATCTGCCCGGATGAAATCGGGTCCGCCCCGGCAATCGCACGCACCAGTTCGGTACGGCCCGCGCCCACCAGCCCGGCAATGCCGAAGATCTCGCCCTTCTGCACCTTGAAGCTGACATCCGAGAAGCTGCCAAGCGCCGAGCTGAGGTTGCGGATCTCCAGCACCGTCTGATCCGTCGGCTCGGGCACGGTCGGGAACATGCGGTCCAGGCTGCGCCCGACCATCGCCTCGACAATGGTGCGGATCGGGATATCGGCGCTGTCGAATTCCTGCACCTTGTTGCCATCGCGCATGACCACGATCCGGTCGGCGATCTGCTTGATCTCTTCCAGACGGTGCGAGATGTAGATGATTCCGACGCCTTCGGATTTCAGCCGCTCGATCTGGCGGAACAGCATCTGCGTTTCCTCGCCGCCAAGCGCGGCGGTCGGTTCATCCAGAATCAGCAGTCTGGCGTTCAGGGTCAGCGCCTTGGCGATCTCGATCAGCTGCTGATTGGCGGTCGACAGCCCCTCGACCACGCGACCCGGCGGAATATCCAGCCCAAGGCGGTGCAATCCGCTGCGCGCGCGGTTCTCCATCTCCGTGCGGTCAATGCGGCCGCCCTTCTTCGGATAGCGCCCGACAAAGATGTTTTCGGCGATGGACAGATGCGGCAGCAGCAGCAATTCCTGATGGATCATGCCGACGCCCGCATCAATGGCGGCGCGCGGATTGGCCGGGGCATAGGGCTGGCCCTGCCATGTCATCTGGCCCGAACTGGCCTGCACCGTGCCCGAGATGACATTGGACAGGGTCGATTTTCCGGCACCGTTTTCGCCCAGAAGTGCGACCACCTCGCCCGCGCGGATATCCAGATCGATCCCGTGCAGAACCTTGACCGGACCATAGCTTTTGCGAATGTCGCGCAGCGACAGGATCGGTTTGGAAGCCTCGACAGTCATCATGGATCCTTTCGGTCAATCGGTCCTTGTGCCGGCCGACCCGTGATCGGGGCCGACCGGCAGGCAGGGCTGCAATCAGGGATGCTCGGCGACGTATTCCGGCGCGTTTTCCGGCGTTGTCAGATAGCCCGGCAAAAGCTGTTCGGCCGGCAATTCCTCGCCCGCGGCCAGCTTGATCGCGCTGTCCACCGCCAGACGGCCAATGCCGCGCACCTGCTGGGTCGCGGTGGCGTCAAAGCCGCCTTGGGCCAGGATCGGCAGCGCGGTCGTGTCGCCGTCAAAACCGCCCAGATAGATGCGCTGCTGCATTTGCGAGACCTTGATCGCCTGCGCCGCGCCAAGCGCCATGGCATCGGATTGCGCGAAGATGATCGAAGTGTCGGGATGGGCCTGCAACAGGTTCTGGGTGATGTTCAGCCCTTCATCCTGCGACCACTGATTGCTCCACTGTTCGCCGACCACCTCGACGCCCGGATTTTCCTCGATGGCCTTCATGCAGCCCTTGGTCCGCTCGACCTCGGGCGTGGTGCCCTTCTGGCCGTGGATCATCAGCATTTTGCCTTCACCTCCCGCCTGGTCGATGATGTATTTGCACACCTCATAGGCCGAGGCGGCATTGTCGGTCGCAATGAAGGTATCGCCGGGTTCGCCTTCGGCATTGCGGTCCACATTGACGACCGGGATCCCCTCGGCCTTGGCAAGGCGCGCGGGCACCGTCGCAGCCGCAGCCCCGGCGGGGATATAGATGAAGGCGTCGATGCCCTGCGCCAGCAGATCCTGAACCTGGCTGACCTGCGTGGCACCGTCATTCTTGGCATCGACGGTAATCACCTCGATCCCCTTTTCCGTGGCATAGGCCTCGACCCCCAGCTTGATCTGGTTGAAGTAATCGGCCTGCAGGTTGGCCACGGCCAGACCGATCTTCTGGACCTCTTCCGCGCTGGCCGGGGCAAAGGCCGTCAGTGCCATCGCGCTGGCCGCCATCAGGGTTGCTTTGAGTTTCATGTGCATCTCCTCCGTTGGATCATTGTGGGGCCCGATATGGTCCGGAGCCCGTGGGATGTCGGCCCGTGGACCGGACAGGATTGGCGGCAGGGGAAGCCGCCGAAAGCTGGTTCAGCGCTTCTTGAAGGACTCGGCCGCGACGGCCAGCGCGATGACGACGCCGATCACCACCGCCTGCGTAAAGGGCGACACGCCCAGCAGGTTCAGCCCGTTGCGCAGGACGCCGATGATCAGAACCCCGATGATCGTCCCGACAATGCCGCCCTGCCCGCCGGAAAGAGAGGTTCCGCCGATGACCACCGCCGCGATCGTGTCCAGCTCATAGGTAAATCCCGCGGTCGGCTGCACTGCATCCAGCCGCATCGCCAGCACGATCCCCGCCAGCCCTGCCAAGAGCCCCGAAACAAGGTAAACCCCGACCGTGAACAGCTTGACGTTGATGCCCGCAAGGCGCGCCACCTCGGGGTTGCCGCCGATGGCGTAGAGGCTGCGGCCGCCGCTGGTATAGCGCAGGAAGATCCAGCCGATGGCAAAGACCACCAGCATCACCGCGACGGTGACGGTCAGGAAACCGCCATAGCGGGTAAAGGACAGCATGCTGAACCAGGCCGGAAAGCCCACGATCTGCTGGCCGTCGGTGATCATATTGGCCAGACCGCGCGCAATCGACATCATCGCCAATGTCGAGATGAAGGCGGGCACCGCAAATGTCGTGGTCAGCAGACCGGACAAGGCGCCGGAAAAGGCCGCCACGGCCAGCGCCGCCAGAATTGCCAGCGGCAGCGGCAGCCCGACGCTATTGGCCAGATAGCCCATCACCATCATCGCCAGCGCCAGGATCGACCCGACCGACAGGTCGATCCCGCCGATCAGGATCACGAAGGTCATGCCGACCGCCATGATCCCCAGCACCGTGATCTGGTCCAGAACGTTCAGCAGGTTTCTGGCCGTCATGAAGGAATCGGTCGCGAATGACAGGAAGATGCAAAGCAACAGCAGGCCGATCAGCGGACCGGTCGCGCCACTTAGCGAAAGCAGATCGGAAATCCGGGATTTCCGGGCGGCGGGAGACTGCGTTGCGGTCATCTGGCCCTCCTCAATCGCATAATTATTCATATGTGATGTAAAATCCATAACCTGCGATGCGTCACCCGTCAAGCATCGCGTTACAGCTCGGCAAATTAAATTTCCAGTGCCCCGGCAGGCACAACTTGACAGGGGCTCTAATGGTATATTTACTGTTATCAGAATATTTATCCAGAGGACATCATGGAACCACAGGAACTCCGCGCTGTCGCCAACCGCATCCGGCGCCGTGATCTTCAGGCCGTCTACGAAGCAGGTGCCGGGCATATCGGCGGCGAAATGTCAGTGACCGACCTGCTGACCGCGCTTTATTTCCACACCATGTCCATCGATCCGCAGGCCCCGATGGATCCTGACCGGGACCGGCTGGTTCTCAGCAAAGGGCACACCGCGCTGGCGCTGTATGTCGTGCTGTCCGAAAAAGGGTTCATCCCGAAGGAAGAGATTTCGACCTTTCTCAGGCCGAATTCGCGCCTGAACGGCCACCCGAATCGGGTCAAGGTGCCCGGTGTCGAAACCAATACCGGCCCGCTGGGTCACGGCCTGCCGGTCGGGGTTGGCATGGCGACAGGCGCCAAGCTGGACGGCGCGGCATGGCGCACCTTCGTCATTACCGGCGATGGCGAGATGCAAGAGGGCTCTAACTGGGAAGCGATCATGGCAGCGGCGCAGTTCAAGCTGGATAACCTGACCCTGATCATCGACCATAACCGTCTGCAACAGGGTGCCCGGCTGGCCGAAACCAACGATCTGGCCCCGCTGCGCCCCAAGCTGGAGGCCTTTGGCTGGGCAGTCGATGAGATCGACGGACACGATATGGCGCAGATCTGTCACGCACTGTCGCCGCAGACGGTGGTGGCGGGCAGGCCGAAATGCATCGTCGCCCATACCAACAAGGGTCAGGGCATTTCCTTCATGACCGACAATGTCGCCTGGCATCACAAGGTGCCGAATGAAGAACAGTATAAACAGGCCATGGCCGAGCTGGAGGAGGCCGCAGGATGAATATGCCCTTCGAAACCGCAAAACTGCATGATTGCCGCGATGCCTTTACCGCCATGCTGGAAGATCTGGCGGCGGAAAACCACGCCATCGTCGCCGTCTGCAACGATTCGGTCGGCTCGTCCAAGCTGGGCGGATTTCGCGATAAATTTCCGCAACGGCTGATCAATGTCGGGATTGCGGAACAGAATATGGTCGGCGTCGGCGCGGGGCTTGCCAATAGCGGCAAGATCCCCTTCGTCTGCGCGGCCTCGCCCTTTCTGACGGGCCGGGCTCTGGAACAGATCAAGGCGGATGTCGCCTATTCACAGACCAATGTGAAACTTGTCGGCATCAGTTCCGGCATGGCCTATGGCGAACTTGGCCCGACCCACCATTCGATCGAGGATTTCGCCTGGATCCGGGCGCTGCCGAATGTGCCGGTCATCGCACCTGCGGACCGGATCGAAACGGCGGCGGCGGTGAAATGGGCGGCGGAACATGACGGCGGCTGCTTTTTGCGCCTCAGCCGCGTGGGCGTACCCGACCTGCTGCCCGAAGATCATGTCTTCGAACTGGGCAAGGCCAATATCCTGCGCGACGGGGATGATGTCACCCTCATCGCCAATGGCGTCCTCAGCCATCGCGCCATGATCGCGGCCAGCCTGCTGGAACAGCGCGGGATTCAGGCCCGGGTGCTGAATATGGCCAGTGTCCGCCCGATCGACCAGGACGCCATCCTGACCGCCGCCCGCGACACCGGCGCCATCCTGACCTGCGAGGAACATACCACCTTCGGCGGGCTGGGCAGCGCCGTGGCCGAGGTGATCGTCGATCACCACCCGGTGCCGATGACCCGGCTTGGCGTTCCGGGTGTCTTTGCGCATACAGCCTCGGCCAATGCCCTGCTGGACGATTTTGGCATGTCGCCGGACGCCATTGCGGACAGCGCGGCGGAATTGCTGACAAGAAAGGGATAGGATCATGGCGCAGCAGGCTGTTCTGGCGATCGATGAAGGCACGACCAATTCCAAGGCCGTGCTGCTGTCGCAATCGGGCAGCATCATCGCCAGCGGCTCTGCGCCCGTCCCCATCCAGCATCCCCAACCCGGCTGGGTGCAGCAGGATGCGATGGAGATCTGGGACGCGACCCTGCAGGCGGTGAAAGCCTGTCTGGCGCACGCCCCGGACAGTCGCATCGTCGCGCTTGGCATTTCCAACCAGCGCGAATCCGTCCTGATCTGGGACCGCCGCAGCGGCGCGCCGCTTGGCCCGGTCATCACCTGGCAATGCCGCCGCACCGCCCCCGCCTGCGAGGCGCTGCGGCATGCAGGGCATGAGCCAGAGGTGATCGCACGGACCGGCCTGCCGCTGGATCCGCTGTTTCCGCCGACCAAGGCCGCCTGGCTGCTGGAACATTACGGGGATTCTCAGCGCGATATCTGCATCGGCACCGTGGATAGCTGGCTGATCTGGAAATTCTCGGGCGGCAGGGTACACGCCACCGACCGGTCCAACGCGGCACGCACGCAGCTGTTCAATCTGGCCCAGAACCGCTGGGATCACCAGCTTTGCAGCCTGTTCGGCATCGACCCGTCCATGCTGCCGCAGGTGCAGGATTCCGCCCATGTCTTTGGGACCACCCGAGGCGTCGAGGGCATCCCTGACGGCATCCCGATCGCCTCGGCCATCGGTGATTCCCATGCCGCGCTGTTCGGTCATGGCGCGTTTGACAAAGGCGACGGCAAGATCACCTTCGGCACCGGCTCTTCGGTGATGACGACCATTCCCGAATTCATCGTTCCGCCTGCGGGCATCACGACCACCATCGCCTGGTCGCTGAACGGTCAGCCGGTCTATGCCTTCGAAGGCAATATTCTGGTCAGCGCCTCGATCCTGCCCTGGACGGCCAGATTGCTGGGCCTGTCCGATGTCGACGATCTGCTGCGGCTGGCGCAGACGGTGGATGATAGCGGGGGTGTCTCGCTGGTGCCTGCCCATGTCGGGCTTGGCGCGCCGCATTGGGCGGCCGAGGCGCGCGGCCTGATCTGCGGACTGTCCTTTGGCGCCACCCCCGCGCATATCGCGCGCGCCTCGGCCGAAAGCATGGCGCTTCAGGTTCAGGACGTCTTTGCCATCATGCAGCGCATCGCCAAGGGCATTGGCCGGTTGTTCGTCGATGGTGGTCCAAGCAGGAATCGATATCTGATGCAGATGGTATCGGACTATCTGGATCACCCGGTGATCCCCTGCCGGAACAGCGAGGCCTCGGCCATCGGCGCCGCGCATCTGGCCGGGCTGGCGACAGGTTTCTGGCCCGATCTGGATGCGATTGCATCGCTGGCCAATCACGACGCGCCACTGAAGCCGTCCATGCCCCCGGCGCAACGGGATGCCAACCTGACCGCATGGAGGAAGGCGATTGCCCGCACCGTGGCGCAAGTGTAGTGAATAATTATGCACTACACAGGGGCGGGGCCATGGCTCGATTGAATGAACTCAGAATGATCGCACGCGTCGCACAGATGTATCATGTGGAAGGACAAAGACAGGCCGATATCGCCGGGCATTTGCGCATTTCGCAGGCCACGGTGTCGCGCATGCTGAAACGCGCGCAGGAAGAAGAGATCGTGCGCACCACCGTCGTCTCTCCCTCTGGCACCTATACCGAATTGGAGGCAGAGCTGCGGGCGACATTCGACCTGCCCGAGGCGATCATCGTCGAATGTACCGAAGATCGCGACAGCGCCATCATGGCCCGGATCGGTGAGGCCGCCGCCCATTTCCTTGAAGCCACGTTGCAAAGCGGCGAGATCATCGGCGTTTCCAGCTGGTCGGAAACCATCCTGCGCATGGTCGATAACATCCACCCAATGAAGAACGGCAAGGCACGCTGCGTCGTGCAGACGCTGGGCGGGATGGGCGATCCGACGGTGCAGATCCATGCCAACCAGCTGACGACCCGGCTTGCCAAGCTGACCGGCGCCGAAGCGCATCTGCTAAGCGCGCCGGGCGTGGCGCAATCGCGCGAGGCCAAGCTGGTTCTGCTGGGCGACACCTATGTCCGCGAAACCATGGATCTGTTCGGCAAGGTCACCCTGTCCATCGTCGGCATCGGCGCGATGGAGCCATCTGCCATGCTGGCCCGCAGCGGCAATGTGTTTTCGTCCCGCGAACTGGCCGATATCGCCGAGGCGGGCGGCGTCGGCGATATGAGCCTGCGCTTTTTCGATGAAAACGGCCGCTTCGTGAAAACGCCGCTGGATGATCGCGTGATCGGGATGACGCTGGAGGAAATGTCCCATGTTGACCGTGTCATTGCGCTGGCGGGCGGCCAGTCAAAGACCGCTGCCATTCGCGGGGCATTGCGCACCGGGGTGATCGACCTGCTGATCACCGACAGATTCACCGCCGAACGGCTGGTATCAACCTAGATCCGCACATACGCAAAAGGAAACGTCATGGACAAGCGCTTTACCGGAAAGACTGTTGTGATCACAGGCGGCAATAAGGGGATCGGCTTTGCCATGGCCGAACGCTTTGCCGCCGAGGGCGCCCGGATCGTCATTGCCTCGGTCGAAGATCAGGTCCATGAGGCCGCCGAAAGCCTGCGCAGCAGCGGGGCAGAGGCGGCGGGCGTTCTTTGCGACGTGACGGATATCGCGCAGGTCCGGGCGCTGTATGATGTCGCCAGCGACCGCTTTGGCGGCGTCGATATCTCCATCCAGAACGCCGGCATCATCACCATCGCCAAGGTCGAGGATCTGACGCAGGCCGAATGGGACGCCACGATGTCGGTCAACACCAAGGGCGTCTTCCTGTGCTGCCAAGAGGCCATCCGCCGGATGCGCGCGCAGGGCCGGGGCGGAAAGCTGATCAATACCGCCTCCGGGCAGGCCCGCGACGGGTTCATCTACACGCCGCATTATGCGGCCTCGAAATTCGGGGTGATGGGCCTGACCCAAAGCCTTGCGAAAGAGGTGGCCCTGGATGGCATCACCGTGAACGCCATCTGCCCGGGCATCATCAGGACCGAAATGTGGGATTATAACGACCGGGTCTGGGGCCGGATGCTGGGCGATTACGGTCCGGGCGAATTGATGGAAAGCTGGGTCCAGAACATCCCGATGAAACGCGCGGGTGAAGGAAAGGATGTCGCGGGGCTTGTCGCCTTTCTGGCCAGTCAGGATGCGGATTACATCACCGGCCAGACGATCAATGTGGATGGGGGGCTGATCATGTCTTAAGGCTTCGGCAGGCCGGTGCCGTCACGGCGGCGTCACGCCGCGCAGCCCATAGAAAAAGGCACCACCGGACAAGCCGAGGGTGCCCCTTTTTCATCGCGGTCAGGCTAATCAGGCCGCGGTTTTCTTTTCAGGCAGATAGGCCGACACGACCTCCTGGATCGGGGCATAGGCTTCTTTCGCCTTGGTCTGCGCCAGGTCCAGAACTTCACGCGTATTGGCGGCGTTCTGTTCGATGCGGTCATGGGCGTGGGCGACGTGCAGGTCGAACAGCTCGCTCATGCTGGAGGCCTGGAAGCTTTGGCGGCCCAGCTTGGCATAGCTTTTCGCGGCTTCGCCAACATAGCCCAGCAGCGTCTTGTCAACGGCGATCACGCCTTCCAGCGCGGTGCGGGTGCCGGTGGTCAGCGCCGAGAACAGGCCGCTGACAGCCTTGCCGGTTTCGGCCACTTTGCCGGTCACTTTTTCAATTGCTTCGCCGGTCGCTTTGTTTTCGACGACGGTTTCGGCTTGCTTGGTTTCGGTCTTCTTGGTCATGGTTTTCATCCTTCCTCTTTCGCTCATGCCCAAGAAATAGGATGGAAATGCTGCGCTGCAACATAGAAAATGCTGCGACGCAGCGACACTTTGCGTTTTTACAGCACGTAACGCCCGATCAGGAAGAAAAAACCGCCCAGAAGCGCGCCCAGAACGGATCCGTTGATGCGAATGAACTGCAGGTCGCGGCCCACTTCCGATTCGATCCGGGTGACCAGCGCGTCGCTGTCCCAGTCGATGATCGTCTGCGCGATGTAGTCCCGCACCGGATCGCGCAGCGCGTCCAGCACGGTCACCAGCGCGGTTTCCAGCCGGCCGGACATCGCTTCGCGCGCGGCGTCGTTTTCGTCCAGATAGCGCGCGATATCCTGGATCGCATCGGCCATCGCATCCGAGAACCCGTCCGGGTCGCGCGTGGCCTGCCGGTCGATCTCTGCCAGCACCGCCTGCATCAGGTCATCGACCGCACGCATGAACCGGTCGGACCCTTCGCGGCCTTTCAGGCTCTCCTCGATCAGCTTCGAGATCATGCGATCCTCGCGGAACCGGTCAATGATCTTCGAGACCGAGCGGGCAAAGCCCGCCCGCCGCGGCGAGGACGGATCGCCAAGCTCATCCAGCACCGACAGCACGCCGTCGACCAGCAGGGCGGCCATCTGCCGGTCCACCCCCTTGGCGATCCACCAGCGGCTGCGATCCTGAACCAGCCGGACGATCTCGGTACGGTTTTCGTCGATCGCCTTGCGGACCTGCAGCAGCACGGCGTCCAGCACCTCGCCCTCAAGCGAGCTTTTCAGAAGGGCGGCGACCTGATCCTCCAGTTGTTCCGACGCCGCCACCCGACGCAATGTGTCCGAGATCAGCTGCCGCACCGGCGCGGGCACGCCCCGATCCAGTTGCGCCGACAGCAGCATGCGAACCGCCCATGAGATCTCGTCCCCGACAATGCGGGCGTTTTCGCGCTGTTTCAGCCAATCGATCACCTTCTGCAGGGGATCGACGGCGCGGATCTGCGCGACAAGCTGACCCGGAACCATGAAATATTCGTCGATGAAGCGCGCGATATTCCTGGCCGCGCGTTTCTGGTTTGTCGGCAGCAGCGCGGTATGCGGGATGGGCAGGCCCAGCGGGCGCCGGAACAGCGCCTCGACCGCGAACCAGTCGGCCAGCCCGCCGATCATGCCCGCCTCGGCCATGGCACGGATGAAGAGGATCCAGACCGGCGGATCATCGGGGATCGAGGTGGCGATGAACACGACCAGCAAAGCGCACAGAATGCCCGTCGCGGTGCGTCGAACGGATCTGGCATTGTCCGGCGCCTCATTCACGCGGGCGACCGGCGCGTCAAGGACCCTGGGCTTGCGCATGCTCTGGCCCTCACCCGACCGCCTTGGCGTCCTCTTGCATCGTGTCGCCGTGAATGAACGCCTCGACCCGGTCGGCGATCCGCTCGGCCTGGGTCAGCATGAACAGATGCCCGCAATCTACCGTTTCCAGCGTGGCATTGGGCAGGCGGCGCGCCAGAATGCGGCCGTTGACCGGCGGCACCAGCGGATCGTCCCTGCCCATCAGGATCAGCGCGGGGATCCGGATCTGGCGCAGCCACAGATAGCTGGTCCAGCCCGAGGCCGCCAACAGCTGATAGATATAGCCGCGTGTATCGCCGGCCTGCATTGCCAGCGTGTGCTCTTTCAGCAATTCCTGCTCGAACGCGATCCCGCCGCCGTAGA